>CAYTAY010000006.1:0-43847 GCA_964435845.1 uncultured Azoarcus sp.
GGTCGCGAGTTCGAATCCCGCCGCCCCGACCAAATCGATTTGCGAAAGCCGGCCGTGAGCCGGTTTTTTCGTTTACGCTGGCCCGTGCTAGCATCTTCGTGCCGAGCGCCACCCGCGTCGGCCAGTCCTGATTCATCATTGACCATGCGCATTCTGCTTAGTAACGACGACGGCTATTTCGCCCCCGGGCTCGAAGCCCTTTACCTTGCCTTGCGGGAGTTGGGTGACGTGACCGTGGTCGCACCCGAGCGAGATCGCAGTGGCGCGAGCAACTCCCTCACGCTCGATCGACCGCTGACGCTGCGCACCGCTGCCAACGGTTTCCATTTCGTCAATGGCACGCCGACCGACTGCGTTCACCTTGCGGTCACCGGCATGTTCGATCATTTGCCCGATATGGTGGTATCCGGCATCAATCACGGCGCGAACATGGGTGACGACACGATTTACTCCGGTACGGTAGCGGCCGCGACCGAGGGCTATCTGCTTGGCGTCCCGTCGATTGCGATCTCTCTGGTGAGCGAGGCCGCCTCAGATTTTGGCGCCGCGGGCAAGGTTGCCCGGGACATGGTCGAGCGCTTTGTTCGTGCGCCGTTCAAGCAACCGGTGCTGCTGAACGTCAATATCCCCAATGTTCCCGAAGATCAATTGCGTGGGGTCAAGGTGACCCGACTGGGCAAGCGCCACAAGGCCGAGCCGGTGATCAAGAGCACTACGCCGAGAGGAGACCCAGTGTATTGGATTGGGCCTGCCGGCAAGGCGGCTGACTCGGGCGAGGGTACCGATTTCAACGCGGTGGCCAATGGTTTCGTCTCGGTGACACCGCTCGAAATCGATCTGACCCATCCCCTGTTGATTCCGGATGTCTCCGACTGGCTAATGAAATGACAGTGAAGCGAATCTACGGCGGAGACCATGCCCCGCATCGCACGCTCGCACGGCTGATCGAGCGACTGCGCGAACAGGGCATTCGCGATGAACGGGTGCTTCAGGCGATTGGCAAGGTGCCCCGCCAGCAGTTCGTCGAACAGGGCCTCGCCTACAGCGCCTACGATGACACCCCGCTGCCGATCGGCTATCAGCAGACGATTTCCCAGCCCTTCGTGGTTGCACGCATGCTGGAACTCCTGCACGCCGAACGCGTCGGACTAGGGCGCACGCTGGAGGTGGGCGCCGGGTGTGGATATCAGGCTGCAGTGCTGTCTTATCTGGCAAGCGATGTATATGCGGTAGAGCGCATTCGTCCGCTGCTGGATCGGGCTCGTGACAACTTGAGACCGTTCCGCTTCGCCAATGTCAGACTAAAATATGCCGACGGCAGTCTGGGTTTGCCTGAAGCTGCGCCTTTCGACACGATCATCGTCGCGGCCGCGGCCAGGGAGGTGCCCCAGGCGCTCAAGGACCAACTCGCGGAAGGCGGCAGGTTGATCCTGCCGGTGGGCGGGTCGAATCAGGTACTCTTGCTGGTAGAACGGCAGGGCGGTGTTTTCAGGGAAAGCCGGTACGAGGCGGTGCGCTTCGTGCCATTGCTCAGTGGAACAGAATGATCAAGTCAGTCATGAATATCGGCTCCGCACGTCTGTTGGCAGTAGCAGGCGTGGTGGTGGTGCTCGCCGGTTGTGCCGCCCAGGCTCCGGCCCCCGTGCGCCAGAGCGGCGCGCCTCCGGGAACCGCTACCGCTGCGCCGGCCCCGAGCGAGGCGCAACGCATCCACGTCGTCCGGTCCGGCGACACGCTCATGGGTATCGGTCGTCTCTACGGGCAAAACGTGAATGATCTGGTGGCATGGAATGCGCTGAGCAATCCCAACCAGTTGCGCATCGGCCAGGAACTCCGCGTGTCGCCGCCTTCGGCCGCCGTCGGTGCCGTGGCCATCGCCCAGCCGATCGACATGACCGGTCAGGCCGGAACAGCCGTGCGACCGCCAGGCGGCACGCCGGTGTTCGAAGAGCCCCGAGGCGGTCGTCAGCCCTATAGCGACCAGGCCTGGGCTGCGGTACGCCCGGATGTTGCACCTTCGGCTGCGGCGGCGCCCAGCCAACCGGAACCGCCGCTGGCCGCGACTGAAAGCGGCTGGCTGTGGCCGGCAAATGGCCCGATCATTGCGCGCTTCGACGAAGCGACCAATAAAGGGGTGGGCATCGGTGGCAACCCCGGTGACCCGGTGGTGGCTTCTGCCGCCGGGAGCGTGGTGTACGCGGGCAGCGGCTTGCGTGGCTATGGAAAACTGGTCATCATCAAGCACGACGACGAGTATCTGACGGCCTATGCGCACAATCAGAACCTGCTCGTGAAGGAAGGTGACACCATAACGCGGGGCCAGCGTATCGCCGAGCTGGGCAGCACCGATGCTGACCGGCCGAAACTGCATTTCGAGATTCGCCGACAAGGGCGTCCGGTTGATCCGATGCAGTATCTCCCGACCCGCTGAGGAGAGCAGTCAATGCGAGATCCGTCAGAGCTTCACGACACCGTCGATGGCGAACCGGATCTGCCGCCCGAAGTGGAGGTGATGGGTAGCGCCTCGCCCACGCCGCCGCCCTTCGAGAGCGAGTTTCTCAACGACGTCACCCAGATTTATCTCCACGAGATCGGCGCCAATCCGCTGTTGACGCCGGAAGAGGAACTCTCGCTCACCCGGCGGGTGAAGCAGGGTGATTTCGAAGCCCGGCAAACGATGATCGAGCGCAACCTGCGCCTGGTCGTCAACATCGCCAAGCGCTACCTGAATCGGGGCATTCCCCTCCTCGATCTGGTCGAGGAGGGGAATCTCGGCTTGATCCACGCGCTCGAGAAGTTCGATCCCGAGCGCGGTTTTCGTTTTTCGACCTACGCCACTTGGTGGATCCGCCAGAATATCGAACGCGCGATCATGAACCAGTCCCGCACCATCCGCCTGCCGGTGCATGTGGTCAAGGAACTGAATCAGGTATTGCGCGCCCAGCGACAGATCGAATCACTCGGCAACGGTGATTGTTCCATCGAGGCAATTGCAGACCAGATCGGCAAGACGGTCGAGGAGGTCCGCTCGCTGCTCGCGCTCGCAGAGCACACCACGTCGCTCGATGCCCCACTCGATATCGACCCCTCCCTGTCGATTGGCGAGTCGCTCGCCGATGAAGGGGTCGATTCGCCGGATCTGCTCATCCAGAACCATGAAGTCGAAGTGCTGGTGCGGGAGTGGATAAAGCGGCTCAACGAGAAGCAGCGGTTGGTGATCCGGCACCGCTACGGAATCGACGGTTGCGAAGTCCTGACGCTCGAAGAGCTCGCCTCGCAACTGAGCCTCACGCGCGAACGGGTGCGCCAGATTCAGCTCGAGGCGCTGGGGCTGCTGCGAAGGTCGATCCGGCGCAACGGCATCACGCGGGACGTGCTGCTCTGAGTGTGTTGCCAGTCGTGTGCTTCAGGTCTTGTAGGAGCCCGGCCTGGCCGGGCTCCTACATGGGGCGCCGGCTGTCGCGTCCGTGAGAGATTCGAACTAGCGCAAGGCCTGGCGCCGCCGTTCGAAGCGTACGCGGATCTCCTCGGCGAGCTCGAAAACCGACATCGCGTAGAAGCTGCTGCGGTTGTAACGGGTGATAACGTAGAAATTGCGATAGCCGACCCAATACTGTGCAGCTTCGCCGGGCGTGGGCAGGTCGAAGAGGGTGGTCAGGGTGGGGTGGAGCTGGCTGCCGTCATGGGCGGCGATGCCTGAGCTGATCAGCGCGAAGTATTCCAGTGAAGGTTCTATGCCGGCATCGATGAGCGGTCGCGGGTCGACGTCGGCGGGGATGAGCACGCGCTGCGCGATCGGCTCGCCTTCCTGCCAACCGTGGACCGCGAGATAGTTGGCGATGCTGCCGATGGCGTCGAGCGGGTCGGAGTCGAAATCGATGCGGCCGTCGCCGTTGAAATCCACCGCGTAGTTTCGGATGCTGCTCGGCAGAAACTGCGGATAACCCAGCGCGCCGGCAAAAGAGCCACGATAGCTGAAGGGGTCGCGACCCTGTTCACGGGCAAGCAGGAAGAGGTTTTCCAGCTCGCGGCGGAACAGTTCTGCACGCCTGGGATAGTCGAAAGCCAGCGTGGCCAGCGCCGAGACCGCCTCGAAACTGCCGGTGTAGCTGCCGTAGTGGGTTTCGACGCCGAGAATCGAGACGATGATCTCCGGCGGCACGCCGTAGATCCGGCTGGCTTCGCGCAAGGCGTCTTCGTGACGTACCCAGAAAGACACGCCTCCATTGATGCGCGCCTCGCCCATGAAGCGCTGGCGATAGTTGCGCCAGGAGCGCGCGCCCGGCTGGCTGGGCGGCTGGATGAGCCTGATGACCCGCTCGTTGTGGCTTGCGCGATGCAGCGCATCGAGCAACTCACCGCGATCAAAGCCGTGCCGCTTCTCCATCTCCTGCACGAAACTGAGCGCTTGCGGGTGCGAGACGAATGAGGCCTGGGCAGCCGGCCGCGCCATCAGCAGGGCAACGAGCAGCAGGAGCGGGTAGCTTGTTCGGGTCATTTACGAGTCAGTCGATTCTAAGTTGGCGCACGCGGCTGTGCAGTTCGCGGACTTCCGCTTCATGCCTCGATGAGGCGCTGCCGTAGCGCAGTCGGGCGTAGGTCCTGCCAATCGCCCGCAGCATCGACGCCTGTGTGGGGTAACGTCCGGCAAGGCGTTCAGCGTAATCGATCGGCCCTTCCCAGGGCAACCGCTCGCAGCCCTTGCGGGCGAACTTGTCGCAGAAAGCCTGCCAGGTCTGATCCAGCGGATCACGCCGGGCGCGCTGCCGCATCGCCCATGCGAAGAGGCCGAACATCAATGCGATCGAGAGTGTGCCGAGCAGCGTGGTCAGCGTCTTCCAGTCGGGTGTCGAAAAGCCGAGGCGCTCGAGCAAGCGGCGTTGATCGCTTGCGCCGAAACCGATGACCGTCTGGTTCCATGCGTTCGACAAGGCTTCCCAACGGTGGCGTGCGTCGCGCAGCCAAATCATCGCCGGCCGGGCGAACAGCGGCAGCGGGTCGCCACTCGGCAGGGACGCAGCCAGCCCCGATTCGATGCGCGAAGGCGCGGCCAGCGCGGTCGGGTCGACGCGCTGCCAACCTTGCCCGGGCAACCAGACCTCGGCCCAGGCGTGCGCGTCGGACTGGCGAACCACCATGACGCCGTCGACCGGGTTGATTTCGCCGCCCTGGTAGCCGGTGACCACGCGTGCCGGCAGCCCGGCGGCACGCGCAAGCACTGTGAACGCAGAAGCAAAATGCTCGCAGAAGCCGAGCTGGGTCGAATAGAGAAACTCGTCTACCGTGTGTGTGCCGAGCAAGGGTGGACGCAGGGTGTAGGTCAGCCCCAGGCCGGCGATATGCGTGAGCACCGCTTGCAGGGCAGCCTCCGGGGCATCGCTGCTGCGGCCGATCTCGACGCCGGTGGCCACTGCACGCGGATTGCTGCCCGCAGGCAGCCGCAAGGCCCGATCCAGCACAGCGGGGTTTTCGTTCAAGCCGGCGGAGGCGTCCGGGTGGGAGACGATCTCGATACGGGTGCGCGAACGCAGCGGTGCGCCGGCCAGGAGTTGCTGGTCGTGAGCGAATCGCACCTGTGTCCCGGCCGAAACCGGGTGCTCCAGCGCTAGCAGCCAGCGCTGGTTGTGCGGCTCGAGGGTCATCCGGTAGGTGTAGCCAGGGCCCGTGGCCACGACGTTTGGCCCGGCGTCGCTGCCGACAATCGCGGCACGCCAGGTCCGTCCGTCGAAATCGGTGAGTACCGGGCCGCGCCAGTAGCGCTGTGACGGAGGCGGCGTGTCGGCAAACTCGGCTCGGAAGGCAATCGCGTCGGACAGCCCGAGCTGGCTGATCGAGCCCGGGGACATGCTGTCAGACAGTCCGCTCATGCCGCTGTGGGCATCTGCTGGCAGCCCCCACAATGGGCCGGGGATGCGCGGAAACAGCACGAAGAGCACTAGCAGGAACGGAATCGCCTGCACCAGCATGACACCGCCCATGCGCAGGCTCGCGCTCGGGCGCACAACGTCGGTGTGCAGGCAGAGGAGGGTGACCGTCGCGAGCAAGGTCCCCGTCAGGGCGAGCGCCGCGACCGGCAGGCTCTGGTCGTAGAAAAAGAGGCCGAGTTGCAGGAAGAATGCAAGCAGCACTGCGGCACGGATATCCCGGGACGACGCGATCTCATGTTGCTTGAGGCACAAGAGCAGCGCGAGCAACGCAACTCCCGGATCCTTGCCGAAAAAATGGCCGTAGTGCAGGCGAATCGCCAGCGCCGCGGCGCTGGCCAGCAGCATCACCAGCAACGCATGGCTGCGTTGTGCACCGGTGCGCAAGGCCCAGGCACGCCAGACGAGCACCAGCACGCACGCCACGCTGAGCCAGGCGGGCAGGTGGGTAAGCGCATGAGGCCCGAGTGTGATGGCTGCTGCGGCGAGAAGCCAAAATGATGCCGACAGGGGTGGCGGTGGTGGAGCCGGTTTCGGTTTGCGGGCGGGCAGGCTGAGCTTCATGGCATCAACCCTTGTCTGGGTTGGTCTCGGAGTCGCCGAGGCCAAACGTGGCGAGCCGGGCGAGGCATGCGCGGGCATGTCCATCGCCGGAAGCCGGGCCGAGAGTGATGCCCGGCAGCCGCATGGTGAAGCGTCTTCCCGCGGCGCTCGCGGCCAGCACCCAGGCGGTCATCCGCGCCACACGTTGCTCGGCATCCAGCCCTGTTGGCAGTGTCTGCCAGTCGAGTTCGCAGTCGCCCTCTTTGTTGGCGGTGAATCGCTTGGTCATCATGGGGCCCTCGCGGGCGATTACTTTCCACGCAACATGTCGCGGTGAATCGGAGTCGCGATGCGCACGCAAACCGGCGAAATCGTCATCTCCGTCGCTGGAGGGTCGGGCGCCGGTGACATCGCCTCTGGACTCCGGCAGCGGCGGAGGCGAGGCCTCCGGCAACGGGTACACCAGGCCGCGTGCGTCCGGAACGAATACGCTCCAGGCGCGCACCAGTCCGAGCGGATAGCGGGTCTCCAGCGTCAGTCGTCCGGGTGATGCCCAGCCGCGTCGGCGGGTAGGGTGGTCTAGGGGCACCTCCCGCGTGGTACTGCCCCCGACCGACCAGTTCCGCGAACGCGCCTCGCGGGAGGCAAGCGAGAGCGCATGGCGCGCGAGGGCCGAGTCGTTGCGTACCGTATACCGAAAGCGCACCGGCTCGCCGGCGAATACCGGCTCGGCGCGTACATGGGTGACCGACAGCTGAAGCAAGTTGCGGAAGGCATGGAACATGCTCACCACGCCAAGACCGAAGAGCAGGAACACCAGACCATAGCCCAGGCTGAGGTTGTAGTTGATCGACGCCACAAGCATTACAAGGAGCGCGATTGCGAAGCCATAGCCGGCCCCGGTTGGCAATACAAAGATACGGCGTTGGCCGAAGGTGAGCGGCAGGCGCTCCGGTGCGCCGAGGCGGAACAGCCAGCGGTCGATTGCGCGATCGATGGCGCGCCGCGGACCCCAGCCGGTGCGCGCCTGCCTCATCGCAGCGGCACTGAATGCAGCAGTCGCTGGACGGTCGCCGCGGAGGCGGGGCGGCCGTCTCCCGCCATGTGGAGGCGGTGACCGGCGACATAGGGAAACACCGCCTGTGCATCCTCGGGCAGGACATGGTCGCGCCCGTCCATCAACGCCCAGGCCCGGGCTGCGGTCAGCAGGCCGAGGCCGGCACGGGGACTGAGACCACCGGCGAATTCGCCATCCTGGCGGCTGGCCGACAGTAGCGCCTGCACATACTCCACCAGACGCTCGCTGACGCTCACCTGGCGCGTGCTCTGCTGCAAGTGCGCGAGCTCGCCCGCACCGATCACCGGCTCGATGCGCTCGAGCAGGGTGCGGCGGTCCTCCCCCATGAGCAAGGCGCGCTCGGCTTCAGCGTCGGGGTAGCCGAGCCGGATGCGCATCAGAAAGCGGTCGAGTTGGCTCTCCGGCAGCGGAAAAGTACCGATCTGGTTCGCCGGGTTCTGGGTTGCGATGACGAAGAACGGGTCGGGCAGCGGATAGGTCTGTCCATCGGTGGTCACCTGATGCTCTTCCATGGCCTCCAGAAGCGCGCTCTGCGTCTTGGGCGTGGCGCGATTGACCTCGTCGGCGAGAATCAGTTGCGCGAAGATCGGGCCCGGGTGGAAGCGGAAAGTGCTTGTCTCCCGGTCAAAGATCGACACGCCGACGATGTCGGCCGGCAGCAGGTCGCTGGTGAACTGGATGCGCTGGAACTGCATGCCGGTCAGGCTGGCCAGTGTATGGGCGAGGGTGGTCTTGCCTACGCCGGGGACGTCTTCGATGAGTAGGTGTCCGCGTGCGATCAGGCAGGCGAGTGCGAGGCGAAGCTCTTCGCGCTTGCCGAGGATGATCGAGGAGGCAGCGTCGAGCAGGCGGTTGGCGGGGAAATGAGGCATTGGCGGGTGACTGTGAAAATCGCGACAAAGCGGTGATAATAGACGACAAACAGAGGGAACTCGCTGTGCCTGGCTGCCAGCGTTTGGAAGAGTCCCGCAGGACAAAGTTCATTGCAGGGTATCGAGGAGGGATATGACGACTACTGCGTTCATCACGCATCGGGATTGCTGGCTCCACGAGATGGGCAGCTTCCACCCGGAATGTCCGGACAGGCTTGGCGCCATCAACGACAGGCTCATCGCCGCCGGCCTCGATCTTTACCTTTCTTTCCACGATGCGCCGGTTGCGACCGAAGAGCAGATTTTGCGTGCGCATGACCCTGCATACTTGAAACAGCTCGTAGAGAGCGTGCCGAAGCATGGCATTCGCCATCTCGACCCTGACACTGCAATGTGTCCGTCGACGCTCAAGGCCGTCTTGCGTTCGGCCGGCGCCGGTATCCTGGCGACCGACCTCGTCTTGAAGGGCGACATCGAAAACGCCTTCTGTGCAGTGCGTCCGCCGGGCCACCATGCCGAACATGGCAAGGCCATGGGCTTTTGCTTTCTGAACAATGTCGCAATCGCCGCGCGCCACGCCCTCGAGGTGCATGGGCTCGAGCGGGTTGCGGTGGTCGACTTCGACGTACATCACGGCAACGGCACCGAGGACATCTTTCGTGCCGATCCACGTGTGATGATGGCGAGTATCTTCCAGCACCCGTTCTACCCGTACAGCGGCGCCGACAACAAGGCCGAGCACATGGTCAATGTGCCGGTGTCCGCTGGTACCCGCGGGGACGGTTTCCGCCAGGTGGTGAGCGATGTCTGGCTTCCTGCGTTGCGCAAGCATGCCCCGCAGATGATCTTCATCTCGGCCGGCTTCGACGCGCACTACGAAGACGACATGGGCTCCTGCGGGCTGGTAGAAGCCGACTACGCCTGGGTCACCGAGCAGCTCAAGGCGGTGGCAGAGGAGTGCGGGCACAAGCGCATCGTGTCGATTCTCGAAGGTGGCTATGCCTTGTCGGCGCTCGCGCGCTCGGCAGTGGCGCACGTCAAGGTGCTGGCCGATCTTTGAATTCACAGCAACTTTTCGCGGCTCACGCCGCTCCTACCAGTGATGGGCGCGCACCGGGTGCAGCGCTGGCCGCTGCTTGTGGGAGCGCCGTGAGGCGCGAAGCGGCTTTCGCCATTTGACCACGGGCGGTGCCTGCGCCGGCGCTCGCTTCAGTTGGCAAGTCGTCAGGACTGATCGCGTCGCAGTGATCAGGTAGAATCAAGGTTTTAATTTTCGGGTTCCTCACTCCATGATTACCGGATCAATCGTCGCTATCGTCACACCGATGGACGTAGACGGCGGCCTCGACTTCCCGCGTTTGCGTGGGCTCATCGACTATCACGTGGCTGAAGGGACCGACGGCATCGTGATCGTCGGCACTACGGGTGAGTCGCCGACGGTCGACGTCGAGGAACATTGCGAACTCATTCGCGCGACGGTCGGACACGCTGCCGGCCGTATTCCGGTGATCGCCGGAACAGGCGCCAATTCCACTGCCGAGGCGATCGAGCTCGCGCGTTTTGCGCAGCAGGCCGGTGCCCAGGCTCACCTGTCGGTGGTGCCGTATTACAACCGTCCGACCCAGGAAGGGCTCTACCGCCATTTCCGCGCCATCGCCGAGGCGGTAGAACTGCCGCTGGTGCTCTACAACGTACCGGGCCGCACGGTCGCGGACATGAACAACGACACTGCCCTGCGGCTGGCCGAAATTCCCAACATCGTCGGCATCAAGGACGCCACTGGCAGTATCGACCGCGCCTGCGATCTGGTCGAGCGTGCACCCGCCGGTTTCGCCCTTTACACCGGCGACGACATGACCGCCCTGCCGTTCATCCTGCTGGGCGGTCACGGCGCGATCTCGGTCGCCGCCAACGTCGCGCCGCGCGCGATGCACGACATGTGCGCAGCGGCGCTGGCGGGTGATCTCGCCACCGCGCGTGAAATCAATGCACGGCTGGTGGGTCTGCATCGCGATCTGTTTTGCGAGGCCAACCCGATTCCGGTCAAGTGGGCGGCCGCACAAATGGGGCTGATCGGGCAGGGTATCCGACTGCCGCTGACCACGCTGTCCGAATCCATGCATGATCGCGTGCGCGCCGCAATGCGCCGCGCCGGCATCAACCTCTGAATAACCGGGACACTCTGATACTCATGAATGCTAGCCGCCTTTTCCCGCTGTCCGTAATCGCGTTTTCGGTCGCGCTTGTCGGGTGCTCCACCTCGGGCTTCGAGGGCAAGAAAATCGACTACAAGAGTGCGCGCCAGGTGGCGCCGCTCGAGCTGCCACCGGATCTGGCGGGCATGCGCACGGACGACCGTTTCGCGATGCCCACCACGGCGGGGGTGGCGACCTTCTCCGGCTACACTGCCGACCGCGCGGCGGCTCCGGCTGCCGGCGCGTCCAACGTGCTGGTCGGCATCGAGGGCATGCGCATCGAACGGGCGGGTACCCAGCGTTGGCTGGTGGTACCCGGCAATGCGGACGCCCTTTGGCCCGACATCAAGGATTTCTGGATGGAGCTCGGCTTCATTCTGAACATCGACCGCCCCGAGATCGGCGTCATGGAAACCGACTGGGCCGAAGACCGCGCCCGCATCCCGATGGACTTCGTTCGCGCGACCATCGGCCGGGTGTTCGATGGTCTGTTCTCAACCTCCGAACGCGACAAGTTCCGTACCCGCCTCGAGGAGGGCAAGGAGCCGGGAACAGTCGAGATCTACGTCAGCCATCGCGGCATGAAGGAGGTCTATACCAGCGAGCGCGAGGAGCGCACCGTGTGGCAGCCGCGTGAGCCGGACCCGGAACTCGAAGCCGAAATGCTGCGCCGCCTGATGGTGCGCCTGGGCGCCGAAGAGCAGCGTGCCGCCGAAATGGTCGCACGCACGGACGTACCCCAGCGCGCAGTGCTCCAGACCGGTGGCGAGGGTCAAACCCTGCTGGTGGTGGACGAATCCTTCGACCGCGCATGGCGCCGGGTTGGCCTGGCACTCGATCGTACCGGCTTCACCGTCGAAGACCGTGACCGCTCGCAGGGCCTGTTCTTCGTGCGCTACATCGACCCGGATGCCGACGCCCGCAGCCAGCGTTCGCCGGGGGTGTTGTCCCGTATGGCCTTCTGGCGTGATGCCGGCGCCTCCGCGGTTGCCGGCGGTTCCGAGTATCGTATCCGCGTGGCCTCCGATGCCAACCAGTCGGTCGTGAGCGTGCTGACCCGCGAAGGCGGCGAGGATCGCTCGGCGACCGCACGCCGAATTCTCGAGGTGCTGCACAACCAGTTGCGCTGATCGACGGTACCAAACAAAAAAACCAGCGAAAATCGCTGGCTTTTTTGTTGATGGCTGATGCTTACTTGAGGCTCAGGATCCACTGTGCGAGCTGGGCCGCTTCCTCTGCATTCACCTGCGGGTTTGGCGGCATCGGCACCGGGCCATAGACACCGGAGCCACCCTTCTGGATCTTCTCGGCCAGCAGGGCGACTACACCCTCCTCACCAGCGCGTTTTTCGGCCACTTCGAGGTAAGACGGGCCGACCAGCTTGCGGTCGGTCGCATGGCAGGCCATGCAGTTCTTGGCTCGGGCGAGGTTTTCGGCATCGGCGGCGCTCAGCGGTGCAACGGTGGAGATGCCTGCGGCTTCCAGCACGCCGGCGACGGCGGTCTCGGCAGCCTGCTTGGCTTCTTCAACAACCTCCGCGGCCTTTTCAGTTGCCTGCTCGACCACCTGTGCACCCGCTTCGCGAACTTGCTCGACGGCGGTCTTGGCTTCTTCGGCTGCGTCTTCAGTGGCTTCGAGCGCTTCTTCGGTGGCCTCTTCGACTGCCTCGGCCGCTTCCTCGGTCTTCTCAATGACGGTTTCCTGAACCGGAGCCGGGGCGGGCTGCTGTGTGGGCGCCGGAGCGGCAACCGGGGCCGGCTCTTCCTTCTTGCCACAGGCAGTCAGCGCAATGGCGACCAGTGCGGCGACCAAGAGTGATGGCTTCTTCATACTCTGCTTTCCTTCTTCGTGTGTGGTGGACAGCGCGCCCTCCCGGCACGCTGGGGTTTCCGTAATGCTTGGGCCTGCATGGAAACGTACGGAGTTTATCAGCACGCGACTCAGACGGGTGCCAAAAGCGAGTTTAAACCCGACCGTGGGCCGAAAGCTGTAGCAAAACGTTGCAGTTCAGGGGCAGGGGGAGCAACCGGGTAAGGTCGAGTCAAAACAAAAGGATCAGCCGTTACCGTTTCCCTCACAGACTTCAATACAGGATGGCGTTGAGCCAACGGCGAAACCCACTGAAGTCGCAGGTCACAAGCCCAGACGGCCACCCGGTGAAACTGCTTGCGCTCGCTCCCAAATCGTATTGAACTGCAGCAGACTTTCCGCTGCGTCGGCGGGAGCGTCCAGGCTCAGGCGGGCGAGAGGCAGGTCGCGGTGAAATCGGATCAGCCGGTGGGTCTTGTCAGCGGTCATGAAGCACTGCTCGAGGTTGCGGTGTTCGCGCGCGCTGACGCGTACCGCCATGCGGTGAGCTTGGCCGGCGAACAGGCGCACCAGGCGTGGGCAGTGCTTTTCGAGATGGCTTGCGTCATGCACCACGATACGCAGGCAGTCTGGGAGCGCGCTGCGCTGGAGAAAGGCTTCGATGGCAGCCATGCCGTCCGGCGATTCGAGTGGCAGCTGAGTCAGGTCCGGGTCGCAGATCTCGAGGGTGCGCTCGGCCCTGCCGATGAGCACCAGCGCAGCGTCGTGGTATTGCGAGAGGCTGTCGATCAGGCCGTCGTCCCTGGGTGCGGTGTCGCTCATCGCTCGGCTCCCGGATGCCCAAAGCCGTCAAGATATCATTCGTAAAGGATGACCTCCAGCGCACTCCCGCGTATGCCCCCAGGCTGCAGGCTCCTGTCGTCGGCAAATGCTGCGGCTGCGGTACGGTCACATTCAGCGACCTCGACTGGCTCACCATTGAGGCAGAAACCCGATTCGCTAAACAACGACAGGCTGCGCGCATCCAGCCGAGAAACTCCCCGGCCAGTTCCTGCGCGGTGGGTGAGCGGAACCCAACCGAATATAAGTGATGTATTGGCCGATCGCCACGCCATTGTGCGTCCAGTGCGGTGGCAGGTAGAGCATGTCGCCCGGCTCCCGCATCCAGTCATGCGCCGGCGCGAAGCGCTGCAGAATCTTGAGCGGCGCGTCCGGCGACTGGCTGCGGTCGTCCTGGTTTGCGATCTGCCAGTGCCGCTGGCCGGTGCCCTGAATGAGAAAGACATCGTAGTTGTCCAAGTGCGGGCTGACATCCTGTCGCGGGAGGCCACGCCAGAGAAACCGGGCAGCGCCTGGCGCACCAGCAGGGGTTTTTCTGCCAGTATTCTTGCAGAAATCGGGCGGGGCTCAGGCCGCCGAGGAGCGCTTCGACCATCGTCCGGATTATCCCAGAAAGCAGTGCATCTCCATTATCCGTAGGAGCGGCGCAAGCCGCGAACAGGGTGGGGTAGGGTCGTCGATGCAACCCGCATGCTTCCGCGAAACGCACCGCCCAAAGCCACGCCTGCTAAAATCCGCCCCTTTTGCAGCAGGACGCATCATGCCGGTGGCCATTATCGAATCGCTCGATCACGAAGGGCGCGGGGTAACCCAGGTCGACGGAAAGACCGTCTTCGTGGACGGCGCCTTGCCGGGCGAGAAAGTCGAGTATTCCGTCTATCGCCGCAAGCCCGGCTACGATCTGGCGCAGATCATCCGAGTCATCCAGCCAAGCGCGCAGCGGGTCAGGCCGCTTTGTGAATATTTCGGCAAGTGCGGCGGCTGTTCCATGCAGCACCTCGATCCGGTCGCCCAGGCTGCGGTCAAGCAGCGCGTGCTGGAAGATACGCTGTGGCATGTCGGCAAAGTCAAGCCGGAGATGATTCTCGCAGCGATTCATGGTCCGAGTTGGGGTTATCGCTACCGTGCCCGCATCGGCGTGCGTCTGGTGCCCAAGAAGGGCGGCATATTGGTTGGCTTTCACGAGCGGCGCAGCAGCTATATCGCCGACATGCTGAGCTGCCAGATCCTGCCGCCGCACATCTCCGACATGCTGCCCAAGCTGCGCGAGCTTATCGCCGGGCTGTCGATTCCGGATCGCCTGCCACAGATCGAGATCGCCGTTGGCGATGACATCACCGTGCTGGTGTTCCGCAACCTGCTGCCTCTGACCGAAGCCGATGAGAAGCGGCTGGCGGTTTTCTCGGACGCGCACGGCGTACAGGTCTGGCTGCAGCCCAAGGGGCCGGATTCCATCTACCGGCTGCACCCGGTGGAGGCGCCGGGGTTGTCTTACACGCTTCCCGAGTTCGGCGTGACTATGAACTTCCGGCCCACCGACTTCACCCAGGTGAACGCGGAAATCAACCGTTTGCTGATGCGTCGCAGCATGCAATTGCTCGACCCGCAACTCGGCGAGCGCATTGCCGATCTCTTTTGCGGCGTGGGCAACTTCAGCTTGCCGATCGCCCGCAGCGGCGCCCATGTGGTGGGCGTGGAAGGAAGCGAAACCCTGGTGCGTCGCGCGGGCGAAAACGCTGCCCGAAATGGCTTGCAAGCCAACAGCGAATTTCACGCTGCCAACCTGTTCGAAGCCACCGAGGACAGCCTCGCCGCTCTCGGCAAGCTCGACAAAATTCTCATCGACCCACCCCGCGAAGGCGCCATCGCGGTGATCAAGGCATTGTCCGAAGCCCAGATGCCGCCGCGCATCGTGTATGTGTCATGCAACCCGGTCACGCTCGCCCGCGATACGGCGGTGCTGGTGCATGAGAAAGGCTACCGCCTCAAGTCTGCCGGCATCGCCAACATGTTCCCGCAGACCTCTCACGTTGAATCCATCGCGCTGTTCGAGCGCGAGCCTTGACCGGGCAAAACGCTTGGTCCAGGTGGTACAATCCGCTCCGCCGATCGACAGCGAACGTGGCCTGCCGTACCTGTAGGAGCGCCGTAAGGCGCGAATCCGCAGAGGGCGACACGGGGTGCGGAGGCGCGGCAGAGTGAATGCACCAGTCTTGGCGCCAGCCGCGTGAGCGGCGCGCTAGCGAAGCGGGCGTGAGCCTGCGCAGCTAAAACCGGCAGGGCGGGCCGCCAGGCCCGTTAGATGTCGGCACGGAGTTCGGAGGTGTGGCAGAGTGGTTGAATGCACCGGTCTTGAAAACCGGCAGGGGTTTGCGCCCCTCGTGAGTTCGAATCTCACCGCCTCCGCCAGATAAATGCATGTTCCAGGTTCCTGACTGAAACGAGTATCTGGCATGAGAGTCTCGACCGAGCAGATTCAGCGAATTCGGCAGCGCAGCTGCCCACACACTAGGTCCGGCCGCTACGGTGAGGCTGTTCGGCTCCCGATTGGGCGATGCTGTAAAGGGTGGTGATCTCATCTTTATGTCGAGCTCGATGCCGAACCTGCCGAGCTACGCGAGCGCGAGCTCAAGTTCTACGCTGCGCTTAAGCGCGAGCTCGGCGAGCAGCGAATCGACATTGTCACGCATCGCCCAGGCGCGACTTTGCGCACCATAGATCTTGAAGCCTTGAAGAGCGGGGTTCTGCTTTGACCAGTCACCGCCCGCGTCTCTGGTAACTGCTCGAACTGACATCACGCGAATCGGAGCACTCGCAGGACGTGGTGTCGCGTTTCTTCGTCGATGCCGAACTTACGGTCGATTGGCCCGATGCCGTGTTGGCTACGCCGGAGGGTATCGACCGACTGGAATCCTTCGTCGGCAAATTCGCGCGGATGCAGGATACGGTGCTCGACAAGCTGCGGCCGGTTTTCCTGCTTTCGGTGGGCGAGCGCACAGGAACTGCGCACGATAATCCCAATCTGGCGCAACGTCTGGGATTCGTTGGCGGCCCTGATGCCTGGCTGACTATGCGGCGCCTGCGCAAGCGCTTGGTGCATGAGTATGTTGATGACATCGCAGAACTTGCCGCAGCGCTCGCAAAGGCGAGGGCACTGGTCACAGAATTGGTCGAGATGCATCGCAGGCCTCTGGCCTACAGTGAGGTGCATATGCCGCGAGTGGGGTAGAACTCATGGCAATTTCAGAGACAGCCCCGACGCTTCGTCCGGTCCGGGTAAGCTGCCGGCGGAGGAACGCGATCTTGTATCTCATCGTATCCTAGGCGCTCGCAGAAACATGCGCTTGCGAGCCGCGCCCCAACTGAAAAATCCGGCATACATCATGGTGGTGTAATGGCTCCGTCGCCTGAACGTTCGGGCAACGCTGTAGCCAACAGACTGGAGAACCACCATGAAAACCTGGATTAAGACCTCTATCGCCGCTGCCATCATCGCCACCGGTGCACTTGGCACCACCGCCGCGCTTTCCTGGGGAGGCAAGTGCGACGGCCCCCGCAGCGACAAGGCCGGCTGGTCGCAGATGGCGCCGGAGCAAATGCAGAAGCAGATGGCGCAGCGCGCTGAAGTCCACTTGGCCCGTCTCGAACTGGCGCTTGCCCTCACCCCCGAGCAGAAACCGGCATTCGAAACCTTCAAGGTCGACATGCAGTCTCGCGCAACGCGCATGATCGAAGCCATGACCGAGCGTCGCACCGGCGACAGGCCGCAAACGACCATCGAACGCATGCAAAGCATGGAACAAATGAGCGGACTGCGCCAGAGCGAAATGGCCGAAGCGCGCAAGTCGGTGGAAACCTTCTACGCAAGCCTGAGCGGTGCGCAGAAGACGGTGTTCGACGCCGAATTCCAGCGGATGGGGCCGAGGGGCGAACGCGGTATGCGGAGTGGTCCGTGTGGTGGCAGTGGAATGGGGGCGGGGCGTTACTGAGTTTCAGTACCCCAAGCTGATTGATGTGACGCGGTCGCTCTCAACGGGGGGCGACCGCGCCTTGATTGGTCGAGGCGCCCTGCGTGCAGCGCCGCGATGTCCATGCGACGTGGATTGCCCTTGACCAGAAAGTGGATCGGCTCACCGCCCGCCGCCTGGCGCGCCACCGATGCGGCTTCGATCGGGTGAGAAAGCTTGGCGGCATGGAAACCCGAGTCCCAGCGCACCAGGATCCCCGCTGCGGTCAGCGCCTGGGCGCGAGGCAGCGCACGTTCCAGGGGGTATTCCGTCTCGCGCGAGGACAAGTGGCTGCCCTCGCGCAACTCCAGCGCCACGCACCAGCCTTCCTGGCCGAGATACCCCGCGATTCGAGCGCGTAGCCGTCGGTCCCGGCGTAGGTGCGCGAAACACCTTCCTTGCGGGTTCTGCCGTTGTCCTGCGTGAACACGTCGATGTCCAGCGGCACCAGGGCGCAGGCCAGCGCCGTGATGGGAGCAGCGGCGTTCTTGAGCAGCGCGACCGACAATTCATCGGCCAACGGCAGCAGCCCCTCGGCCTGGGCGTCCAGTTGCATGCGCAGGGTCGAGGCTGCGGGAACCGCGCTCAAACCCAAGGCCTCGGCAAAAAAGCCGTCCTGGCGATGGTTCTCGATGGCGTCGAAATCCGACTTGCCGGTACACAGCAGCCCCACATAGGCGGTGACGATTTCGCCCACACTCAACCCGGACCGCTTGGGTGAATAGCGAAAAGCCTGTTATGCCTTATCCTTCAATGCGTTACGCCATTTATGGCGTGCCAACTTGCGGATTCAGGGATCAGGTATATCGCGACGAGATAGCTGAGCAGCCGCGGCTGAATCAGGATCAGAATGCCGGCTATCAGTGCGATCAAAGGTCCGAGTGGGATGGACATCGGTTAGTCGTCTCAGCGGAGCAGGTTGAGACTGAAGTGGTGCTGGATGAACTGCTGGAAGCCTGCCACGCTTTTGAGCGCAGTGTGCAGGCGGGCAGTTTCCATGCGGTTCAGATCGGCTACGCGGATGTAGTTCGAGGTCGGCCGTCCTTCGGTGACCGCCTGGACATGACCGCGCAGGCGCAGATAGACCAGAAACTCGAAGCTGGCGTCCAGATCATCGGCCATTTCGCTCTTTAGTACCCCAGCCGCGCTCAGGGACTTGATCCGGTCCAGGGTGCCGCCATCGAGTTTGCCGGCATCCAGCGACAAGGCCTTGATGCCGTCTGTGATCGCGAAAATGCCGGCCTTTTTGATGTCGATTTCGCCCCGGTGCGACGGGTCGGGTGAGGTCTTGATCTTGCCGAACCAGCCCAGTGGCGGCTTGAAGCCCATCATGTTCTGCGCCATGCGCATGATGAAGCCGCGATCCTTGGCAAGGTGAGCGAAGATGTGCGACTTGAGTGCTTCGATCAGGGTCGCGTCGCCGTGGATCAGTCGCAGGTCCACGAACATGCTGCCCATCATGATGTTGTCGGGTGTCGGGGTGTTGAACCAGCGGCTGATCTCGCCTTTCCACTTACCGAGACTGCGTCGCCATTCCGGGTTCTTGGCCATGATGCCGCCGGGGCAGGGGGGAACGCCGATCCCTATCAAGGCCTCGATGAGTGCCTGTGAGAAGGCTTCCACGCGCGCAACCTCGTCGGTGCTCAGGGTATCGGCATAGACGATCGCGTTGTCCTGATCGGTCGACAAGGTCTGTTCGCTGCGCCCTTCGCTACCCATGACGACAAAGGCGAAGCCTTCCGGCAGATCGGTGAAGCGTTCCCGCCGCAGCAGCGCAATGAGACGCACGAGGATCTGGTCGTTCAGATGTGCGATCAGCTGAACCATGTCGCGGGTCTGCAGGTTGGTGCCCGAGAGGTGAGCCACCAGCGCCTCGATCCGCTTATGCAACCCGGCCAGATCATCGAGGGTTTCGGCCTTTTCGATGTCGAGCACCAGTTGATGGGGCGAGTGGGCCTGCAGCTTGACGATGTCGGAGTCGGTGATGATGCCCACCAGCGCGCCGCTTGGATCGACCACACCGAGCCGGTGGATGCCCAGGCGGGACATCTTGTAAAGGGCTTCGTACAGGTAATCTTCTTCGCTGATGACCGCCAGCGGCGCATTCATGATGTCACGCACCGTAAGCGGGTTGGGGTCGAGTCCGCACGAAACGACCTTGTTGCGCAGGTCGCGGTCGGTGAAAATTCCGATCGGAGCGTCTCCATCGACCACCACGATGCTCGATATGTTGCGCTCGCGCATGGTGGCGACAACGTCGACCAGCTTGTCGTCCGCGGCACAGGCGACGACGCCACGGCGGCAGAAATCCGCTATGGGACGAAAAAACTGGTTTTCCTCTGCCATCTGGCAACTCCCCGAAGTATGCTTTCATATTAGCAAAAAAAAGCCATGGTGCTGCGTTGCAGCAGCGGGTGTTTGATCGTGACGACCTGGGTTTGGGAAGCTTCGGCTTCGTCTCCCGGTCGGGTAGACTTGCGCTGATTGGAACCGTCGGGCAAGCGCGCCGGCAATGGAGGTTCGGATGAACCGCGAAGAAATTTTCATGCGGGCTGCACTCGAGCAGGCACGTGTGGCAGGTAGCCTTGGTGAGGTGCCAGTCGGTGCGGTCGTGGTCTCGGGCGACGAGATCGTCGGCCGTGGCTTCAATCAGCCCGTCCGCGGCCATGATCCTACCGCGCATGCCGAGGTCATGGCGCTGCGCGATACCGCCCAGCGCCTGGGTAACTATCGGTTGCCGGGCTGCGAGTTGTACGTGACCCTGGAACCCTGTGTCATGTGCTCGGGTGCGATCATGCATGCCCGGATCTCCCGGGTCGTCTTCGGTGCGCGTGACCCCAAGAGCGGCGCGGCCGGCAGTGTGGTCGACCTTTTCGCCGAGCGACGCCTCAACCACCATGCGGAGATCGTCGGTGGGGTGCTCGCCAACGAATGCGGCCAGATGCTCTCGGCCTTCTTCGCTGCCCGACGTGGCCGCACCGCGATGGTCTGAGCCTCATGCAGATCGATATCGATATCCGAGTACAGGTCATGACCCTGCGGGATCATGACGGTATCGCGGTGGCGACGTATCGGGTATCCACCGCACTCAACGGATCCGGCGAGATCGAAGGCAGTGGCTGCACGCCACGAGGCAGGCATGTAGTCAGGGCACGCATCGGTGCCGGAGCACCCCCGGGGGCGGTGTTTCGTGGCCGACGGCCGACCGGCGAGGTGTGGACACCGGAGCTGGCGGCACGCTTTCCCGGGCGGGACTGGATCCTGAGCCGTATCCTGTGGCTCAGCGGCTGCGAGCCCGGCCGCAACCGGCTCGGCAAGGTGGATACGATGCGGCGCTTTATCTACATCCATGGCACGCCGGACGATCAGCCCATGGGCGTGCCTCTGTCGCATGGCTGCATCCGCATGCGAAACCGCGATGTGATCGAGTTGTTCGAGCGTGTGCCGGTGGGCACGATTGTCGACATCAGGGAGTGACGCTCATGGACGAACCACGCATCTGCATTGCCGATTGGCATGATGCACGCGACAGGGCCATGCCGGTGCGCGTGACGGTATTCGTGCAAGAGCAGGGAGGAGGGTCGAGTCTGCGAGGAGATCAGCGACGCGGCCTGTCGCGAGACACAGGGTAGCTTCATCCTGACTCTGGTGGCGAACGTGCCCAGCAATGTGGGTGATCGTATCGGGATGCGCGAAGGCCGCCTTGCCCTGGCCTTTGATGCACATTGATGCTCAGCCAGCCGGTCCGCAAGTGGGTTTGGGTGGGCGGTTGGTCGGTGCGGTGCTCAGGTGGGGATGGCGCGAGGTCTCTGGCTAACTGACGTGGAACCGGTGCGATACCTCGCTGGAGAGGCCGCCGGTTGCGTCCCAGGTCCATTCCGTGAACAGTACCTGGCCGTCATGTCCGACCAGGATCAGGCTGGAGCATCGGGTGCCATAGTCCGGGGTGCGGACGAACACCGGTGACAACATACGCTCCCATTCCAGCGAAACGCCGGTACGTGGAAGTTCGTGATCCGGGGCCGGCGTGCCGTCGCGCAGCAAAGCCAGCATCGACTCGGGTTCGGGCAGGGTATGCAGTGCGTCGATGAATCGGCTGCGTGCCCGCCGGAGCTTGGGCCAGTTTGTGTCGAGTACGTGGTTCGACAGGCCGTAGATGCCGGGTTCGAGCTCGCGCACTGCGCCCGTGGTGCTCTCATGGATGCCCAGCGTGTGCCCGTCGGACACGAACAGGTTGAAACCCACGTACTGCCCGCTCACGCCTGCCAGCGCGGCAAGGGTGGATTCGGTGTCAGCAGTGCCGGACAGGCAGTCGCGCACCAGTGTGCCGCGCGACGGCGCGACGGGGCGGTGGCCGGACGGGTCGCGGTAGTTGGTCAGGGCCGCGAAACGACCACGCCGAGTGAGACCCATCCAGGTGCCGCCGGCCTCGAGGTCGCGCCCAGCGAGAATGTGTGGCGCATCGGTCCACCAGTGGGCTGGGCTGGCGGGCCGGTTGCGGAATTCGTCCCGGTTCGCGGCCACTGCCAGGCGGTAGTCCGGGTGGGCCTGCCAGGCCAGCACGACAAGACACATCGTCAGCTGGCCTCGCCGGACGTGGAGATATCGACGAAATGTTCGATGTGCCGCGCCGAGCCGGGCTCGATGAGATCCTCCAGCCGGGCATGTGTGACCTCTTCTGCGAGTACCGCCTCGAATTCGCGGACATTGGCCACCTGCTCGTAGATCTCCATCCAGGTGCAGCTGTCCTCGAGGCGCCGCAGCAGGCGGGCCGTGGCAGCGGTACGCGCGCCGACCGCCTGCTGCATCGCGGTGATCCGCGCCGAGGCTGCCTCGCTCGTGACCTCGGCGCGCAAGCGGTAATAGACGTAGATGCTGGTCGAGGTCCGCGTCTGGTCGATCATGCTCATTCGACCGAGTAGGGTAGATCGAGCAATACCAGCTGCGTGCCGGCGGGTGAGCCGAGGTGGATTTCGCCGGTGTCGGCACAACTGATCTGCATGACGGCGAGCGCTTCATAGCCACCGTCGGGCGATGGCGCGACATTGACGAGCTTGCCGGCCGACTGTTCGCCGAACGCGGGTGTGTAGAGATCGCTGCCGGCGGCCGGGGCCTGATCGGTGTCGATGCGCACACGGTACATGCGCTTCTTGAGCTTGCCGAGGTACTGCGTGCGGGCGACGATCTCCTGGCCCGGGTAACACCCTTTCTTGAAGTTCACGCCACCGATGAGCTCGTAGTTGAGCATCTGTGCGACGAATTCCTCCTGGGTGGCAGCGGTGATCAGCGGCAGCCCGGCACGAATCATCGCCAACTGCCAGGCGTCGGTACCGGCTCGCATGCCACCGGCGGCGAGCGCCTGCTCGAACACCCGCTCCGCCCGCTCGGCGGGTACTACGAGTACATGGGCCGTTGTGTTCAGCCGAACGCGGCGCATCCCATCAGCCAGGCTCTGGCGCATGTCGCTTCTCACTTCCGAGAAACCAAGTGCCTTCACAATCGCCTCGGCATTCAGCCCGGTCAGCCCGATCAGTGCGGTGTCATTGCTCGCGTCGGTCAGCCTGACTTTGCTGCGCAGCACATACATTGACAGCTTCTTGTGCATCGGCGCGAGGATGTCGTTCGCCATTGCGAGGGCATGACCGCCGTCTTCCGACCACAACAGCATGCTCGCCAGCATGCGCCCCTTTGGGCTGTTGAAGCTGTTCCACTGGGCTTCATCGCTGCCCAGCTTGTTGACGTCGTTAGAGAACAGGTTATGCAGGAAGAGGGCTGATTCTTCACCCGCAGCGCGGATGACGCCAAGGTGCACCAGTGGCACGACCAGCGTGGCGTCATGTGTCGGCGCGAAGGTGTCGAAATGCAGTGAGTCGGCGCTCAGGCTTGCGCCCGAGCGGGCGAGGTATTCGGTCCAGGGCGATGTCATCTTATGTCCAATTCTCGTGTCAGGGTCGAAACGGCGATCCAGTTGATCAACGGCCGGTTACAGGTTCAAGTATTATAGTGGGCTCCGTGGCACGCCAACTTTGGATTGTGCATGCCGGCCGGAGTTTCATCCGGACGGTTGGATTTCAACCCAGCGACCTCTGGCCGAATGAAAGCGTTTTTTCTCAAGTCGATGCTCCTGATTGCCGCCCTCGCGATACCGGCCGCTGTGGCGATCGGTGCCGCGTGGTGGTACGCCAACCGCCCCTTGGAGCTTGTCGAGCCTACCGTCGAATTCACCGTTCAGCGGGGCTCCAACATGCGCCAGGCTGCGCGCGAGATCGCCGCGGCCGGTGTCGACGTGCATCCCGAGGCCCTGTACTGGATTGCCCGCCTGGATGGCAAGGCCGAGCGTATTGTCGCGGGCAGCTACGAGATCGGGCCTGGCCTGAGCGCACGGGAAATCATCGACAAGATCCACCGCGGCGAGGTCGTGCGTGCCGAGGTGCTGATCGTCGAGGGCTGGAATTTCCGCCAACTGCGGCGGGCCGTCGAGAGTCATCCCTACCTGCGTGCCGACACCGTCGATCTGAGTGACGAAGAAATCCTGGTCCGGATCGGGGCGTCCGAGTCGCACCCAGAGGGGTTGTTCTTCCCGGACACCTATTTGTTGGATCGCCACACCAGCGCACTCGAGGTGTTTCGCGTGTCCTACCAGGCGATGCAGCGCCGACTCGAACTGGCCTGGGCGCAACGCGACCCGAGCACGCCTCTGCGTTCGCCCTACGAGGCCCTGATCATGGCCTCTATCATCGAGAAGGAAACCGGCCTTGCCGATGATCGTCCACTCGTCTCCTCGGTATTCGCCAACCGCTTGCGCATCGGCATGCGTCTGCAGACCGATCCGACCGTGATCTATGGCTTCGGCGAGGAGTTCGAGGGACGGCTGCGGCGCCGTCACCTCGAAACCGACCACGAGTACAACACCTACACCCGCGCCGGCTTGCCGCCGACGCCGATCGCGATGCCCGGTTGGGACTCCTTGATCGCGGCGGTGCAGCCCGCCGAGTCGCAGTATTTTTATTTCGTCGCCCGGGGTGATGGCAGCAGCCAGTTCTCGCGCAATCTCGCGGACCACAACCGGGCGGTCAATCGATTCATTCGTGGGAGAGGTGGATGAGCAAAGTCGCGACCCGCGGTCGCTTCATCACCTTCGAGGGCATCGACGGTGCCGGCAAGAGCAGCCAGATCGCGGCCCTGGTGGCGCATCTGGAGCGCAAGGGGCATATCGTCGAGCAGACCCGCGAGCCCGGCGGCACCGAGCTCGGAGAACGCCTGCGCGAACTGTTGCTGCACCAGCCGATGCATCTTGAAACCGAGGCGATGCTGATGTTCGCCGCGCGTTGCGAGCATCTCGCGCTGCGCATCCTGCCTGCGCTCGAGGCCGGGCGCTGGGTGGTCTCCGACCGGTTCTCGGATGCAACTTATGCCTATCAGGTCGGCGGGCGGGGCTTGGATCCGGCGAAATTCGCCGCCCTGGAGCAATGGGTGCACCCCGGTTTCCAGCCAGCCTTGACGCTGGTTTTCGATCTGTCGCCGGAGCGCGCGGCGCAACGTCTCGCCGGCACCGGCAACGTGCCGGACCGCTTCGAGCGCGAGCGGCGCGACTTCTTCGAGCGGGTGCGCGGTGCCTACCTCGAGCGTGCGGCGAAAGATCCCGATCGTGTCCGGGTCATCGATGCCGACCGTGACCCGGACACGATCCGCGCCGATATCCTCGCGATCGCCAAGGAGCGCTGGCCCTGATGCATATGTGGCTGGAGTCGACCTGGCAGCGCCTGGTGGCCTTGGGCGGGCGCATGCCCCATGCGTTGCTGTTCGTCGGCCCCGCGGGTAGCGGCAAGCGTGATCTCGCCGATGCGCTCGCCGCCGCCCTGCTGTGCGCGCGCCCGGGCGATGACGGTCATGCCTGCGGTCGATGCGCAGCCTGTGTGCTGAGACTGTCGGGTAATCATCCCGATCTGCACCTGCTGGTGCCAGCGGCCCAGTCGGCTGCGTCCGAATCCGCGCCGGCAGATGAGGGCGGCAAAGCCAAGTCGTCGCAGATCGTCATCGAGCAGGTGCGTGAGCTGCAGTCTGCGCTCGGCGTCACGGCACATCAGGGCAACCGACGGGTGGTGATCGTCGAGCCGGCCGACGCGATGAACGCCTTCACTGCGAATGCCGTGCTCAAGTCCCTCGAAGAGCCGCCTGAGGGCTGCACCTTCCTGCTGTGCTGCTCGGCGCCGCGCATGTTGCTGCCGACCATCCGCAGTCGCTGCCAGACCTGGGCGATTTCGCCTCCGGACGAGAGCGCATTGCGTGCCTGGGCAGCCGGCAAACCGCCGGAACTGCTTGCCCTCGCGCGCGCTGGCGGCGGCATGCCGCTCGCCGCGGAGCGACTGGCGGCACGAGGCATGGCGCCCCATCTGCAGCGCTTCGTGCGCGATATCGGCTCGCTGCCTGGCGCCGATCCGCTCATGCTCGCCGGACATTGGGAGAGCTGGCTGAAATCGAAGGAGGCGCTTGCCGCCGGTTTCGACATGGTGCAGCTTGTCGATTGGGTGCAGCGGTGGGTGACCGATCTGGCCAGCCTTCGGCTTGGGGGGGCGGTTCGCTATTTCCCGGAGCATGAGGGACGGCTCGCCGCAGTAGCCCTGCGGGCGAATGTCGATGCCATGACCACCTGTTACAATGAACTCGCCCGAATTCGACGGGTCGCACGGCATCCCCTCAATGCGAGGCTGATGCTCGAGGATATGTTGCTGCGCTTTGCGCGTGCGATTGGTGGGAACAAGAGATGAGCGAACCAGGCAAGAGTGCGGTGCGACCCAGCGTGCTGTCGCTGAACATCAGCTCGAAATCGGCGCTCTACGCCGCTTACATGCCCTTCATCAGCAATGGCGGCCTGTTCGTGCCAACCAACCGCAAATACGATCTCGGCGACGAGGTCTTCCTGCTGCTTCAACTCATGGACGAGCCAACCAAGCACCCGGTGGCGGCGAAGGTGGTCTGGCTCACTCCCAACGGGGCGCAGGGGGGCAAGACCGAAGGAGTCGGCTTGCAGTTCAGTGCCGACGAGACCGGCAAGGTGTTGCGCAGTCGCATCGAGACGATTCTCGCCGGCTTGATCGGGTCGAGCCGGCCCACCCACACCCTCTGATTGCGTTTCGGCTCGTGTTTGTAGACTCTCACTGTCATCTGGATTTTCCGCAACTTGCCGAGCGCGAGGACGACATTCTCGCTGCCATGCGGGCAAACAACGTCGGCCAGGCGCTTTGCGTCAACGTCAAGCTCGAGGATTTCGAGCGTGTGCTGTCGCTCGCGGAGCGACACGAGGGGCTCCATGCCTCGGTTGGCGTGCATCCGGACAATGCCGGTGTGGAAGAGCCGGACGTCGAGCGTCTCGTCAGGCTCGCCGACCACCCCAAAGTGGTGGCGATCGGAGAGACCGGGCTGGACTATTACTGGCACAAGGACGCGCCGCAATGGCAGCGGGAGCGGTTTCGGGTGCATGTCCGCGCGGCTCGCGCCTGTGACAAGCCGCTCATCGTCCATAGCCGCAGCGCTGCCGAGGACACCATTCGCATCATGCGCGAAGAGGGGGCGGACCTTTGCGGTGGCGTGATGCACTGTTTCACCGAGTCGCGCGACATGGCCGAGGCCGCGCTTGACCTGGGCTTCTATATTTCCTTCTCAGGGATCGTGACTTTTCGCAACGCGAAGGAACTGAAGGCGGTTGCACAATATGTGCCACTGGAGCGCTTGCTTGTCGAAACCGACTCCCCCTATCTGGCACCGATGCCGCACCGTGGCAAGACCAATGAACCGGCATGGGTCGTGCATGTCGCAGAAGAGATCGCCCGCCTGCGCGACGAACCGCTGGAGCGGATCGAGGCGGTCACCACCGAGAACTATTTCCGCCTTTTCAGGCATGCGAAAGTGAGCTGACATGACATTGCGCCGACTCCTCATTGCCCTTTGCCTTGCCTGCATGACGACGGTCGTGCTCGCGGACAGCTACGAGGCTTCCCTGAGCTCTGCAAGGCTTGGCGACACCCGTCAGCTGGTGAATCTTCTCAATCGGGGCATAGACCCGAACACCATCGACGAGCAGGGCAATACGTTGCTGCTGATCGCCGCGCGCGAAGGGCATCTGCGCACTGTGCAGGCCATACTGCAGTACCGGCCGAGCGTTTCACACCGTAATCTTGCTGGCGACTCGGCGCTGATGCTCGCTACGCTCGGCGGACATCGCGAGGTGGTCGACGTGTTGCTGGAGGCCGGCGCCGAACTCAATCACGATGGCTGGGCGCCCCTGGTCTATGCGGCTTTCCAGGGGCATCTGGACTTGGTCGAGAAGTTCATCCAACGCGGCGCCGACGTGCATGCGCTGGCACCCAATCAATCGAATGCCCTGATGTTCGCGGCCCGCAACGGGCACATCCAGGTGGTTCGTCGCTTGCTCCAGACCGACATCGACCTCTATCACCAAAACGACCGGGGTTTCACCGCAGAGACCTGGGCGCTGGCCAACGGTAACACCGAGATTGCAGGGTTGATCGAACAGGAGCGTCAGCGCAGACGGCCGATCCGGCTTGAGATCAACTGAGCGGAAAACCAACTGGGATCGGGCTTGGGTTGCGTTCCAATCGACGTCGTCAGTCTTGACCAAGAGGAGTGGGAGTCAATGCACCGGTACATCATCGTGTTGTTCACAGCGCTCGGGCTTGCGCCCAACGCACATGCCGAGCAGGACTGGCAAGCCATGAACTGGGCCAGCGCCTGTTTCTCCTGCCATGGCCCGGACGGACGCTCCGAGGGTGGCATGCCGGCGATCGCGGGCCTGTCGTCCGACGGCGTTTATCGCGCCATGGTCGATTTCAAGTCCGGAGCGCGATCCGCTACAGTCATGCATCGCCATGCGAACGGTTACACCGATGAGCAACTCAGGCGTATTGCCGAGGTACTCGGTAAAGGCACTGAAGCGACCGGAGGTGTGCGATGAAACGCAGAGATTTCATGGGCTTGGCGGTGGCGGGTGTCGCGCTTGGTGGCATCGCGCCCGCAGTGTTTGCAGCCGGCAGTTCGGCGCGCGTCGTCGTCGTGGGCGGCGGTTTTGCCGGGGCAGCCTGCGCGAAATACATCCGTCGCTGGTCCCCGACGACCGAGGTGTTGCTCGTAGAGCCCAATCCGCACTTCATTTCGTGTCCCATGAGCAACCGGGTCATCGGTGGCATGATGAGCATCCGTGACCTGACGCGATCGCGTGCTTCCCTCTCGGGCAGCCACGGGGTGCAACTTGTCCGCGCCAGCGTGATGGCGATCGACGCGGATACACGCGAAATACGCCTCGACAACGGGGCGACGCTCGGCTACGACCGGCTCGTGCTCGCCCCGGGCATCGATTTCATGTACGACACCTTGCCTGGACTCGAGTCGCAGGCTGCCCGCGCCGCCATGCCTCACGGCTGGCGCGCCGGCGATCAGACCCGCGACTTGCGCCAACAGGTGATGTTGCTGCCCGAAGGCGGCGTGTTCGCAATGCACATTCCGCAAGCGCCTTACCGCTGTCCCCCGGGGACCTACGAACGCGCATGCCTGGTTGCCAACAACATAAAACGCGGCAATAAGCGTGCAAAGGTGCTGGTGTTTGATTCCAACCCGGACATCATCGCTAAACGCGACCTCTTCATGGCGTCGTTCCGCGACGAGTACCAGGACATTATCGAATACGTACCCAATGCGCGATTCGAGTCAGCCAATGCCGCCCGAGGCTTGGTCGACTTCGACATTCAGGCCGGGGTTGTGGCCGATGTGTGGAACATCGTACCGCCGCAGCAGGCCGCCGCGCTGCTGCGCAATGCCGGGCTTGCAGATGTCGCCGACCGCTGGTGCAGTGTCGATTTCCTGACCTATGAATCGCGGGTGGCGCCGAATATCCACATCATTGGCGACTCGATCGCCTCCGCCCCCGGTACGCCGAAATCGGGGCATATGGCCAACCAGCAAGCCAAGGTGTGTGCCGGGGCGATTGCCGCCTTGCTTGCGGGACGTGCGCCCAATGACGAGCCGATCATCGCCAACACCTGCTACAGCTTCGTCAATGAGAAGGAGGCGATTCACATCGCCGCGGTCTATCGCTACGACCCGCAGAACGCGACCATGGTCGCGGTGCCGGGCTCGACCGGGCTGTCGGCAGCGCCTTCGGCCGAAGAGGGTTTCATGGCGGTGGCGTGGGCTTTCAACATTCTCAACGATACGCTGAGTTGATCTTCGTGCCGCGCATCGTGAGGCGGTGCGCGGTGGCTCAGCGATCCTGAGGAACGGTCGCGATCCAACCTTCCAACGGATCGATTTTTGGGGGCAGACCGAAGCCGGGCGGCCCGGTGAGAGCGCAGGCGGCTGCCTGCATCATCGCCAGCGTGGCATCCAACCGGTCTCCACGGTGGTCTTCCAAAAGGTTCGTAGCCAGCGCGTCGTGAGTCACCAGGCGCATGCCGAGCGGATTCCGCCCTTCGATCAAAGCGGTCACGATTCTGGTTCTCGCTGCGTGTCGTGCTGGCGTGCGGGCCGCAGCCGCGTCGCTCTTGTAGGATGCGTTTTCAATGCCGCGGGCGAGAAAACCAGGGTAGGCCTCGACTGCGACACGTTCCCGATCGCCGGCCCACAGCCCGGGCAGGTGCAGCCCGGCTTCGAGCAGGCGGGGCGCGCCCTCCAGAAACATCAGCCCGACCGGCGGATTGACCAACTTCAGCGGGCTGTGTGACCGGGCAGGCTGGTCGGCTGCGCGATGCGCGTAACGCTGGCCGAGCGGCCGGCTCTGACGGTAGGCATCCAGTGCGGTACGAAAACCGGTGCGACCGAGAAAGGCGCAGTGACGGAGCATGGCGTCCCAGGTGTTCGGCCAGCCCAAGTCCAGAACCGCTTCGCGCGGTAGCCCGAAAGGAAAGTCGAACGCGCCCAGCCAGGGGCCGGGGCGCGTCAGCAAGGCCTCGAACCCCTGCCAGTCTTCCAGGGGCTCGATGCGCAGGAGATGCACCGCGTCGTCGCGCACAATGCCGTGGGCGACGACAATGGGTTTGCGCCGGCTCGGCGCGCTGGTGAAATCGACGCCCAGTGCTTGCAAAGCCGGTCAGTTCCCGGTCTTGCGGGTGGTTTTCTTGTCGCGCAGATAGATGTGGTTGCTGCTCTTGCGCGTCTCGAACAGACCGATCTCGCTGACCAGGTCGCTCAACTTGCGATAGCCGTAGTTGCGCGGGTCGAAAGAGCTGACATTGCTGATGTGCGAGCCGACCGCACCCAATGGTGCCCAGCCGTCGTCGTCGGCCGCGGCCTCGATGCCGGCACGCAGCATGTTGACCAGCTTGGCATCGCCCTTGAGGTCCTTGGCGTTCTTGCGCTGCGCTGCCGGATCCTGTGTTTCCGCAGCCGGGTCCGGCATATCCAGTTTCTCGAGATAGAGAAACTTCGAGCACGCGTTGACGAAGGGCATCGGCGTCTTCTTTTCGCCGAAGCCGAAGACCTTGAGACCGTTGGCGCGGATGCGCATCACCAGCGGCGTGAAGTCCGAATCCGACGAGGCCAGGCAGAAACCGTCGAGCTTCTGGGTGTAGAGCAGATCCATTGCGTCGATGATCATCGCGCTGTCGGTGGCGTTCTTGCCCTTGGTGTAGGCGAACTGCTGCACCGGCTGGATCGCGTATTCGTGCAGCACCTGCTCCCAGCTTTTCAGGCTGCTACTCTTCCAGTTGCCGTAGGCGCGGCGGATATTGGTCACGCCGAACTTGGCGAGTTCGTCGAGGATGACCTCGATCTTGGCCGCCGGACAGTTGTCGGCGTCGATCAGCAAGGCGATGTGGGATTCTTCGGGCATGGTGGGTCCGGAGTGATGGTTGGCTCAACCCCCGGCGCGGAGCATGCCGGTGGCGGTGACGATGGTGTTGCTGTGGATGGTGACCGTATCGGCTGTGTCACGAGCATAACCGCCAGCCATTGCGATGGCCAGCGGGATGCTGCGGTCCAGGCATTTGGCGATCACGAATTCGTCGCGTCGTCGCAGACCTCCGATCGACAGTCCGAGGCGGCCGAAGCGGTCCTCGCGGTAGGGGTCTGCGCCCGCGAGGTAAATCACCAGATCCGGCGAGATGCGATTGAACACCTGCGCGAGACCGGCGGCGAGGGCGGCGAGGTAATCCTCGTCGCCGGTGCCGTCCGCGAGTTCGATGTCGAGGTCGGAGACTGCCTTGCGAAACGGGAAGTTCTTGGCGCCATGCATGCTGAAGGTGAAGACTTCCGCGACGTCGGCGAGGATCGCCGCGGTGCCGTCACCCTGATGCACGTCGCAGTCGATGATCGCGACCCGCTCCACACGGGCCTCGCTGCGGAGTTGGAGGGCGGCGATTGCTGCGTCGTTGAACACACAGAAACCGGAGCCGAAATCGCGATGAGCATGATGCGTGCCACCTGCGAGATTGGCCGCGCAGCCATCGTCCAGTGCGGCGCGACAGGCCGAGAGCGTCGCTCCGGCCGAGCGACGCGAGCGTTCGACCATGCCGCGCGACCAGGGAAAACCGATGCGTCGCTGCTCGGCCGCGTCGAGGGCGCCTTCGACTACCCGGTGCAGGTAGTCGGGGCAATGCGCCTGCAGGATGTCGTTGTCACCGGCTGCCGGCGGGACGATGAAGTCGCTCTCGTCGAATTGCGAGGAGGCCTGCAATCGTTCGCGCAGTCGCGCGTATTTGTCCATCGGAAAACGATGGCCGGGTGGCAGCGGCAGCGCGAAGTGGTCGGCGTAGTGGAGTTTCATGCCATTCCGGTGTGATCAATCGCCGGTTGGTCGTCGCCATGGCGGGTGTCGTGGCGGATGGGATAGCGGATCGGAGTTATCACGCGACGCTCCGCAGGATGGCATTGGCGACGAAACGCGAGCGCTGGGCCAGCGCGTCGGGCGGCAAAGGGCTCCCAGTGGGCGCGAGGAATGCCGCACGCGACGAACATTTCGTCATGGCGGGCGGGTGAAAACGGGCAGTTGTCCAGTTTCGTCGCTAAACTGGAATCCACCTTACCCACGAATAGCCGGATCCGCCAAATGAGCGTCATCGAAACCATCCGCAGCAATCACGCAAAACTGACTGACATCCGTCGTGACATCCATGCGCATCCGGAGCTTGCCTATGCCGAGCATCGTACCGCCGAACTGGTTGCGACGCATCTCGAGGCGCTTGGGCTGGAGGTGCATCGCGGCGTCGGGCGCACCGGCGTCGTGGGTGTGGTTCGCGCTGGCAGCGGGTTACGGGCGATCGGACTGCGTGCCGACATGGATGCCTTGCCGATGCAGGAACGCAACACTTTTGCGCATCAGTCGCGGCACGTGGGCTGCATGCACGCCTGCGGTCACGACGGGCACACGACGATGCTGCTTGCCGCGGCCGAGGTGCTTGCCCGTGGCGAGGGTTTCGACGGCACGGTCTACCTCATCTTTCAGCCAGCGGAAGAGGGCGAGGCCGGCGCGCAGGCGATGATCGACGATGGCCTGTTCGAGCGCTTTCCGATGGCGTCCGTATTCGGCATGCACAACTGGCCGGGGATGCCTGAAGGGGATTTTGCGGTGCACTCGGGTCCGGCGATGGCCAGCGCTGACCGTTACGATATCACCGTGCTGGGCCATGGCGCCCATGCGGCGATGCCCCACTTGGGAAGGGATCCGGTGGTGGCCGCCGCCGCGCTGGTGCAGGCGCTGCAGACCATCACCAGCCGCACCGTGGATCCGCTGGATGCAGTGGTGGTGTCGACCACGCTGTTTCATGCCGGTGAGGCCTACAACGTGATTCCGGATCGCGCCCAGCTTTCGGGCACTGTCCGGGCCTTCCTGCCGGAGGTCCGTGACACCGTCGAGGCTCGTCTGCGCGAGATCTGCGCCGGCATCGCGGCCACGCATGGTGTGAGCGTGGATATCGAATACCGTCGCGGCTACCCGGCCACGATCAATTCTGCCAACGAGGCCGCGTGCTGCGCAGAGGTGGCCGCTGGGCTGGTCGGCTCGGAAAAGGTGCGGACCGACGCGCGCCCGAGCATGGGAGCCGAGGATTTCGCCTTCTTCCTGCAGCACAAGCCCGGCTGTTACGTGTGGATCGGCAATGGGCCGGGCGAGGGGGGGTGCATGCTGCACAACCCCAAGTACGACTTCAACGACGACATCATTCCAGTCGGCGGCGCCTACTGGGTGGAACTCGTCAAGCGACTGCTCCGCGCATGAATACGCTCAGGCTTGCCTTTCGCATGATGCTCCGCGACTTTCGCGCGGGCGAACTCCACCTCCTCGGGCTGGCGATCATCATCGCCGTGGCGAGCCTGACCAGTGTCGGCTTTCTGGCCGATCGCGTGTCCCGGGGGCTGGATCGCGAGGCCAACCAGCTTCTTGGCGGCGATCTTCTGCTGCGTGCCGATCAGCGGTGGGACGGTCGCTTTCACGACGAAGCCCGCCGGCGTGGGCTGGAGGTGGCCGACACTGTGCTGTTTACCAGCATGGTCAGCACCGAGCAAGAGGCCCAGCTTGCCGGCGTGAAGGTGGTCGAGGAGGGCTACCCGCTGCGCGGTGGTCTGCGCATCTCGGCAGGGCCCAATCAAGTCGATGCCGACCCCGGCAGGGTGCCGCACCGCGGCGAAGTCTGGCTGGACGAACGCATGTTCGCGACACTTGGAGTCGGGGTCGGTGACAAGGTCGGGCTCGGTTTTCTGGAGTTCACGGTCGGCGGCATGATCACTTTCGAGTCAGATCGCGGCGCCAATTTCTTCGCACTCTTGCCGCGCGCGATCTTCAACATGGCCGATCTGGCCGACTCCCGGCTCATCGTCGAGGGCAGCAGGGCGACCTGGCGGATGCATATTGCCGGCGAGCTTCGTGACGTCGAGGCCTTCGAGCGCTGGGCGGAGAAAAATCTTGGACGCGGTCAAGCCATCGAGACGCTCGACAATGCTCGTCCGGAGGTGCGGGGCGCGCTCGACCAGGCGCAGCGCTTTCTCCGGTTGGCGGCGCTGTTGGCGGTGATTCTCGCCGCAGTTGCGGTCGGCCTGTCAGCCAGGCGCTTCATGGGTCGCCACCTCGATGCCTGCGCGATGATGCGCTGCATGGGGGCCCGCCAGTCACAGGTGATGCGAATCGTCATCGGTGAATTCGTGATCTTCGGCCTCATCGCGGCGCTGCTTGGTACCGCGCTCGGCTGGGCGGTTCAGTTCGGGCTGGTCGGGGTGCTGACCGAGATCATGCAGGTCAGCCTGCCCACCCCGTCACTGTTGCCGCTTGCGCACGGCCTGGTCGTTGGTTTGGCGTTGCTGGTGGGCTTCGTGCTGCCGCAGTTGTTGCGGCTGGGCCGGGTGCCGACGCTGCGCGTAATCCGGCGCGAGATCGCGAATGTCGAATCGGCCAGCGGCCTGGCCTGGGCGCTTGGCGCCGCGGCGCTCTTCGGCATCATCTTCTGGATCGCGGGTGACTTTTCGCTTGGCGTCATGGTCGCGATCGGTTTCGGCGCGGCGCTCGGGGTGTTCGCGCTCGCCGCGTGGCTGGTGCTGCGCCTGCTCGGTCTGCTCAAGGGACACGGCAGCCTGCGCGGCGGTGGCTGGCGTTACGGCCTCGCGTCGCTCAACCGGCGCATGGGCGCAAGCGTGATCCAGATCAGTGCGCTCGGTCTCGGTATCACCGCCTTGCTGCTGCTGACGCTGATCCGCGGGGATCTGCTCGACAGCTGGCGCCAGATGAGCGCCGAGGATGCGCCCAACCGTTTCATCATCAATATCCAGCCGGACCAGCGCGCACCTGTCGCAGACTATTTTGCCGAGAACGGTTTCGACGCACCCGACATCTACCCGATGATTCGTGGGCGGCTGATGGCGATCAACGGCGTGGCGGTCAACCCTGACGACTATGTCGATCAGCGCACCCGCCGGCTCGCGGAACGCGAGTTCAACCTCAGCTATGCCAGCGAGCTCGCCGACACCGCACGCATCGTCCAGGGACAATGGCACGGTAGCGACCGCACGCCACAGTTCTCGATCGAGAAGGGGTTGCTGGAGACCTTTCGTCTCCAGCTTGGTGATCGGGTCCGCTTCGATATCGCAGGGCGCAGCGTGGAAGCGCCGATCACCAGCGTGCGCGAACTCGACTGGGACTCGATGCGGGTGAATTTCTTTTTCATCGCGGCCGAAGGCATGCTGGAAAACGACCCTGCCAGCCTGGTCACTGCCTTCCATCTGCCCTCGGACGAGTATGTTTTCACCACCGGGTTGATCAACCGCTTCCCGAACCTGTCGGTGATCGACGTCGCGGCGGTGATCGCGCAGGTGCAGGCGGTCACGGACCGGCTGGTGCTCATCGTGCAGTTTGTGTTCGGGTTCGCATTGCTCGCCGGGCTCATCGTGCTGTACGCCGCCCTGCAATCGACCCATGACGAACGCGACTTCGAGCTGGCGATGCTGCGCACACTCGGCGCGCGCAACCGTCAGGTACGCCAGGCGCTGCTCGCCGAGTTCATGGTGCTCGGTGGGGTCGCCGGTGTGCTTGCCGGTTTCGGTGCTACCGTCATTGGCTGGCTGCTTGCCGAGCAGGTTTTCAAGATGGCCTACGTGCCCAGCCTGCTGCCGATGACGGTAGCGACCGTACTCGGTGCGATTGGCGTCGTTGCCGGCGGTTGGCTCGGCACCCGCCATTTGTTGTCGAGGCCGCCACTCGCCAGTCTGAGGGCGCTTAACTGAACCGCGGCGGCGCCGAGGTGGCTTGAGGAACTTCGCGGTGGATTAGGCGCAGGGGTAACTCGTTGGCGAGCCGAGGATGCTCGCCGGGAAGATGAGGTGAGCATGATGCCGCGCTGATGCGAGCATGGGAGCGGGTATATTTCATACAGTATTCTGCGATCAGCGGCCGTGTGCCGCGAAAGTCGCCATCGCCGGAGGCTGCATGGACTTGACCGAATTCGTCGTTTCTTCGTTGGGGCCAGACTGGAAGCTCTGGTCGATTGTCGCGTTCGCATTATCACTGATACTGTTGCTTGCGCTCCTGTTTTGGCGATGGGTGGGGTTGAGGTTGACACGCCTTGCCGAGGTTGTGGTGAGGGAGCAGGGGGAAGTACAGCACAGGCGTCTTGTCGAGTCGCTGCATCAGGGGCTCGAGCGGCAAAGCGATCGGCTGATTTTTCAGAACGGCCACGTGGCCGACCGGATTGGCGACGCGCTCGGCCAGGTGCACAACGGCCTGCTCGCCCGACTGGCACAACAGCGCGAGGACATCGCGATCCGGCAGGCGGAGTTGTCGGCCTCGATGAATACCGCGCATGAACGCTTGCGGGCCGAGATCATCGAACAGATGCTGGGGCGGCTTGCCGAACATGCGCGTGTCGACCGTGAATTGCTCACCCAGGGGATGGAGGCCCTGTCACGTACCATCGACGAGCGCCTGGATACCATCGGGGGGCATGTCAATCAACGCCTGGACGAGGGCTTTCGCAAGACCAACGAGACCTTTGCCAGCGTCATGGCGCGGCTGGCCACGATCGACGAGGCGCAGAAGAAGATCGACGGGCTCACGACCAACGTGGTGACGCTGCAGGAGCTGCTGGGTGACAAGCGAGCGCGTGGGGCCTTCGGCGAGGTTCAGCTGGAGGGGTTGGTGCGTAATATGCTGCCGCCGGACGCCTACGCGTTTCAGGCAGTGCTCGGCAACAACACCCGGGTCGATTGCCTGCTGACGCTGCCCCCACCTACCGGGCGGGTGGCGGTGGATGCCAAGTTTCCGCTCGAAAACTACAATCGGATGTTCGCCCCGGAAGTCGCCGAAGTCGACCGCCGGCTGGCTGCCGCCGCGTTCAGAACCGACGTGCGCAGGCATATTGATGCGATCGCCGACAAGTACATCCTCGCGGGAGAAACGGCCGACGGGGCGGTGATGTTCGTCCCAGCGGAAGCGGTGTTTGCCGAAATCCACGCCCATCACACTGAACTGGTCGCACATTCGCAGCGGAAAAGAGTCTGGATCGTGTCGCCGACTACCTTGATGGCGGTGCTGAACACCGCGCGCGCGGTCCTCAAGGACGTCGAGACCCGCAAGCAGATTCATGTCATACGCGATGCGCTCGGCAAGCTGGCCAAGGACTTCACACGCTTCGACGAGCGCATGGCGGCGCTCGCGCGGCACATCGACCAGGCCAGCCGCGACGTGCAGGACGTGCAGGTGAGTTCGCGCAAGATCAGCGAGCACTTCCGCAAGATCGAATCCGCTGAACTCGATGAGCTCGCGGAGCTCGGCGAAGCGGACACGCTGCCCGGGGCCGGCTCGCCTGCGGGCTTGCCGGCTCAGCCGCCGATGTAGGACATTTCGATCTTGCGCTGCTTTGCGGTGTTTGCGGTGCGAATCTCGGAGTAGCGATCCTCGCGGCGCAGCCACACGGATGCGATCGCCCGGTCGATGTCCGCGTCGCTCGCCCCTTCGCGTAACAGCGATCGGATGTCATGGCCACTTTGGGTGAAGAGGCAGGTGTAGAGCTTGCCCTCGGTGGACAGGCGGATGCGCGTGCAGGTTGAACAGAATGCCTGGGTTACCGACGAAATGACGCCAATCTCACCCGAACCGTCCCGGTAGCGCCAGCGTTCGGCAACTTCGCCGATGTAGTTCGGGTCGGCGTTTTCAAGCGAAAACACGCGGTCTATACGTTCGACTACCTCGCGCGATGGCACGACCTCGTCCATCTTCCAGCCGTTGGAGCTACCCACGTCCATGAACTCGATGAAGCGGACGATGTGGCCGCTCCCCTTGAAGTGGCGTGCCATGTCGATGATCCCGGTGTCGTTCATGCCACGCTTGACTACCATATTGACCTTGATCGGACCGAGACCGACCGCAGCCGCGGCATCGATACCCTTCAGTACGTCGGAGACCGGATAGTTCGCGTCGTTCATCGCGCGGAAGGTCGGGTCGTCGATCGCGTCCAGGCTGACCGTGACCCGGTGCAGCCCGGCGTCCTTGAGGCGCTGCGCCATGCGCGGCAGCAGCACGCCGTTGGTGGTCAGCGTGAGTTCCACGCCGTCGATGCGAGCGAGTTGTTCGACGAGGTTCTCGACATGCTTGCGCAGCAGCGGCTCGCCGCCGGTGATACGGATCTTGCGTACGCCCCGTGCGGCGAAAACGCGCGCGACGCGGGTGATCTCCTCGAAGCTGAGCAGATCGTTGCGCGGCAGGAAGAGGTAGTCCTTGTTGAATACCGAGCGCGGCATGCAATAGACGCAGCGGAAGTTGCAGCGATCGGTGACCGAGATGCGCAGGTCACGCACCTCACGGCTGCGGCGATCGGCTAGCGGGCCGTCGGCCGGTATGTCGTCTTGGGCGATGTTCGGTTGGATGGCGTCCGCGTGGATGGGGATTATTTTCATTTTCTTGTCGGTCTCGTGTCGTTCGTCTCGTCTGGGTTGAGCGATGCATCGCGTCTCGGCCACGGACTTCCGTTTGCGGGGATAATTCCGTTTCCGGCCAAAAACGCCTTCTTACGATTATCCGCACGGGCGACGGTAGTGCAAGCCGCAAAGCCCGTGCGACAGGAGAGTCATCAGCATGCCCAGCCTGCACGTGCTGCCACCCGAGTCCCTGCGGACCTGTTGCAGCACCGATTCGTTCGCCTTTGAAACTACTCAGGAACTTGCCGATTTACCCGACGGCCTCGAGCAGGCGCGCGCTGATGAGGCGCTGCGGTTCGGGCTTGCGATGTCGCACCCGGGCTACAACGTCTTCGTGCTCGGCGAATCCGGCACGGGTCGTCACGCCATCGTCACGCGGCTGCTCAATGAGGTTGCGGCAAAGCGGGAGGCTCCGCCAGACCTGTGCTACGTACATAACTTCGACGACGCCCAGCGCCCCCAACTGCTCAGCCTGCCGGCCGGTATCGGTGCGCGCCTGCGTACCGACATGCAGGTCTTCGTGCGCGATCTCGGGCCGGGCATCGATGCGGCGCTGGACAGTGAGACCCACCTGACCCGCATCGAGGCCTTGCAGGAAGCTCACAAGGCGCGTGAGGAGGAAGCCTTGCACGCACTGGGCAATGAATGTGCCGATGACGGTGTGGCGCTGCTCAAGACCGCAGAGGGCTTCGTCTTCGCACCTACGACAGAGGGCGAGGCGATGTCGCCCGAGGCTTTCGAGGCGCTGCCAGACGAGGAGAAGTCTGCGATCGAAAAGAAAGTCGGAGAATGGAGCGACCGGCTCGCCGATCTGCTCGAAGAGTTTCCGGGTTGGCGCAAGGCCTTGTACGAAGCCACTCGCCGTGCCGAGCGGGATGCACTGGCGCCGACGGTGTCGCATCTGTCGCGCAGTCTGCGCGAGACCTACGCGGATCTCGAGGCGGTCCAGGCCTTTCTGGACGCGGTCGAGAAGGACTTGCTCGATGGTGGCGCCGACTGGGGCGGCAGCGAGGAAGAGGAAGGGCGCGAGGAGGAGGCCTCCAGCCGGTTCCACCGCTATCTCGTCAAGCTGCTGGTCGATAACGGCGAAACCCGCGGCGCACCGGTGATCTACGAGGACAACGCCGGCTACGGCGGTCTCGTGGGTCGTATCGAACACCTGGTCCAGATGGGCAGCCAGGTCACGCATTTTCATCTTATTCGTGCCGGCGCCCTGCACCGGGCTTGCGGCGGCTATCTCATCCTGGATGCGGACCGGCTCTTTGCGCAACCGCACGCCTGGGAGGGCCTGAAGCGCGTTCTGCGCAGCCGGGAGATCCGTATCGAAGCGCCAGCCGAGGCTCAGGGATGGAACCCGACCGCGACGCTAGAGCCAGAGCCGGTGAGCTGCGACGTGAAAGTGGTGCTGATTGGCGACCGCAGCGTGTTCTATCTGCTCAACGAGCATGACCCGGACTTTGATGAGTTGTTCAAGGTCGCCGCTGATTTCGACGATGAGATGCCGCGCACGCCCGAGAACGTCCGCTACTACGCGCACCTGCTTGCAATGCTGGGGCGCAACGCGGGGCTGCTGCCTTTCGACCGCACGGCGGTCGCGCGCCTGGTGGAGCAAGGCGCGCGCTTGGCCGAGCATTCCGGCAAGTTGTCGCTACACACGCGCAAGCTTGCGGATCTGATGCGCGAGGCGGATTTTCATGCGCGGTCCGCCGGCCTGACGGTTGCGGGGCGCGAGCATGTCGACAGGGCGATCGCAGCGCGCGCAAGACGCTTCGGACGCTACGCCGAACGGGTCATCGAGTCCATCGTCGAGGAGACAACGCTGATCTCGACCAGTGGCGTGCGGGCGGGGCAGATCAACGGCCTGGTCGTCGTCGAGTTGGCTGGCGAGCACTTCGGCCATCCGGTGCGGATCACCGCCACTGCGCGGCTGGGCGACGGCGATGTGGTCGATATCGAGCGTGAAACCGAGCTGGGTGGGGCGATTCACTCCAAGGGCGTGCTGATTCTGACTGCCTTTCTCGCCGCACGTTATGCGCGTCACCAACCCTTGTCCTTGTCGGCGAGTCTGGTGTTCGAGCAGTCCTACACGCCGGTTGAAGGCGATTCGGCCTCGCTCGCCGAGCTGTGCGCGCTGCTGTCGGCGCTTGCCGACCTGCCGATTCGCCAGAGTCTGGCGATCACCGGGTCGGTCAACCAGTTTGGCGAGGCCCAGGTGGTGGGTGGGGTGAACGAGAAGATCGAGGGATTCTTCGACCTTTGCGCGATGCGCGGTCTCGATGGCGAACATGGCGTAATCATCCCGGCGGCCAGCGTGCGCCATCTCATGTTGCGTGAGGATGTCGTCGAGGCCACCCGTCGGGGACTGTTCCAGATCCACACTGCGCGCAGCGTCGATGATGCAATGGCGATCCTCACCGGCATACCGGCCGGGGTGCCGGACGTCAAGGGCATCATGCCACCGGGTACCATCAACGCGCGCGTGGCCAGAACGGTCGACCAGATGGCGGCAGTGCAGAGCGCCTACGCGAGCGGCAACCAGCGTGGCCAGCGTCGCCGTCGCCTGGAGTGAGGCAGAGCGGGCGCAGCTCCGACTGAACGGCTGAACATGGAGTCAGCATGAAACATGGCGAGAACGAAATTCTCTGGCGCAAGCCGAGTGGCGCACCGGTGGCGTGCGTCGAAAAGATCAAGGTCTTGAACGAGAACCACGCCGAGCTGCGGCAAATGGTGAGGGATACCCTTGAGGACGCCTTGCTGCTTGGGTGCAGCGAAACCCACGTGCGGGAGGTTCTGCATCGCCTGATCGACGAGATCATGCCCGAGTTTCAGGAGCAGTCAGACGCCTGAGCGCCCGCTTGTCGGGCGTGAGCGAAAAAAAAGCCCGAGCACTTGGCTCGGGCTGAATCCACACCAAAGGAGGAGGGTGGAGGAGACAGGTCCAATACTACGCAGATGCCTTGTGCAGCGCAATAGATGAAGCCATTGAATGTTTAGCTTCACTTATAAAGCGCGCTAATACGCTTTTAAAACAACAAGTCAAGCTTCTAAAAAAAGTCTCCAGAGTTTGTGCAGCGTGTCACCAACGAACGTTTGAATGACTTTTTCGGCCTTGTCGCAGGCATGACTACATGCCCAGGGACTTGAGTAACGCGTCGTTGTCGTCTTCGACCACCGGGTTGCTTTTCGCTTGTTTCTCCGCCTGCTCGAGCAGACTGTCGGGATCAGGTGCTTGTGCGACCTCGAAATCGTTGAGCTTGATGAATTCGGTGTGGTCGATCGCAAGCTCGAGATAGAAAATGTTGTGTGCCGGCGTGTAAAAGGTCACCCGTCGAGCCTCCGGGCGGTCGAGTTGTGTATCCACGCTCAGGGTGACTTGCTTGTTCAGCACCAGCATCTTGGGCTGATTTTGCGTGATGTCGGTCTGCAGTTCGCGTGCCACCATGCCGCTGAAATCCCCCAGTATCTGATTGACCAACTCTCCCATGACGTTGCTGACCTCGTCGGCGGTGTAGTTCGTCGCAAGGTCGCTGGCCGACAGGCCCATGCTGAGCAGATAGCTGCGATACAGCTCCATTGCAGCGTTGGCCGAGAAGTTCATGACCACCAGGCCGGAGAAACCGCCGTCGAAGAGCACGAAACAGCCGATATCTGGTTTTAGGGAGGTCTTGTTGATGCGCTGGACCATGCCCGAGTAACGCACCGGGCCCTGGGTAGCGGCCGTGAGCACTCGGGTCACTGAATTGCACAGGCTGCGCAGGATGTCCTCGGTGCCGTAGACGACCTTGTCTTGTTCCATGTTCATGTGGCGATGCCTCGAAGGGGTGGGTTCATCGAGTGTATCGCATGACCGCCGGTGAGGTCAGCGCAGCACGAGCACCGGCGACGGGCTGGTTCTGAGCAGGGTCGAGGTGGTGCTGCCGAAGATCAGTTGCCGGATCAGCGAATGACCGAAGGCGCTTCGACGCCGGCGGCGCACGCCTCGGCCTTGGCAGCCTCGAGGATTGCCCGACCCCGTTCCCTGCCCAGCTTGCTGCGCACGAGATAAGGCGAGCTTCGGCAGGCTGCGGCACGATTGCATTGCGCAGGGCGCGCATCGCTGGATTCACGGGCAAGAGTCCGGTGGAGGCCGAAGGGGAAATGAGTGCCTACAAGGGACTGACGCCGTGCGAGAATCGGGAGGCTGCGAACCATACTGGGTTTGCTGCAATGCAGTAACAGGCGATGGTGCAGGGCATTCTTGCTCGTCCCGAGCTGCGGCGCCGCAAGCTGCGGGCCGCGCTTGCGAGGCTCGAGTCGGGTGGTTTCGGATCGTGCTGCCAATGCGGCGTGGAACTTGAACCCGAGCGACTGCGCCACGGCCTGTCGGTGGTGTTCTGTGCCGATTGCGTGGCCGAGCGTGAAGCGGGCGCATGAAAAACGCACTCATGGGGAGCGCTCAGCAAGCGGAGTGGATCTCGAATGCAGCCATTTGCGCCGAGGCGCCCAGGTCGTCGTCGTACTCGCCGATGTCGGCGAAGGACACCGAGTAGTCGTTGCGGCTTGCCACGCCCCGGCACCAGCGTCTAAAACCTCACGCAAGCGCCATCCCCGCACGCAAGCACCGCAGTGTCGCCCACGGCACCACCTTTTCAATGTCGGCCAGGAAGCACTCTCGACGCGCCCGTTTCTTCTTGCGTTCGAAGACCAGCGAGGCGAAGGTGATCTGTTTCATGGCAGCGGTATTTGTTTATGGCCACGCTATTTTACCGGCTCTGAATAGATCAGAGTTTCCTTGGCGTTAGACCGAGCAGTACAGCAGGTCAGGGTCTCGGGGATAGACCTCTTCAGGAGAGAAGTGCCCCGCTGAGACAACAGGCTTTACCCAGCGCCTGCGCAGAGGCTTCGCAGTTCGGTGCGCCGAGCATCAGCAAGGGGCTGGGGCGAGACCGCTCGACGGCGCTGATGCCAGTTCCCGCCCCGTAAACGCAAAAATGCCACCCCGAAGGATGGCATCGCTGCAAGCTGTGTGGCTCCCCGAGCTGGGCTCGAACCAGCGACAAACGGATTAACAGTCCGTTGCTCTACCAACTGAGCTATCGGGGATCAATTTGGGCGGGGCTTCGTTTGGTGCGAAGCGTCCTGAATTTGGCTCCTCGAGCTGGGCTCGAACCAGCGACCCACGGATTAACAGTCCGTTG
>CAYTAY010000007.1:0-5459 GCA_964435845.1 uncultured Azoarcus sp.
GCGCTACCAGGGCGACAAGTTCGCCGGGTTCTTCGATGCCAACACCTATCTGCTGACCACCAAGGCGCTCGATTATTTCGACCCGGCCTTCGAGCACGGCGGCAACCTGCCCGCGGCTCTCGCGCACTCGACTGCGGATTTCCTTGTGGTGTCGTTCTCGACCGACTGGCGTTTCTCGCCGGCACGCAGCCGGGAGCTGGTCTATGCCCTGCTGCACAACCGCCGCAACGTGAGCTACGCCGAGATCGACAGTGCCGCGGGTCACGACTCCTTCCTGCTTGACGATGTGCACTACCACGCGGTGCTGCGAAGCTACTTCGACCGGATCAGGACGTGAACGACATGATGTATCGCTACGACTTCGACGTGATCGCCCGGTGGATCGCCCCCGGGGAAAAAGTGCTGGACCTTGCCTGCGGCGACGGCTCGCTGCTGCGGCACCTGATGAGCGTGCGCGATGTGCAGGGCTACGGAGTGGAGAATGACATCGACAATCTGGCGGCCTGCATCGGCAACGGCATCAACGTCATTCAGGTCGACCTCGAGAAGGGTCTGGCAGGCTTCGAAGACGGGTTTTTCGACCATGTGATCATGAGCCTGTCGCTGCAGGCCATCCACAACACGCAGGGCATTCTCGCTGAGATGCTGCGAGTGGGACGCGAGGCGGTCGTGAGTTTTCCGAACTTCGGATTCTGGCGCCACCGTCAGAGCATTCTCAACGGGCGCATGCCGGTGTCGGAAAGCCTCCCGCACCAGTGGTTCAACACCCCGAACGTGCGTTTCTTCACGATCGCGGACTTCGAGGCGCTTTGCGAACTCAACAGCATAGAGATCCGAGAACGACTCGCATTCGATGAGGGCCAGCAGGTTACCGACGAACCCAACTTCCTGGCCAGTGTGGCGGTATATCGTCTGGGACGGCGTCACGGTATCGGCGGCATCTGACGGACACAGGGCCGACATTGCCGGCCCTGTGTCTGACTTCGCCCCGGAAATGCGGTCGAGACTGTATTGGGTCAGCCGACCACGAAGCCGACTACATCAACCCTGATCGCCGGGCGCTGCAGCGCAGCTGCCACCGCCAGCGCGAAGGCCTTGGACCAGTCGCCGCCCTCTTCGAAGCGCGCCTCACCGCCATACTTGGCGACGTTCAGCACCATGTCGAGCACCAGCACCTTGCCCATCGGGTTGGTGGGCGTACATTCGAGCTCCTCGAACTCCTTTGCCAGCCAGGCACGCGCCTGATCTTTGCTCATCGCCGCAACTTCCGCGTCGTGCAACAGAATCTCGTACTCACGCTCAGCACCGAACGAAACGGTGATGGTATAGCTCATGGTCAGCTCCTCAATGGTGATTCATGTTTTATAGTATGGTGCTATTTTCGGCGCCTATGTCTGCGCTGGCAAGCTACCGCAGGCGACAACCATCCAAAGCATCGTGCTGTCCGGAGAGCAGCGCGGCGTGGTTGGGACGCATGGCGCAAGGATACAGGGACTTGGCGGACTGCGGCCACTCTCTGAGACGTGCGTTCGGCCGACCGTGGCCATTCAGGCTTGCATCGCCGCCACGGCGAACGGTGGAGGAAACACGTGAATTCGCTACGGAACAGGACAGGCAGCGATCTTGGCGAGCATGAAGCCGTGATCGAGACCCTGGCGGGCATCGGCAGCTGGACGATGGATTGCCAGACTGGGCAGATGACATGGTCAGCCGGTTTGCGGACGCTGCTCGGGCTGGGTGCCGACGTGGCCGCCGAGCCAGCGGGACTGACCGCCTGCTTCACTGAGCCGGAGGCGCTTGCCGAATTCGTCAACGGTCGGGGTATCGACGGAAAGCTCCGCCTGCTGGCCTACAACGAGGAGTTCAAGGTGGTGCTCGACTTGCCCGATGCCTTGTTCGTGGATGGCGGGACGACACTGGTCGACTTCTTCGACTTCAACGCGCGGCGGGGTGAGTACGGTGACGGCGATCCGGACGAGATCGTGCGCCAGCTCACTGAGCGTTCGCGTAATCTGCAGCCCCACAGCTTCGAGCGGGTGAGGCCGGACGGGCGCGTAATCCATATCCGCGGCCAACCGCTGCCGGACGGCAGCTTCGTTACCATCTACAACGACATCACCGAGTTGCGGCGGGCTGAGGCACGCCAGATCCTGGCGGACAAGGTCTTCGAGAACACGCCGGAAGCAATCGTGATCCTGTCACCGGACAAGAGCATCGTCTCAGCCAACCCGGCGTTCACGACCATCACCGGGCTGCACTTCGAGCCTTCCGACGACCGCTCCGACAATTCACTGTCGGATGCCGACTGGGTCATCGCCGAATCCTGCCGGCAGTTGGAGAAGTGGCATGCAAACGGTCTGGGATCACTGCGCATCGCGATCAATCTCTCGGCACGGCAGTTGCGCGACAGAGGATTGCCGCTGCGTGTCGAAAAGCTGATGAGTCAACACCGACTCGGAACCGGGGCGATCGAGTTCGAAATCACCGAGAGCAGCGTGATGGAGGAACCGACCCAGGCGATCGCGGTACTCGACGCCCTGAAAGCGTCCGGGGCATCGCTTTCGATCGATGACTTCGGTACCGGCTACTCCTCACTGTCGTATCTCAAGCTGTTCCCGCTCGACCGGCTCAAGATCGATCGTTCCTTCGTGTCCGACATCGAGCACGATGCCAATGACGCGGCCATCGTCGGCGCCGCGGTGTCGCTCGCCCACAACCTCGGCCTGCGCGTGGTCGCCGAGGGGGTGGAGAGTGCCACTCAGCTCGAGCGGTTGACACACCTCGGTTGCGATGAGCTCCAAGGCTACCATTTGTGTCGACCCTTGCCGTCGGCTGCGGTCGAAGCCTTCCTGCGCGATAATTCGCGACCATGAACGACCACGCCAGAAAACTCATAGCGGCGGCGCGCACCCTCGCCGACACCGTCGACCGGCTCGACTTCGCACCGCCGGTCAGCCATGTATACAACCCTCTCGACTACGCCAGGGCGGTCCATGAAGCCTACCTCACCCGCTATGCGGACGGGCCCCGGCGGGTGGTTTTCGTCGGCATGAACCCTGGGCCCTTCGGCATGACCCAGACCGGTGTGCCCTTCGGCGAGATCGCCTCGGTACGCGACTGGCTCGGCCTGGCCGGCCCGGTGGGCAAACCGGAGCGGGAGAACCCCAAGCGCCCGATCGAAGGCTTCGACTGCACCCGGTCGGAAGTGTCCGGACGCCGGCTCTGGGGGCTGTTCCGCGAGCGTTTCGGCACCCCGGAAGCGTTCTTCGCGGAGCATTTCGTGGTCAATTACTGCCCGTTGGTGTTTCTCGACGGCGGCCGCAACCTGACCCCTGACAAGCTCCCTGCCGCGGAGTCCCGACCCCTTCTGGAAGCCTGCGACATCCACCTGCAGATTATGTGCGACATCTTCGAGCCGGAGTGGGTAATCGGCGTGGGTGCCTGGGCGGAACAACGCGCAATGCTGGCCTTGGCCGGCAAGGCGGTCCGTATTGGAAGGGTACTGCACCCCAGCCCGGCCAGTCCGGCCGCCAACCGCGGGTGGGTCGAGGCTGCGACCGCCCAGATCGTGGCCTTGGGCGTCTGGTAGGGCGAGGCGACCGATGCGCATCGGGGTTGACCTCGGCGGTACCAAGATCGAGATCGTCGCGCTCGATGACGAAGGCAGTGTTCGCGCTCGCTGGCGCGTGCCGACGCCGGTGGGCGACTATCAGGCAACCGTCGAAACCATCGCGAGTCTTGTCGCGAGCGTCGAGGGCGAACTCGGGTGTCGCGCCAGCGTCGGCGTCGGCATCCCGGGTTCGCCCTCGCCGGTCGATGGTCGGGTGCGCAACGCGAATTCGCTCTGTCTCAACGGCCAGGCGATCGAACAGGATCTCTCCGCACGCTTGCAAAGGCCGGTGCGTGTTGCCAACGACGCCAACTGCTTTGCGATGTCGGAGACCACCGACGGTGCCGGTGCCGGTGCGCGGGTGGTCTTTGGCGTGATTCTCGGCACCGGCGTCGGCGGTGGCATCGTGATCGACGGGCATCTGCTCGACGGGTGCAACCGGGTCGGCGGCGAATGGGGGCACAATCCCTTGCCGTCGCCTGACGAGGTCGATCCCCATCCCAGGCCAGCGTGCTGGTGCGGCCGCATTGGCTGCATCGAAACCCTGCTGTCCGGCCCTGGCATGGCCGAGGAACATCACCGCCTGGGCGGCAGCCGGATGAGCGCCGAACAAATCGCGGCGGCAGCCGGCAACGGCGACCCGGTGTGTGAGGCCACGATGGCACGCTACGAATACCGTCTCGCTCGGGCGCTCGCCGGTGTGATCAGCCTGCTAGACCCCGACGTAATCGTGCTCGGGGGCGGCCTGTCGCGTATCGGACGCCTCTACCGCAATGTACCTGCGCTCTGGGGGAAGGCGGTGTTCTCCGACGTCATCGAAACCCGGCTGCTGCCGGCACACCACGGCGATGCCTCGGGGGGGCGTGGCGCCGCCTGGCTGTGGCCTCCCGCAGGAGTGCGATGACCATGACCCATGACCGCAGCCTGCACGCGATTCTCGCGGCGAAGGTCGCCACCATTGCCGCAGCCCTTGTGTTCGACTGGGGACTGGGCCAGTTGCGGTGGCCTTATTGGAATCGCTTTGCCACTCGCTCGTTGCCAAATGCATTATCCTGGAAACTGCGGTTGAACGTGCCCGACAGGCCCGCCATCGGGTGCGTAGCGGACTCACCCGTTGGGTGAACGTCAACGAAGGCTCGAATCCCAGCGCCATGGCGGACTTGACCAAGGCTGAGAAGCGGTCAACCGCGGTTTCCAGGTAGAAGCAGGACCCTTGCCAGTTCGATCTTGTTGGAAACCGCCAGTTTGCGGAAGCACTTCGCCAAATGATTGCGTACTGTGGCGGGAGAGAGCGTCAGTGCCTGAGCGATGTCCACATGCGTTTCACCCCGCGCGAAGCGCTGCGCGATTTCGCGCTCGCGCGGCGACAGGTTGTCCAGGGCGGTGCGTTTGAGCGTCTTGATCTCCAACAGGCGAAACGCGCCTTTGCGCGTCACCGTCAGCTTTTGATTGTCCCGCCGCATCGGCTGCGCCTCGCGCACGCTCGCCAGCAGCTCTTCCGGTAGGCGGCTGCCTTGCCAGCGGGGCCAGCGAGCGCGCAGGCAATGGACAAATGCCGGATGCACCTCGCGCAGGTAGCCCCGCTCGTCCGCCACTGCCCAGCAATCGCGCCGCATTGCCGGGTCGAGCATGAGCGCCCGCAGCCGCGCGTGGCGGTGCGCATCGGCCAGGTGCGGCATCAGCTATTCCTTCATGCGCCGTTCGACTTCGGTAAAGGGTTTTTTCGGATCGTGCCGCCAAAGCGTCAGAAATTCCTGCAAGGACGACACCGGCTCCACCAGCAGCGTGCCCAGCGACCATTCGATCTTGTAAAGTTTTCCGACATTCCGGTACAGCGGCGTGCGCACGA
>CAYTAY010000007.1:5559-35615 GCA_964435845.1 uncultured Azoarcus sp.
GACCATTCGATCTTGTAAAGTTTTCCGACATTCCGGTACAGCGGCGTGCGCACGAAACGCGCCCGCGTCATCAGATCGGCCAGGTTGATCGATTTGCCGGGGTTCGCGATCATCGCCGTGCGCATGAAATCCTCGCCCATGTGGGGCGTGTAGGCGTCGAGGATCGAGCCGTCGCAGTTGTAAAGATGCAGCCGGTGGATCTCCGGCGGCTCCGCCGACGCGGTGCCCCACCAGGCCGAATCGAACGGGATCACCTCGGCGATCAATTCCAGCGCGATCCGCTGGAACGCCGACAGCGCCACCCCGCGTCCGGCGCGATGGATCTCCAGGATGGCCTGGCTCAAACCGCGCACATCGAGATCGGCGACATCGGGCATTCGCAGCGGCCGGCCAGGCGCGGTTTATTCCAGCCCCGGCGGTCGACTCCCCCCGCGTGCGGCCGACAGCTCGATGGCCGCATCCCACTTCGCCTCGACCCGTGTGATGCGCCGGTCATGGTCGCGCAATTCGCGCGACATGTCTGTCAGCGTCTCGCCCACCCGCTTCACGTCGTCGGTCAGTTTCAGCGCCTCCTTGAACGCCCCGATCGCTTCACCCAGGACACTCACGATCGATGGGCCTCGGCGCGACCGGCACGGATATCGTCAAGCACGGCTTGCGCATCGCGCAGTCCGCGATCAAGCGAACGCTTCGCCTCCGCGACCGCCTTGCTCAGCTCTTGAGTCAGCGCGGCAAGCAAAGCCTCGTCCTCTGTTGGCGGCTGGCGTTCGCAACGCCTGCGTACCAGCTCCGCCACGCTTACCCCCTCGCGCACCGCCTCGGCAGTGAGAAACGCCTTGAAGTCAGGGGAAGTCAATAAAGTTACACGCTCGGTTTTCATCATCAGGATTACGCCTTGAATGGACGGCTTAAAAAGAAGTTGAATTGATATGTGCATGGTAATGCACATAACCTGAAAGTCAACAATTCATCAAACAAGCGTCTCGGATGAATATAGTGCAGATGCACCATCAAACCGATTTACACTTTGGGCGATTTTCCGCGGAGCCGCCAAACAAATCCTTTATGGAACGAATGGGCTGGATTTCTGGCATGGGTCGTGCTTGGGCATGCAGGCCAATATTGCGCGCAGCACAATCAAGGAGAGCCCGCCATGTCCAACAAGCAAACCGCAGCCAGCACCCGCCTCAAGGCCAAAAACGTGCTTGTGCATGAGCGAAACCGCATGGACAGCAAACCGCTGGCGCGCAAGGTGCTGGCGCTCGCCTTGGGCGGCATGGCTGCGCCCGCGGGCGCCATCGATTTTATTTGGCTGGGCGGTACCGGTAACTGGAGCCCCAATTTGGGCACCAGTTGGAATCAGGCTGCTGGGTTGCCGGGTGCGGCGGACAACGTCTTCATCGACGACGGCAATGCGACCGACTCCGTGGTCAGCCTCAACATCGGCGCCACCATCGACAACCTTAACCCGGGTTTAACAGCCATCAAAAACTAAGCGTATAAAACAGTAGCTTGGCGCGTACTGGTGTTTTTTTGGGGCGTTGGCGCAATATAATGTCATGAGCCGCCGTTTGGCGGGGTTTCAAAGCGAGAGAGGAATCCAGATAGCCGCAACGAGAAAGATGGACGACAGCCCGGCGAAGCCGAAATACCGCCACCGAGTGAAGAACTGGGCGGAATACGACCGAACGCTGGTCAATCGCGGCAACCTGACGATCTGGTTTGACGAGGCGAGCATCGCCCAGAACTGGACCCCGCCGCGTCCGCTCGGTCGAGGCAAACCGGGGCTTTACTCGGATGTGGCCATTCAGACCTGCCCGATCACACCCACATGTCGCGCCGGGCGGCGACGCTGGAGGTGACGATTCCACGTCGTGCGAGAACTGGCGCCACGCATGTCGTGGTGGATTCGACCGGGCTGAAGATATTCGGCGAGGGCGAGTGGAAGGTGCGCCAACACGGTGTTGGCATGCGCCGTACCTGGCGCCAGATTCACCTGGCCGTCGATGAAACCGCGAAGGACATCATCGGCATCGAGGTCACCACCGCCGATTGGCATGACAGCGAGGTGTTTCCCGACCTGTTGGCTCAAGTCGAGGGCGCAGTTGTCCAGCCCAGTGCCGATGGTGCCTACGACACCGAAGGCACGCATGCCGCGATCAGCGAGCGCGATGCGAAGGCAAGCATGCCGCAGTCCGTCCGGGCAGGGCAAATTGAGCCTGCTGCATGAAACAGGATGGGGATAGGGGCGCTCCGTCGGCCACAGGTATGCGGGCGATTTCCGCCGCGCGCACGGTTTCGTTGTCGCGGATCCAGTCGGGGCTGGCGCGCGCCGGCATCGAGTGCAGTTCGATCTCGTTCGCCGGTACCGGCCGGCCAAGGAAATAGCCCTGAAACAGGTCGAATCCCATCGCCGCGTGCAGCGTTGCCTGGCGAGCGTTTTCGATCCCTTCGGCCACCAAGACCAAACCCAGGTTCTTGCCCATGGCCGCCACCGCCGCGCAGACATCTCGATCGCGACTGTCCGAGTGAATGTGCGTCACGAACTCCCGCGCCAGCTTGAGGCGCCTGATCGGGAGGTTCTTCAGTACCGCGAGCGATGAATGTCCGGTGCCGAAGTCATCGATGGCGACGCTGACCCCCAGATCGCGCAGAGCGTTGAGCGCACGAAGAATCTCGTTTTGCGAGTCCATCGCGGTGCTTTCGGTGATTTCGAGCTCGAGGGCCCCGGCGGGCAAACCGGTGTCAAGCAGTACCGCGCGGATCTCGTCGACGAACTCGCGCCGGGCGAGCTGATGTACCGAGACATTCACCGCCATGCGGAAATCCGGGTGGAGTTGGGGGGGCTGCTGCAGCCAGTCGCGCATCTGCCGGCACGCCGCGGCGAGCACGAAGGCCCCGATCCGGTCGATCAGCCCGCTCTCCTCCGCCAGCGCGATGAAGCGATCGGGCGGAACGCTGCCCAACTCCGGGTGCGTCCAGCGCAGCAGCGCCTCGGTGCCGGTGAGCCGCCCGGTGAGGGCGCAGACCTGGGGCTGGTACGCAACCCACAACTCGCCGTTCGCTTCGGCGTCGCGCAGGGCCCGCAGCAGGCGGGTGCGGCTACGCGCCTGTTCTCCCATTGCCTGGTCGAAGAACGTGTAGCCATTGCGGCCTCGTGCCTTGGTTGCGTAGAGTGCAGCGTCGGCATGGCCCATCAATACGTCGATACGGTCGCCGTCATGCGGGTATACGGCGATCCCGACGGAGGCCCCGACTTGCCACGAACGCCCGCGCCCAAGGCTCACCGGCTGCGCGACGCGTTGCAGTATCTTCCCGGCGATGTCCGCAGCCGCGTGGCAATCGGCGATGCCCCGCAGCAACACCACGAACTCGTCGCCCCCCAGGCGGGCGACGAAATCCAGCTCGCGCACGCTGCCGCGCAATCTTCCCGCCACCTGTGCCAGCAATTCGTCGCCGCAGGCGTGACCGAAAGTATCGTTGAGTTGCTTGAAGCGATCGAGGTCGAGCAGCAGAACGGCGGTGAGACCGTCGTGACGCCGCCGCTCGGACAACAACTGGTCAGCCCGCTCGAACAGGCTGTCGCGGTTGGCCAGACCGGTGAGCGTGTCGTGATAGGCAAGCCGTTCGACCTTGTCTAGCGCCTCGCGCAGCCATACGCCGACGGTCAGCCAGATGAGTGCGCCGATGGCCAGCCACAATATGATTCCACTCAGCGCAAGCTCGACCAGCGAAAAAGGCGGCAGGGCAAAATGCGTAATCCGCAGGCGGGGGGCTGCGGCCTGATCGTCGAAAGCCACCATGACATTGAGCACGCGGCCATCTCCCGGGATCAGGTCGATCGCGTTCGCGCGCGGGCGCAATCGGGGTTCGGGTGCGGTGGCAACGATTACACGTCCCTCTAAGAGTACCGCCACGTGCAAGTACCCACCGGCGTGGCGATTGACCCATTGCTGATCGATCGGATAAAAGACCGCCATCAGGCCCTCTTGCCCAGGCATGGTGCCTACATCCACGCGGTACAGACCGCCCGAGTCGTGGTCCAGGTGCCAGCCGGGCCGATCCGGCACCACCACCGGCAACCGGTCGCTCAGCACGCCCCGCACCTCGCCCCAGTCTCCCGCCCGGTTGGCGACGGCTACGGTATCGGCACCCGCCTTGCGCGCCTCGACCCAGCTCGTGTCGATTCCTTGCGTGGCCCCCATTCTCCCGTAGGCAAACAGCGCGTCGCGTAAGCCGCGCGACCACTGGTCTTGTGCGTTGGCGAGCACATGGGTGCGATACTGCAGCTCGATCTGACGCTCCGTCGCCTGGATTGAACGCTCGAACGCCAGCCGATACGCCACCGCGGAAAAGAACAACGAGAGCAGTGCCGCGATGGTGAGCGTCAGGGCTAAACGAAGCAGGATCCGGCGCCGCAGGGAAGCTTGGCCGTCCGCGGGAGGAGCGGGGCGCTCCTCGATGCTCACGCCGCGCACTCCGCCGCACGACAGGGGCGCAGAGACGCACGATAGCCGAACAATCCGCGATGAGAATGGCGAGAGCGGCCCCGACGAATCCCCGCGTTGTCTCCCAAGATTGTTCGGATTGCCGGCATCCCTGTGCCGCTGGCGTGCGCTGCGGCTGTCATGCCAACCCCCGGGGACACGTCGCCCAGCATCGGGAACTCGACCGCGCCCAGGCCGTGTTTGACCCAGGCGCGGCGCGCCAGGCGTGCAATCGGGCACGTAGCGGGCTCACTCATTTGGTGACCGTCATCGAAGGTGCGAATCGCAAGCTGGCTAAGGCATTCAAGGTCATTAAGAGCGATCAACTGAGGTTTCTAGGTTGAAGTCGTGGGACAGGTCCGAGTAGGCGCGGATTTCGGTCGGGCAGACGAAGGTGAAGTTGAGTGGCCAGAAAAACAGCGCCCGCCATTTGCCCTGGTAATCCGCGAGCGAAAGCGGTGCGATGCGGCCGTCGGGCAGATAGGCGTCGCAGGTAACGTGGGAGATGGGGTGTCCAGTCAAAATCATCAAAAACTCCTTCACTGCAGGGCGGGTTGCGGGGCGGCGGTGTTCGCGTCATGCGGGGTGCACGACACGGCGCGCCATTCGAACGACAGGCGTTGGCCAGCACCGGGCTGGCGGCGCCGTTAGCTGGTCTGCTGGTGGCGATGCATCAGCCACAGCGTGGCTGCGATGACGATTTCGTGGGTGTCGTGATACTGCGCTGCGGTCATGCCAGTCTCCTCGGGGTTGCGGGCTGGCTGGCGCGGGCGCGCTGGCGGGCGGGTAATGCGGTGAGTAACTTTGCCCGCGAGGGACAGGCCGTGGTTGTAAGCCGACAAGTCGGCAACAACCACGCTCACTTCGTGAGAATCAGTTTGCCGTTCCTGGTGATGCACAGGCGATAGTACTCGCCGTGATGGTTGATCAGGTTTTCCTGATTGCCCTGGAATAAGAGGTCCGTCGGGATCGCGCCCGGCGGAAAAATCCGCTGTCCGGACTCGACCGGATAAGGGATGGCGGAGGCTGTCTGCGTGGGCATGGGTTCGGCGTCAGGTTTGGGTCGATCGGGGTTCATTCGCCGCAGCGTTTCGGGGCTAGATGATGCGAATAATAACGATTCGCACTGTGGTGTCAAGCGGCCCATAAACTAAGCCGGCAGAGCCGGAACCAAACAGGTTAAAGTAGAAGTACTTTGCCACGAGAAGGGGAGGTTGCCATGAACGCACCACTTCTTGAGCGCTACCGTGACCGGGTTGCGGGGGTTTTGACCTGCTACGACTGGATCGTGATTACGGGCACATTGCCTGGCGCGTGCTACGCGGCAGGCATGACGAGCTACCTGAACGCCAAGCACATCCGCATCTTTGACTATCCGCGTTTTGCCGAGCCGTCGCGTGAGCGGATTCGGACGAACGCCGAGGCCCTGGCCGCGTCGGCCGGCGTTGCCATTCAGTACATCGCCAAGGCGCACGTGCGCAAGGAAGCGGTGGTCGCCGAAGTAATCAAGGCGCGCGGTGATCACCCCGGCTTGGTTCATGTGATCTCGGTCATGGAAGGGTGTTCGTCCTACAAGGCGTGGCACGACAACTGCTCCGAACGGCTTCGCACTGGCACTGGAATAACTCATGACCTCTCGCACCGCACTCGCGCCAACGCTGATCGATCAGGTATTCATCGGCAAGCTGTCGCCCTTGCCGCCCGAGGGGCAGATGAGCGGGATTTTCAAGTACGCGGTTAAGGTGCCGGTAACGGCAACGGCGACCGGGCTCAGCGGCGACCATCAGGGCGATCTGCGTCACCATGGCGGCCCGGACAAGGCGGTGCACCACTACCCGGCCGAACACTACGCGGCACTGTGTGCGAAGTGGCCTGCGCTCGGGGGCCTCGCAGCGCCCGGTGTGCTCGGCGAAAACATCAGCACCCGCGGCCTGATCGAGACGGACCTGTGCATTGGCGACACCCTGCGCGCCGGCACCGCCGTACTCCAGGTCAGCCAGCCGCGCCAACCCTGCTGGAAGATCAACCACCGCCTCGACATTGCCCGCGCTGCGGCCTTTGTGTTCGAGCAAGGCATTACCGGATGGTATTACCGGGTGCTCGAGCCCGGTGCGATCGGGCCCGGGGACATGTTGCAGTTGCTCGAGCGCCCGTCACCCTGGCTGACACTCAGCCATTACTGGCGCAGCGTGAATACCCACCGACCCGATCCCGAAGTGCTCGTCGCCATCGCCACCGCACCCGGGCTGGCCGCCGACAAGGCCGCTCGCCATGCCGAGCGTGCCCGCTGGCTGCGGGAGAACGGATAGTCAAACCTCCAGCGGGTCGACATCGACCTGCCAGCGTAGCTCACGCGGGATCCGCTGGGCACGCAGCAGTTCGACCCATTGGGTGACGAAACGCTGGAGTGTCGCGCGTGCATCCGCCTCCACCAGCAACTGTCCGCGCTCGCGACGCGCCAGACGGGTCATGCGCATCGGCACCGGGTCGAAGACCCTGAGCGCGTCCGGCGCGTGCGCCCGGGCCAGGCGTTGTGCATGGCGCAGAAACTCCAGCGCATCATCGAGCCGTGGGGCGTCTGCACGCAGCATGACCTGGAACGAGAAGGGCGGAAAGCCGGCTTCTTCGCGGACATCGAGTTCGCTCGCGGCGAAGCGGTCGAAGTCATGGCCGACGAGGCAACGATAGAGGGGATGGTCCGGGTACTCGGTCTGGATAAGCACCTCGCCCGGAAGATGTGCGCGGCCGGCACGACCGCCGACCTGCATCAGCTGCTGGAACAGGCGCTCGGGCGCGCGGAAATCCGCGGCATGCAGGGAAGCGTCGGCACCAATCACCCCGACCAGGGTGAGTTGCGGAAAATCGTGACCCTTGGCCATCATCTGGGTGCCGACAAGGATATCCGCTTCGCCCGCCGCGATCTTCGCCAACAGGGATTCCCATGCGCGCCGGGTGCGTGCGGAGTCGCGATCGATGCGCAGCACACGTGCCTTTGGAAAGAGCTCGGCCAGACGCACCTCGACACGCTGGGTACCACGGCCGAAGGGCTGGATGTCCTGGTTGCCACAACTCGGGCAGACACGGGGAATCGCGGCATCGCAGCCGCAATGATGACAACGCAGGCGGCGGTCGGCGAGATGGACCACGAGGTTGGCCGAGCAATGCGGGCAATGGCTGATCCAGCCGCAGGAAGGGCACGACAGCACCGGCGCGTAACCGCGCCTGTTGAGAAAGACCAGGCTTTGCTCGCCGCGACCCAGGCGCTCGGCAAGTGCCGCTTGCAGCGCCGGACTCAGTCCCTCGTCCAGACGCAAATGGCGGGTGTCGATGCAACGCACCCGGGGCAAGGCTTGCGCCCGCGCCCGCAGTCGCAACTGCAAGGGGCGGTAACGCCCCTGTCGTGCATGCTGCCAGCTCTCGAGCGAAGGCGTGGCCGATCCCAGAACCACCGGCACATTGCGCTGGCGGGCACGCCACACTGCGACGTCTCGTGCCGAATAGCGTACACCCTCCTGCTGCTTGTACGAGGCGTCGTGCTCCTCGTCTACGAGAATAAGGCCCAGCCGGGGCAACGGGGTGAAGACCGACAGGCGGGTGCCGAGCACGATGTCGGCACGTCCTTCGAGGGCATGCATGAAGCCGCGCGAGCGCGCACCCTGTGCCTGTGCCGAGTGCAGGCTGACCACCGAAGCTGCCGGAAAACGCCCTGCGACCCGGGACTCGAGTTGTGGCGTGAGCGCGATCTCGGGCACCAGCATGAGCACCTGCTCGCCGCGGGCAAGCGCAGCTGCGGCAAGTCGCAGATAAACCTCGGTCTTGCCACTGCCGGTCACCCCCTGCAGCAGCCAGCAGGCAAAGCCTGCCTCGCTTGCACTGACCGCGTCGATCGCCGCCCGCTGTTCCGCGGTGAGCGCCGGCGCCGAAAGAGCGCCGCTGGCATCGATCTCCGCCTGCGCCCGGACGACCCCGATCCAGCCCCTGCGCACGGTCTCGGCGAATGCCTGGCCATCGGGCAGCTCACGCACCTGCTTGCGCCGCTGGACGCCTGCCTCCTGCAACTGGGCGAGCAGACGGAGACTGCGACTTTCCCGGCGGAGCTCCGCAAGCGCGGCTTCACCCTGTGTTGTGAGACCGATGAACGGGTCTTCGTCCTCGGCGCACACGGCATCGGCCCGACGCAGCCCGGGCGGCAGCGCGAGCGCGATCACCTCGCCAACCGGCGCGTGGTAGTAGCGGGCAACGAAGGCCACGAGTTCGAGCCAGTCGGCCGGCAGCGGCGCGACCTCGCGCTGAACCTGGATGACCGGCTTGAGACGGCCGGGATCGACATCGCTGGTTTCGGGCATCGCAACCACGACCCCGGTCTTTTCACCCCGACCGAAAGGCACCCTGACACAGCGACCGATATCACCGGGGCCGGCATCGTCACACAGGTAGTCGAAAAGACGCGGCAAGGGCACCGGCAGGGCGATGCGTAACAGCCTGAGAGAGGATGCAGGCGAAGTCGCCGTCACGAAAAAACACCCGCTTTACATGGGCTTGGCGATCCAGCCGATGTCGTCATAAAAACCTGCAGGAACACAATGCAAATCAAATCATCAGCTTGGCGGGTTTTTCTTAGAGCGAACCACAATTGCGTCGCTAAATGACTGCCCATGCAGGGCTTGTGGACTTTTCCACAGAACCTGTGGAAAAGTTTGTGGAGAGCGTGCCGAAAACAGGCCCAAAACGCCGCCAGACAAGCACTTTTGTCACTTTGCCTTAACAATGAGCAAATAAAAAAACAAATAAAATCAATAGCTTGGAAAATGCATATTGCAGCGCAAGGATTTCGCCTCGAGCGACTTGGTGGGACGCCTGGATGTGCATAAGTCAAGACCTCGACCGCACTTTTTTACCTTGACACATGACGTTTCGATGGGTGTGGAAAAGCAGTTTCCGCACCCATCAAAGAAGCGAGCTCGAGCGATCAGGCTCCGGCGCGCAGGACCCGGCTGTGCTCATGCACGGTGTCGACCAGCACTGACACCGACTCCGGCGGCGTGAACTGGGAGATGCCATGGCCAAGGTTGAAAACATGACCCGGATGATTGCCGAAAGCGTCGAGCACCTTGCGCGCCTCGGCGGCGACCACCTCGGGTGGGGCGAACAACACATTGGGGTCGAGGTTACCCTGCAGCCCGACCCGCTCGCCAACCAGCGAGCGCGCACGGCCGATGTCCATCGTCCAGTCCAGTCCGACCGCATCGGCACCAATGTCGGCGATGCATTCGAGCCACAGGCCACCGCCCTTGGTGAACACGATACTCGGCACACGCCGACCATCGTTTTCGCGAATCAGACCATCGATTACGCGCTTGAGATAAGGCAGGGAGAAGGTGTGATACGCCTCTTCCGAGAGCACGCCACCCCAGGAGTCGAACACCATCGCAGCCTGGGCGCCGGATTCGATCTGGGCGTTGAGATACGCGACGACTGCATCAGCGGTCACGGTGAGAATGTGGTGCATCAGGTCGGGACGGCTGTAGGCCAGGCTCTTGACCTTGCGATAGTCGGACGAGGAGCCGCCTTCGACCATGTAGCAGGCAAGCGTCCACGGACTGCCGGAAAAACCGATCAGCGGCACGCTGCCGTCGAGCGCTCGACGGATCTCGGATACCGCGTCCATGACGTATTGCAGTTCGGCATGCGGGTCCGGTGCGGTGAGATTGCGGATTTCCCACTCATCCTTGAGCGGACGTTCGAAGCGCGGTCCCTCGCCCTCGACGAAGTACAGACCCAGGCCCATCGCATCCGGGACTGTGAGGATGTCCGAGAACAGGATCGCGGCATCGAAATCGTAGCGGGCGAGTGGCTGCAGCGTGACCTCGCAGGCAAGATCCTTGTTCTTGCACAGGTCAAGAAAACTGCCGGCTCGACGACGCGTCTCGCAGTATTCGGGCAGGTAGCGACCCGCCTGGCGCATCAGCCAGATCGGGGTGTGTTCTGTGGGTTCGCGCATCAGGGCGCGTAGAAAAGTGTCATTGGCAAGACGGCTCACGGAAGACTTCCTCGGTTATTTTGGCAACCGCCCGATTATCCCGGTTTTTCGAGCCGCTGCCGACCCTCTGGATCAAGGCAGCGCGGATTCCCGTCGCTCAGCGACGCCAGAAAACTGGCGTGAGCACTACGAGCAGGGTGAAGATCTCCAGGCGGCCGAGGATCATCGTGAATGACAGGGTCCAGATCTGGAATTCGTTGAGACCAGCGTAGTTCGATGCCGGGCCAACCGCACCAAGGCCCGGGCCGGTGTTGTTGATGCAGGCCACCACCGCCGAGAAGGCGGTCACGATGTCGAGGCCGGACAGCGACAACACCAAGGTGAGGCTGACGATGGACACCATGTACATGAACCCGAATCCAAGCACGGCGTGCAGGATGTCATCCGAGACTCGCTGGTTACCGAGTCTCACCGGATGAACCGCGTTAGGGTGGAGTGAGCGCACGATCCCGCGGAAGACCTGCTTGTACAGAATCATTGCGCGCATCATCTTGATGCCGCCCCCGGTGGACCCGGAGCAAGCGATGAAGCTGCCGAGAAACAGGATCCACAACTGCCCGAACATCGGCCACAAGGTGTAATCGTAGGTCGCCAGGCCCAGCGAGGTCGAGATAGACACCACGTGGAAGGACACATAGCGCAGAGTCATTGCCAGATCACTGTGCGCCTGATGATGAGTGAGATAGATCGTGAGCATCAGCACGCTGACCGCAAGCACCGCCAGGAAGATGGGTATCTCGGGGTCTCGCATGTACGGACGAGGGCTGCGCCGCACCAGCGCCAGATAATGGGTTGCGTAGTTCATCGCCGCGAGCAACGCGAAAACGATGACGACCATCTCGACCTGGATGTTGTTGAAATGGCCAAGCGAGGCGTCCTTGCTCGAGAAGCCACCGAGACCGGCTACGGTGAAGGCATGGATGAGGGCGTCCCAGCCCGGCAGTCCCGCCAGCCAGAGGCTGACACCACAGGCTATGGTCAGCAGGATGTAGGTGATCCAAAGACCCTTTGCGGTCTCGGTGATCCGCGGCGTGAGGCTCGACTCCTTCATCGGCGTGGGCACTTCGGCCTTGAACAACTGGCGTCCCCCGATGCCCAGCAGCGGGAGAATTGCCACCACGAGCACGATGACCCCCATGCCGCCGATCCAGTGCATGAAAGTGCGCCACACGTTGATCGACACCGGCAGGTCGTCGAGCCCGCTCAGCACGGTCGCGCCGGTCGCCGTGAGGCCGGATACCGCCTCGAAGTAGGCATAGGTGAAGGTCAGATCGGGGATGAAGTTCAACAATGGAATCGCGCCAAACAAGGGCAGCAGGATCCAGGTCGCGGCAACCAGCAGGAAGCCGTCCGGCACGCGCAGGTCGCGCCGCTTGCCACGGGTGAAAAGCCATAGCAAGAGGCCCGTGGTGAAGGTCACGACCAGGGCAATATCGAACGCCAGGTGCGCACCGTCCTCGAGATAATAGGAAACTGCAATCGGAAAACCCATGAGCAGCCCGAAGATCATGATGATCAGGCCCATGGCGTTGAGAACCGGAAAGTAGGCGCGCACGGTGTCGCTATCCGTTTGGGTTGGCGCTCACAGGAAACCGAACCCGACCTGGAAGAGCTTCTCGACCTGACGGACGAGACGCTTGTGAGTACAGAACACGATCACGTGGTCCTCGGACTCGATCACCGTGTCGTGGTGCGCCATGATGACCATGCGGCGGGCAATGCTGCCGTCCTCACGTTTCACCGTGCGGACGATGGCACCGATCGTCGCTCCCTTGGGCAGGGCGACGTGCTCCACTGCCTTGCCCACCACCTTGGACTCTTTCTCGGTGCCGTGCGCGACGATCTCGAGCGCCTCGGCCGCACCACGCCGCAGGCTGTGCACCGCCACTACGTCGCCGCGGCGTACATGGGCGAGCAAGGTGCCGATGGAGATCTGTGCCGGCGACACCGCGATGTCGATCGGCCCACCCTGCACCAGATCGACATAAGATTTGCGGTTGATCAGCGCCAGCGTGCGCCGCGCGCCCATGCGCTTGGCCAGCGAGGCCGACATGATGTTGTCTTCCTCGTTGTTGGTCAGCGCAACGAACAGGTCGGTCTCGTCGATCCCCTCGTTCTCGAGCAGTTTCTCGTCGGTCGAGTCGCCCTTCAGGACCAGCGCCCGGTTCAGGTGGGTGGCGAGAAACTCGGTGCGCTGTGGTTGCAGCTCCAGCAGCTTGATGTTGTAGTCGTGTTCGATCGAGCGGGCAAGGCGAAAACCGATGTTGCCCCCGCCGGCGATGATGATGCGCCGCATCGGCCGATCGGTGCGTCGCAGTTCGCGCATGACCTGCCGGATATGCACCGTGGCCGCGAGGCAGAACACCTCGTCACCAGCCAGTATTGTGGTGTCGCCCTCGGGGATGATGGCCTCGCCGTTGCGGTAGATTGCGGCAATCCGGACCTCCACGTTGGGCAGGTGATAGCGCAAGGCCTTGAGCGGGTGACCGACCAGTGGCCCGCCCTCGAAGGCGCGAACGCCGATCAGGCTGAGCACCCCGTCGGCGAAGTCCAGCACCTGCAAGGCCTCGGGAAAGGAGATCAGCCGCTTGATATGATCGGTGACGATTTGCTCGGGGCAGATCGAGAAATCCACCGCGAAGTTGTCGTTGTTGAGCAGCTCCGGGTAGTCCACGAAGTCGCCGGAGCGCAGACGGGCGATACGGGTGGGTAGGTTGAACAGGGTCTTGGCGACCTTGCAGGCACACAGGTTGGTCTGGTCGGACTGCGTCACCGCGATCAGAAGATCTGCATCATCCGCGCCGGCATCGCGCAGCACGTGAGGCGAGGCGGCGTTGCCGCACACGGTACGCACCTCGAGCCGGTCGCGCAGCAGTTCCAGGTGCTCCGCACTGGTGTCGATCAGGCTGATGTCATTGGCTTCGGAGGCGAGACTCTCTGCCACCGAGGCCCCGACCTGACCAGCGCCCAAAATGATGATTTTCACCGTCTCGCCTTCACGAAAGCTGAACGAAAGGTGTGATTGTACGCCGCCCGCGATGACCCAGCGTAATTTCACGCTGCACCACAGCATTCAAGCTAGAAACCCCGGTTGGCCGATGTCCGGAAGGTTCGCGGCCCGCGAGGCGATCAACTGTCCGAGCACGAACAGGCCGTGCCCTGCCAGCGCGGCTTCGAGTGGAACCCGCCTCATCGCTGCCGCTCGCGCTCAGGCTTCCTCGTTGCGCCGTCCCACCTGCAGGCCCAGTTGCTTGAGCTTGCGGTAGAGGTGAGTGCGCTCCAGGCCACACTTCTCGGCGATGCGCGTCATGTTGTTGCCTTCGACACCAAGATGGTGCTCGAAATACAAGCGCTCGAAAGCCTCGCGCGCTTCACGCAGCGGCTGGTCGAAGGATACCGCGCAGTGGCTCTGCTGCACCGGTTGCGGCAGCACGCGCCGGACATCGTCAGCACCGACCTCTTCGTCGAGTGTGCCGAGCGCGAGCGAGCGAACAGCCGCTCGCAGCTCACCGAAGCCACCCGGCCAGGGATGGTTGCGCAGCAGATTCAAGGCTGCGGTCGTCAGGCGACGGCGCGGCACTTCGCCCGCTTCGATCAGGTGCAGCAGTACCTGGGCTGCCATTTCAGGGATATCGTCCCTGACCTCTTCCAGGGTCGGTGGGGCCAGATTGACCTCGTACAGGCGGCTCACCACGGTCTCGTCCCAGCCCTCGGCGATCAGGCTTTCCGCCGGATGTTCGGTCACCGCCACGAGATGAAGATTGAAGCGCTCCAGCCGCTCGAGCGCGAACGCGAGATTCTTCTGCTGAGTGCGTCCGAGGCGTGCCAGCTCCGGTACATAGACGACACCGCCCTGTACCGTCTGAAGTTGTTTGATATCGAGCGGCACGCTGACCGTCGCCAGATCGAGCCAATCGGGAATGTCGGGCTTGAGACTGCGCGCGGCCAGTTCGGCAAGACTGCTCTGACTCGCCCGAAACAGTACGGTCCGGGACTTGAGTGCGATCTGATGCAGACGGCGGCGCAGATCAGATAGCGGCGCCGAGCGCGGGAACGCTGCCAGCGTAAGCTGAGCGCTGCGCCCGACCGCACTGGGCTTCTGCAGGCCACGCTTGACCGCAGCAAGGAGCTTCTGGAGCGCGATCGGTTTCTCGAGATAGTCGATCGCCCCGATGCGGGTGGCCTCGACTGCGGTGTCGATGGTGCCGTGGCCGGACATCATCACCACCGGCATCGTCAGCTGACTGTTGGCGGTCCATTCCTTGAGCAGGGTGATGCCGTCGGTGTCCGGCATCCAGATATCGAGCAGCACCAGGTCCGGTCGCTGGGCGTTTCGCCACGCCCTCGCCTCGGCTGCATTTTCAGCCAATGCGACATCATGTCCTTCATCACGCAGGATCTCCGACAATAGTTCGCGGATACCTGCTTCATCGTCAACTATAAGAATTTTCGCCATCAGTCCAACCCGATTGCTTCAGTCTTGCGTTTGAGCGCTGGCTGCCTCGGCCGCTCGCAGCCGGATGCGGATCTCCGCACCGCCGCAGTCGCGGTTTCGCAGACGAACCTCCGCGCCATGCTCGTCAACGATTTTCTTGACGATTGCCAGGCCGAGTCCGGTGCCACGCGCCTTGGTGGTGAAATAGGGCTCGAAGGCGCGAGCGAGCAATTCCGCGGGAAAGCCCGGACCATTGTCATGCATCTCCATGATGATCCGGTCTCCATCCTGTCGGGTGCTCACGGAAAAGACACCGTCGGGGGTCTCGGCCAGGGCATCTTCTGCATTCTGGACGAGATTATGAATGATCTGCCTGATCTGTGTCGGATCACCGACGATCTCGGGCAAACCGTGCGCGAGATCGGTTGTGATTCGGATCGGCGAACTTTCGTAAAGACCCAGCACTTCGAAGATCAGGCTATTGATCTCCACCCTGCCGAAGGTGGGATTGGGCAGACGCGCATAGTCACGGAAAGCGTTGACCAGGTTTTTCATCGCCTCGACCTGATTGACGATCGTCGTCGTTGCCCGCTCCAGCACGGCCTGCCCATCCGTGTCCAGCCGGCCGGCAAGCTTGTAGGCTAGCCGCTCGGCAGATAGCTGGATGGGGGTCAGCGGATTCTTGATTTCATGCGCCAGACGCCTGGCGACCTCCGCCCATGCGGCGGTACGCTGCGCCATGACGAGGCTGGAGATGTCGTCGAAGACGACGACGGTACCGCCACCGGAGGCCTCCGGCAGGCGGGTGCCATGCACCAGCAGGGTCTGTGGCGCACTGTCTTTGCGGGTGAGTTCGAACTGCTCATGCCAATCCTGCTCATTCGTATCGAGGTGGGTGACGAGGAAATCGCGGAAGGCTTCATGGCGCGGCCATTCGCGCAGCGTGTGATCCTCGAAGCCGGCGAGGTCGTCACGTAGGATATCCATCGCGCCACGGTTTGCGGCACGCAGGCGGCCATTGCCGCCAAATGCGAGCACGCCAGCCGACAGGTTGGCGAGCACGCTTTCGAGGTAGGCCCGCGCGGCCTCGACCGCAGCGCGGTTTTTCTCCGCCTGCGCGCGCGCTTCCTGGAGTTGCCGGGTCATTTGGTTGAAGGACTGGGTCAGCACGCCAAGCTCGTCACGCGCCGGCAACGCCTTGCGGGGACTGAAGTCACCCTGGGCGACTGCCTGAGTACCCTCGGCGAGAATCAGCAGCGGTGCCGTTAGCCGACGGGTGAGCACGAAGGCAATCGCGACTGCACCCAGCAATGACAACAACAGTGCGAGGGTCAGGGTCACCGAATAGATGCGCGACAGACCCGTGCGGCCCAGGACCAGTTGCTGATACTCACGATGGGCTTCCTGAACTACCTCGACGTTCCGCGCGAAGGCCTCGGACACTGGCTGTGTGAGTTGGAGGTATGAGGGCTCGGCGAACAGCAATGCCGACGGCACCGGCACCACGACCCGGATCAAGAGGCCATCGCCCGGGCGGGTCTCGACCAGATGGTAGCGCTGGCTTTGCCGTGCCTGCCGCATCTGGGCGGGGGTTGGCAGGTCGGGGAGCAGATTGCCAACGCCGTCGGACACCGTCGCGATCAGCTGGGCGTTCGCCCCGACCACGGTGAGCGTGGACACCGCAGCTTGCTCGCGCAGGCGGTTGAGTTGAAGGGAATTGGGCGGTGTATCGGCATCCAGTTCGAGCGCGATTTCCCTGGCCTTGTCGCTGACCTGGCTGACCAGGTAGTCGAGGGCATTCTGCCCGAGCGCGACGCCGCCTTCGAGCGCTCGCTCGACGCGCACGTCGAACCACGAGTCGATACTGCGCACGACGAACTGCATCGATACGGTGTACAGGAGCAGGCCCGGTCCAATCGCCATCAGCGCGAACATCAGCAGCAGTCGATACTTGAGACGCGAGCCGAACTGGCGGGTGCGGTACTCGCGCCAAAGCTTGCGCAGCTGCACCGCCACAAGTGCGGCCAGGGCCACCCCGACGGCGCCGTTGATCGCCAGCAGGAAAGGGTAAGCTCCCGCGAACAGGTCAGTGTTGGCGCTCGCCGATGCGAGCAGAAACAGGGAAATGGCGGCAAGCGCTGCGGCGACGATGACGACGACGCGTCTCATCGCGTTGTTCCGGCGAGAAAGGTCCAGCGCAGCCAGTCGGTACCCACGCTCCAGTCCCGGTTTCCGATCGCGGTCACCTGAAACGGCCGGGGCAACCTGCTGGTGTCGTGCCGCATGCGCAGCGCGGCATTGTAGGAAACCCCCGGCTCGAGTTCATCGAGCTCGACAATGTGCCAGTTGCGGACACGCTGCATGGCACGCACTGCGGCATCCAGCGAATCGAAGGTCTGGTGAAGGCTACCGACGGACAGACGGTAGCTGCGGGTGATCGCATGATAGGACAGGCGATAGTGGATGCTGCGGGTCGCGATCTCGCGATCGAACCAGTACCAGCGTGCGCGCTCGAGCTGGAACTCGAGCACGAAATGCAGGGATACCCCACGTTGCAGGGCTTCGGTCAATCGGGGGCCCAGGTCGAGCTCGATGTCGGCATTGACCACGTAGCCGTCGTCTGCCTGAACGATCTCGGCGTAGCGGACGACGCTTTCCTCGGTCTCCGCCAGGCTGATTGCCGGAACCAGGAGCAGGCACAAGGCCAGCAGCCAGCCACGGAGCGACTCAGTCGGACTTGCGCAGCAGGGCGTAATAGAAGCCGTCATTCTCGGCGGTCGGAAGAAGTTGGCGATCATCGGCACCCTCGATCTGAAGGCGCCTGGCATCCGGATGGCGACCCACGAACTGGCGGATCTGCCCGCGGTTTTCCTCATCGAACAGCGAGCAGGTCACATACAGCATTCTGCCACCCGGGGCGAGTGTTCTCCACAATGAATCCAGAATTGCAGCCTGCTGCGCGACGAAGCCACCGATGTCTTTGTCGCGGCGGAGCCACTTGATGTCGGGGTGACGTCGCACGACCCCGGACGCGCTGCAGGGCACATCGGCCAGAATGCAGTCGAAGGGTCGACCGTCCCACCAGTCATTCGGTTCTCTCGCATCCCCCGCGCGGGTCTCGCCGACCAGCCCGAGGCGTTCGAAATTACGGTCAATCCGTACAGCGCGATCCGGGTCGATCTCGAGCGACAACAGGTGTATGTCGGCGTACTCCAGAAGGTGTGCGCTTTTGCCGCCTGGCGCAGCACACGCATCCAGCACTCGCTGGCCGGGACCAGGGTCCAGCCAGCGCGCAGCCCATTGGGCGCCAGCGTCCTGCACCGAGAGCCGCCCCTCTGCAAAGCCCGGCAACCGGTTCATCGGCACTGCGTGTTCCAGCAGCACAGCGCCGTTGGCAAGCCGCCTTGCGGCAACGCCGGCCTCTTCCAAGTTCTGCAATACTTCTGCCACGGTAGCACGACGCCGATTGACCCTCAGGCTCATCGGCGGCGGCTGGCTTGCAATGTCGAGTACAGCGTCCCAGTCATCCGGAAGGCTGCGGCGAATTCGGTCAATCCACCAAGCTGGGTGCCGGTAGCGGCTGACTGGGTCCCGGTTGGCCAAGGGCACGAGATGGGCGGACTGCCGCAAGGCATTGCGCAGGACCCCATTGACTACACCCTTGAGGCCCGGGGCAACGACCGCAGCGGCCTCGACCGCCTGGTCAACAACCGTATGTGCCTGGTCTGGACGGGCTTCGAGCCGATGCAGGGCGACTAGAAGAATGGCGCGGACGCTCGCAGGCAATGGCTTGCTCAGCAGTTGCCCGAGTACGAGATCCCCGCGCCCATAGTCGCGCAGCGTACGCCAGGACAGATCGCGAATGGCGCCGCGAGCTGCATCGGTCCAGGCCGGGCGAGACTGATCACGCGCCCGCTCGAAGGCGTCGGTGAGATTCTGGCCTTCCAGAACTTTTTCCACGAGTCTCGACGCCTCGACAATTGCGCAGGCGAGACTGTCCTGGTGCAAACGGTGGGCAGGGTGGCGAGGCCGTCGATCGGTCATTCTCGATCCTGGAATAGGTTACGCCCGCGAAACGGCCGCGGGCGTATGCGATGGTACAGCGTGTCGGGAGAAGCCAGAACGATGCAAGCGGCGTGTTTCGACTCAGGCGAGAAGGCGGCGCAGATAATTCGGCAGCGCAAACTGCGCAACATGGATGTCGCCATTGTAATACTGCAGATTCCCAAGCGCGTGAGCGCTAATGCGCGCATCCACCTCGGACGCTGTCAGCACCTTGGGATCCAGTTGGTCGGACGCCACCGCCATGCCCCACTGGCAGCCATACAGGGGGATGTACATGAAATAGGGCGAAACCGTGCTGAAGACCGCCCGCAGGTTGTCAACGAGTTGCCTGAGGCGTCGGGGCTGAAACACCGGTGCGCCGATGTGCAGCGTCATCGCGCCATGTTCATTCAATAGCGCCTTGCACTCACCAAAAAAGCGGCTGGTATACAGGGCTTCGGCCGGGCCGATGGGGTCGGTCAGGTCGAGCACGATCAGGTCGAACTGCGCGTCACACGCCGGCGCGATCTCGCGTACATAGCGCAAACCGTCCTCGATCCTGAGCTCAAGACGCGGATCGTCGAGCGAACCGCGATGCACGGCCGCGAAATGCTCGCGTGCGATGTCGATAACCTTGTCATCCAACTCGACGAGGACCACGCGTTCCATGGTCGGATACTTGAATAATTCCTCTGCCGAACCACCATCGCCGCCGCCGATGATCAGGGCCCGCCGCGGCGCAGCCTGGGCGATGCACGGCACATGGATGAGGTTTTCGTGATAGAAGAACTCGTCACGTTCCGAGGTCATGAAGAAGCCATCGAGCCGGAACAGCTTGCCGTACTGTGGCGTATCCCACACTTCATAGGCCTGATACTTGGACGCACCGGACTCGATCAACCGGCCCCCTCGGACGAAGAACCCGGCATCAGCCGACAGCTCCTCGAACAAAGCGTCCCGCGGCGGTAGCTGCATGCCCTCCGCCACCCTCAGGCCTCCACGGCGATCCGGCCACGAATCACGTCGTGACAGACCGACTCTTCGGGTGCGAGCAAACCAATGATGCGGTTGAAAACCGCACGGGCGCGATCGCTGTTGTCGCGCGAGAAATTGCACACGTACACGTCCAGCGTGACGTCACCGGTCTCCGGCCAAGTATGGATGGCGAGATGCGATTCCGCGAGTACGACCGTACCTGTCACCCCGGCCTGCTGTCCGTCGTCGTGGGAGAACTGGTAAAAATACGCGCCGAGCGGAGTCAGCCCGGCATCCGCGCAACCCTTCACACAGATATCCTCAAGCACCGCACGATCGAGGAGCGTTTCGGGCGGGCACTTGCAGCGGTAGATATCCGCAATCAGATGAAGTCCGTTCATATTATCCCTTCCATCCAACCACAGGAAAAACCGTGAGTTTAACACGGCGCGGCAGCTGACCGGCCGCCTGCAAGGTTTCTTGAAACATGCTAGGTGCCGAAGGATTCGCGCAAACCCAGCAATGCAATGGTTTCACGTGGAACATCAACCCTGTCCTGCGGGGTGGTGCGGCCGCGTGCCCCAAGCCTTTGCTCCACCGCGTCATGGAAGAAGTCCTACCCCAGCCGCATCGCCTGGCAACACGGAGCCTCAGCGTCAAAGACCGGCGAGGAGGTCATAGCCCAACTTGCCGATCAGTATGATCACCACAAACAGGAACATGCGCCTGACAAAAACTGCGCCATGCTTAAGGGCCAGCCTGGAGCCGATCAGCGCGCCTGCGAGGTTGCAACAGGCCATCACGAGCCCGAGCTTCCACAGAATCTCCACACTCACGCTAAACACCACCAGCGCTGCAAGGTTGGTCGCCACGTTCACGATCTTCGCCACGGCGGAGGCCGAGAGAAAATCCAGCCCTACGAAACGCACGAAAAGAAAGATCAGGAAGCTTCCGGTGCCCGGCCCAAAGAAGCCGTCGTAGAACCCGACCGTAACCCCGATCATGGCGCCAATGAGCATTTCCCGGTCACGCGCCGGGCGCACCCCCGCATGTTTTCCAAAATCCTTGCGGGCGAAGGTATACACGGCGACCACAATCAGCAGTATCAGCACCACTGGGCGGATCAGCTCCGGCGGCAGATAAACCACCGCCTTCGCGCCAAACCACGAACCCATCAATGCCGCAAGCGCGGACGGTAGCGCGACGGACCACACGATCGGGATGCGACGCGCGTACTGAACTGCCGCACTGAAAGTGCCGACAATGCTAGAGAGTTTGTTGGTGCCGAACAGGGTCGCAGGCAAGGTCGCTGGGTAGGCTGCGAAGAGAGCCGGAATCTGCACGAGCCCACCGCCACCGACGACGGCATCGACGAAGCCTGCCATGAAGGCAGCCAGCCCAAGAAACAGAAAGAGCGAATCGAGATTGTCGAGTCCCACGGCTGTCCCTGCCTACGGAGCCGGCTCTGATGCGATCAGTCCCATCACACAAGGGCGCGCAGCGCCGGCACCAAGCTGGCGCTGCGACCGGCTGAACCGACCGAGCGGCGCCTGTGAGACATCGCTGACACAACCTCGCGGCGAACCGAGGGGAAAAGGCGTTGCACAGCGCGCACAGCCGAGACCGCAGCCTTGTGGGTGTCAGATCTACGCGCCAGGCTCCGACAATCCGGCCGGTCTATAGTCCGTGTAGCAGTTCTACAGTGGCCATGGATTTGTAGCTGTCTCAGCGCAAAGCGGCTTGAGTTCATGCTCACCGAGAACGGTCCCGCGCCAGCGTGCCGTCTCTGAGAGGCAATGCCGTCTGCCAAGCCCCGAACACTTACGCTGTTGCACCCGAGGACAGACTGTTTCACGTGAAACATGACAACCCCGAGCGCTTACTTGCCAATGCAGAAACGGGAAAAGATTGCCCCAAGAAGATCGTCCGGCGTGAACTCCCCTGTGATCTCCCCGAGTGCTTCATGCGCCAATCTCAACTCTTCCGCGAACAACTCCAGCGCCCCCAGGCAGGACCCCGCCCGACCAACATGCTCGAGCGTCAGTTGCAAGGCTTGCACATGCCGCTCCCTTGCAAGCGGTACATCCTCAGCTTCGCCGCGCCAACCCGCAATCGATGCGAGTTCATCACGCAGGAGGTCCACGCCTTCACCATCACGTGCCGATAGCAAGATTGTCACACCCTGCTCGCGAACCTCCCTCATGGCACTCAGACCGAGGAGGTCTATTTTGTTGACCACCACCACACGGGGGATCGAAGCATCAATGCGCGCATCGATATCTGCCTCGGCCGCAGCTTCAGAGCCGTCGGTGCCAGCCTCAACCAGCCGGAGTATCACATCAGCCCTGCCGATCTCTGACCAGGTTCGTTCGATGCCAATCCGCTCTACCTCACCCGACACCGAGTCCCGCAAGCCAGCGGTATCCACAACATGCACCGGAATGCCGTGGACCTGAATCGTCTCCCTGACGGTATCCCGGGTCGTGCCCGCGATATCGGTGACGATCGCGCTTTCATCTCCCGTCAGGGCATTGAGCAGACTGGACTTACCAACGTTTGGCCGCCCCACCAGGACCACCCGCATCCCGTCACGCAGCAATCGCCCCTGGTGCGCACCGGCCAGCGCCTCCCGCAGCCCATCGCGCACCTTGGCCAATCGCTCGAATGCGCGAGATCGGTCCAGAAAGTCGACCTCCTCCTCCGGGAAATCCAGCGTGGCCTCAACCAGCACTCTAAGGTCGATCAACTCGTCCTTGAGACGATTGATTCGTTCCGAAAATTGACCGGTCAGGGAATGCACCGCCGAACGCGCCGCAGCCGCAGTCGACGCCTCGATCAGATCGGCCACGGCCTCGGTCTGTGCGAGATCCATCCGGCCATTGAGGAAAGCCCGACGCGAAAACTCGCCCGGCTCGGCGTGACGCGCACCCAGCTCGAAACAGCGTGCGAGCAACAGCTGCATCACCACCGGACCACCATGCCCTTGCAACTCGACAACGTCTTCTCCGGTGAACGAAGCCGGCGCGGGGAAATAGAGCAAAATCCCCTCGTCTATTACTTGGCCATTGCCCGCCCGAAAACGAACAAACCCCGCATGGCGGGGTTTGGGTCTGCGTCCGGCAAGCGTTTCGGCGAACTCCGCCAGCGATGGTCCGGACACCCTGACGATGCCCACGCCGCCACGGCCCGGCGCCGTGGCGATCGCCGCAATCACATCAGTCGACCTTTGCACCGGCTTTCTTCGCCCCTTCGATCAATCGGGTGATCTGCCACTGCTGGGCAATTGACAGGATATTGTTCACCACCCAGTACAGCACGAGGCCGGAGGGGAACCACATGAACATGAAGGTGAATACGATCGGCAGCGCCATCATGATCTTGGCCTGGATCGGGTCCGGCGGCGCCGGGTTCAGCTTCATCTGCACCAGCATCGACGCGCCCATGATCACCGGCAAGATGAAGTACGGGTCTCTCGCCGACAAATCCTGAATCCAGCCCAGCCAGGGCGCATGACGCACTTCCACACTACCGAGCAGCACCCAGTAGAGCGCGATGAACACCGGAATCTGAACCAGAATCGGAAGACATCCTCCCAGCGGGTTGATCTTCTCCTTGCGGTACATATCCATGACTTCCTGCTGCATGCGCTGCTTGTCATGGCCATAGAGCTCCTTGAGGCGCTGCATGCGTGGCCCCAGCACCCGCATCTTGGCCATCGACTTGTAGCTTGCCGCTGACAGCGGGAAGAAGACCAGCTTGATCACAACGGTGACCAGGATGATGGACCATCCCCAGTTGCCGGTGAGGCCATGGAACCAGGAGAGCACCCAGAACAGCGGCTGCGCGATGACCGTCAGCCAGCCATAATCGACCACCAGGCCCAGGCCATCCGCAATACCGGACAGGTGGTCCTGCTCCTGCGGACCGGCATAAAGCCTGGTACCCACCGTGCCGGTCTGATCGGGCCCGATGGTCGCCACCGGCAGGATCAAGCCCGCAGTGAAGAGGTCCGGCCCCACTTTCCGCGCAAAAAACTCGCGTTGAACATTGCCTTCCGGCAACCACGCGCCGACGAAGTAGTGCTGCACCATGGCCGCCCAGCCGTCATTCGCACGGTTCGCGAACTTGGCGCGACCGCGCTCGATGTCGTCGAACTGCACCTTCTGGAACTTGTCGGCGTCCGTGAAGAAGGCCGGTCCGGTGAAGGTACGCACTCCGAACAACTGCACCGCCTCGGCGGGCTGGCCATCACGGGCAAACTGGAAGTAGGCGTGCCCTGCAACCGGAGCCTCGCCACGATTGACGATCTCGTACTCGATGTCGATCAGATAGCTGCCGCGGTGGAAGGTCATCAGCTTGGTGACCTGTACCCCGTTCTCCTCCGGTGCAAGCAGTCTCAGGATCAGCTTGTCCTGCCCGGGTTGCAGCACGTGCTCGCCCGGCTCCACGTGATAGAGCGTCCGATGATTGGGCAAACCGTCACCAATCAGGCCGGTTTGCGCAGAGTAGAAATGTCGTTGGCCGTCGTCGAACAACAGGAAATTGGCGCTGCGGTCCTCGCTGGCGGCGTGCTCTCTTAGTTGCAGACGCACGATCTCGCCGCCTTGCGAGGAGATCTCGGCCACGATCAGGTCGGTGCGCACGGTGACCCGCTCGGCGGTGGTCTGCGCCGCGGCGCTCACGCCAGGTATCGTTGGGTCGCCGACGAGTTCGGCGCTCGGCGTCGGCAGACTGGGGTCAACCGGCCTGCCGTCGGCCGCAGTCGCGACCGGCTCGGCTGGAGGTGGGCGCTGGTGCTTGAGCCAAGCGTCCCACAGCATCACCAGGGCAAACGAGAAAATCAGAAAGAGAATGATTCGGCGCTGATCCATCGGTCTATTTCTTGTGCTGATGCGGCTCGGGAACAGGATCGTACCCGCCAGGATTGAAAGGGTGGCAACGACCGACCCGTTTCAGCGCAAGCCAGGTACCCCGCAGGGCACCATGGGCGCGGATCGCGTCCATCGCATATTCCGAACAGCTCGGATGAAAACGGCAGTTACGCCCGAGCATCGGACTGATGCCGTAGCGGTACAAGCCTATCAGACCGAGCAGCAGAGACTTGATCATTTTTCGAATCGGTCTTGGAGTCGATCGAACAATTGCGCCATGTCGTCGTTGATCATTGCCCGTGTCGCCCCCATGATCGGCGCATTCAAGCGCACGACCAAATCGAGTGCCGGCAGTGTGGCACGCCGGCTGCGGAATTGTTCCCGTACGATGCGCTTGACCAGATTGCGCTGGTGCGCACGCTTGGCGAATCGCTTCGCCACCACTACGCCAAGGCGCGCGGTATCAAGCTCGTTGGGCCGGTAATGCACGATGAGCAACCGCCCCTTGAATGCGCGCCGAAAAGCAAAAACGGATGAAAACTCATCCGTTTTTTGTAATCTGTAGGCGCCGATGAGCCGTTGGTCGGCACCCGGCGGGCGGATCACTTAGACGGCGAGACGGTGACGGCCCTTGGCGCGACGTGCGCGGATCACGGCACGGCCACCACGAGTCTTCATGCGGACCAGAAAACCATGGGTACGCTTGCGACGAACGACGGAAGGCTGGTAAGTGCGTTTCATTTTGGTTGGCCAGTGTTGAAGTCAAACGCGGCATTTAAATCCATAGGATCCTGTTTGTCAAGCACATTTTTTGCCCCGATCTGTGGATAAGTCGGCGCCGGAAGGGTAGAATTCAAGGCTTCGCGCCCTGCCGACCGCGGCCATCCCTCGGCTCGAGGCAAATAACGGTGCGAGGACTCTCTCGAACCCAGTGTCCGCCCACATGCGGGATGCGTGGGTCAGCTTTGCTTTTTAGTTCAGACTCAGCATGCCAACGACTCTATCGTGACCCACGAACTCTGGTCCTACTGCCTGTCGCGTCTCGAAAGCGAACTGCCCCACCAGCAGTTCGCCACCTGGATCAAGGGTCTGCACGTGGAATGCACGAACAGCAGCGACCAACCGGCTCTGCGTCTGTTCGCCCCAAACCGCTTCGTGCTGCAATGGGTCCGCGAGCGCTACCTGCGCCGCATTGGTGAGCTTGGCGAGGAGTTCAGCGGCGGCCCGATCTCGCTCGAACTCTCGCTCGCAGATGCCGCTTCGAAACCTGCTGCCGCACGCAAAGCCAACGCCAAGTCACCCGATCCCGATGCACCTGCGCCCGATGCGATACGTCCCGCACAGCGTCCGGCGGTCCGCAGTGAGCAAATACCCAGCCAAGCGGAGGCGCTGTACGAAAAAACCCGCCTCAACCCGGATTTCACCTTCGAAACCCTGGTCACCGGCCGAGCCAATGATCTCGCTCGCGCCGCCGCAATGCAGGTCGCGCAAAATCCGGGCACCTCGTACAATCCGCTGTTCATCTACGGCGGCGTCGGCCTCGGCAAGACCCACCTGGTGCATGCCATCGGTAACGCGGTCTTCCAGCACAATCCGCGCGCGGTCATCCGCTACGTACACGTCGAGGACTACTACGCCGATGTCGTCCGCGCCTACCAGCAGAAGAGTTTCGACCAGTTCAAGCGCTACTACCGCTCACTCGACCTGCTGATCATCGATGATATCCAGTTCTTCAACAACAAGAACCGCACCCAGGAAGAGTTCTTCCATGCCTTCAACGCTCTCACCGAGGCGCGCAAGCAGATCGTCATCACCTGCGACACCTACCCCAAGGACATCCACGGGCTGGAAGACCGCCTTATCTCCCGCTTCGACTGGGGCCTCACCGTGCAGATCGAGCCTCCCGAGCTGGAAATGCGGGTCGCGATCCTGCAGAAGAAGGCCGAAGTGCTCGACGTGACCCTCGGCGACGACGTCGCCTTTCTGATCGCCAAGAACCTGCGTTCAAACGTGCGCGAACTCGAAGGCGCGCTCAACAAGGTGGTGGCTTATGCCCGTTTCCACGGCCGCGAGATTTCCCTCGAGGTCGCCAAGGAAGCGCTCAAGGACTTGCTCAACGCGCACAACCGCCAGCTGAGCATCGAGCACATCCAGAAAACCGTCGCCGACTACTACAAGATCAAGATTGCCGACATGCACTCCAAGAAGCGCACCCGTGTGATCGCCCGGCCGCGCCAGGTCGCGATGTGGCTCGCCAAGGAGCTCACTCCGATGTCGTTGCCGGCCATTGGCGACGCCTTCGGCGGGCGCGACCACACTACGGTGTTGCACGCCTGCCGCACGATCACCGAACTGCGGCTTGCCGACAACCAGCTCAACCACGATGTCCACGTCCTGACCCAGGTGTTGCGCGGATGATACCCACCAAGCTCTTCGTCCGTCGCGCACCCGGCCGTTCAATCCATCAGCGAACTCATTGACGCCATGCACCTGCTCACTACCACCCGCGATGCGATCCTGGCCCCGCTGCAGTCGGTTGCCGGTATTGTCGAGAAGCGCCACACGCACCCCATCCTGTCGAACGTGCTGATCGAAAAGCACGGCGAGCAACTCACCATGCTCGCCACCGACATCGAGATCCAGATCCGCACCACCACCGCAGGAGATCTTGGGGGCAGCGACGCCAGCCTCACCGTTGGCGCGCGCAAGCTGCAGGAAATCCTGCGCGCCTTGCCCGACAGCGCCGACGTCAACCTCACCTTCGATGACAAGCGTCTCACCGTCAAGGCCGGCAAGAGCCGCTTCTCGCTGCAGACCCTGCCCGCCGCCGACTACCCGCGCATGAGCCTGCCCGAGGGCGAGGGCGCCCGCTTCCAGGTCACCCAGAAGACCTTCAAGCGGCTGCTCGCGCAGGTCTCCTACGCGATGGCGCAACAGGACATCCGCTACTACCTCAACGGGCTGCTGGTCATCGTCGACGGTGGCGAACTGCGCATGGTCGCTACCGACGGTCACCGGCTGGCCTATGCCGCGGCGCCCATCGAGACTGAACTGCCGCGCACCGAAGTCATCCTGCCGCGCAAGACCGTCATGGAACTCACCCGCCAGCTCGGCGACACCGACGACGCGCTCGAAGTCGTGCTCGCCGGCAATCAGGCGGTGTTCCGCTTCGGTCCCATCGAACTGGTCTCGAAGCTCATCGACGGCAAGTTCCCGGACTACGAGCGCGTGATCCCGCAGAACCACCCGACTACAATCACTTTCGACCGTGCCCCGCTGCTCGCCGCGCTGTCGCGTGTCGCCATTCTCACCAGCGACAAGTTCCGTGGCGTGCGCATGGTGCTGGACGACGGCGTGCTCCGCATCGTCAGTTCCAACAACGAACAGGAAGAGGCCCAGGAAGAGATCGAGGCCACCTATCAGGGCGACGCGCTCGACATCGGCTTCAACGTCACCTATCTGCTCGATGTGCTCAACAACGTCAGCACCGAGCAGATCGAATGGCACCTGGCCGACGGCAACTCCAGCGCCCTGCTTACCGTGCCGGGCAACACCCAGTTCAAGTACGTCGTGATGCCGATGCGAATTTGATCATTCCCGCCGGAGAGCCGGCGCCACCATCCCCCTCCTCTCCAAGGGGGGCAGGGAGGGGATGGGTTCCCCTGACGCAAGCAACTGCGATGTGTAACAACCCACCTCCGACCTGACCCTCTCTCCGAAAGGGAAGTCACCCCGCACTCAAGAATCACCCGGAACCGACCATGTCAGAAATGCAGAACCGCCCGCTCAACGAGGACTACGACGAATCCAGCATCCAGCAGCTCGAAGGCCTGGAAGCGGTGCGCAAACGTCCCGGCATGTACATCGGTGACACTTCCGATGGCACCGGCCTGCACCACATGGTGTTCGAGGTGGTGGACAACGCCATCGACGAGGCCTTGGCCGGCCACTGCGACGACATCGTCGTGACCATCCACCTCGACAACTCGATCTCGGTTACCGACAACGGCCGCGGTATCCCGGTCGGCATCAAGATGGACGACAAGCACGAGCCCAAGCGCTCGGCCGCCGAGATCGTCATGTGCGTGCTGCACGCCGGCGGCAAGTTCAACCAGAACAGTTATAAGGTCTCAGGCGGCCTGCACGGCGTCGGTGTGTCCTGCGTCAATGCCCTGTCCAAGTGGTTGCGCCTGACCATCAAGCGCGACGGCAAGAAGCACTTCATCGAGTTCCACCGCGGGGTGCCGCAGGATCGCGTCATCGAGCTGGTTGGCGGCGTCGAGGTCAGTCCGCTGCGCGTACTCGGCGACACCGCCAAGCGTGGCACCGAGCTGCACTTTCTCGCCGACGAGGAAATCTTCGCAGACATCGAGTTCCACTACGAAATCCTCGCCAAGCGGCTCAGAGAGCTCTCCTTCCTCAACAACGGCGTCAAGATCCGCCTGGTGGACCAGCGCCACGGCAAGGAAGACAACTTCGCCTTCGCTGGTGGCGTCAAAGGCTTCGTCGAATACGTCAATCGCGCCAAGAACGTCCTGCACCCGACCATCTTCTACGCCCAAGGCACCACCCGTATTCCCACCGGTGGCGGGCTCGACGCCGAGCTCTCGGTCGAAGTCGCCATGCAGTGGAACGACTCCTACGCCGAGCAGGTGTTGTGCTTCACCAACAACATCCCCCAGGCCGATGGCGGCACCCACCTCACCGGCCTGCGCGCCGCAATGACCCGGGTGATCAACAAATACATCGACGAACACGAGATCGCCAAGAAGGCCAAGGTTGATATCAGCGGCGACGACATGCGCGAAGGCCTGGCCTGCGTGCTCTCGGTCAAGATGCCGGACCCCAAGTTCGCCAGCCAGACCAAGATGAAGCTGGTCTCCTCCGAAGCCCGTCCCGCGGTCGAAGAAGTGGTCGCCAGCAAGCTCACCGACTTCCTCCAGGAAAACCCGATCGACGCCAAGACCATCTGCGGCAAGATCGTCGAAGCCGCCCGCGCCCGCGACGCGGCCCGCAAGGCGCGCGAGATGACCCGCCGCAAGGGGCTGCTAGACGGTGTCGGCCTGCCCGGCAAGCTCGCCGACTGCCAGGAGAAAGACCCCGCGCTGTGCGAAATCTACCTGGTCGAGGGTGATTCCGCTGGCGGCTCGGCCAAGCAGGGCCGCGACCGCAAGTTCCAGGCCATCCTGCCGCTCAAGGGCAAG
>CAYTAY010000007.1:35791-36650 GCA_964435845.1 uncultured Azoarcus sp.
GACCGACGCCGACGTCGACGGCGCCCACATCCGCACCCTGCTGCTCACCTTCTTTTATCGCCAGATGCCCGAACTCGTCGAGCGCGGCCACATCTACATCGCCCAGCCGCCGCTGTACAAGATCAAGCACGGCAAGAGCGAGCAATACCTCAAGGACGACACCGAGCTCAACGCCCACCTGCTCAAGCTCGCACTCGACGGCGCCGCGCTGGTTCCCTCCGAAGGTGCGGAACCCATCGTGGAAGAGGCCCTGTCCGGCCTCGCACGCAGCTACCTGCTTGCCGAAGCGGTCATCAACCGCCTCGCCGGCTACATCGACCCCGCCGTGTTGCACGCCATGCTCGCCCACGACATCGCGATCAGCCTCGAGTCCGAGGAAGCCGCGCGCGACGCCGCCGCCCGCATCCAGCCGCACCTGCCGGAAGAAGTCAGCATCTACGCCGAGTTTCACGACGAATCCGAAGCCTGGCGCCTGACCATCGAGCGCATGCACCATGGCAATCGCCGCATGGGCTGGATCGAGGAGGAGTTCCTGGTCTCCGGCGACTACCAAAGCATCCGCACCGCCGCCGAGTCCATCTCAGGCCTCATCGGCGAAGGCGCCGAAATCCGGCGCGGCGAAAAGCGCCAGCCGATCAAACGCTTCTCCGAAGCCATCCGCTGGCTGCTCAGCGAGGTCGAACGCAACCTCTACAAGCAGCGCTACAAGGGCCTCGGCGAGATGAACCCCGAGCAGCTGTGGGAAACCACCATGGACCCCGCGGTCCGCCGCCTGCTGCGCGTGCAGATCGACGACGCCATCGCTGCCGACGAGATCTTCACCACGCTGATGGGCGACAACGTAGAGCCCCGCCGCGCC
>CAYTAY010000008.1:0-386 GCA_964435845.1 uncultured Azoarcus sp.
CGGTCCAGGTCATCCCGCACATCACCGACGAGATCAAGCAGTTCGTCAAGCGTGGTGCCGAAGGTGCCGAGGTCGCGATCGTCGAGGTCGGCGGCACCGTGGGTGACATCGAGTCGCTGCCGTTCCTCGAAGCGATTCGTCAGATGGGTTTCGAGGAGGGCCGCAACCGCACTTGCTACATGCATCTGACGCTGTTGCCCTACATCCCGACTGCTGGCGAGCTCAAGACCAAGCCCACCCAGCACTCGGTCAAGGAGTTGCGCGAGATCGGTATCCAGCCCGACATCCTGCTGTGTCGTGCCGACCGCGAGGTCCCCGCCGACGAGCGGCGCAAGATCGCGCTGTTCTGCAACGTGATGCCGGAAGCGGTAATCGAGTGCCTCGAT
>CAYTAY010000008.1:452-16742 GCA_964435845.1 uncultured Azoarcus sp.
CAACCAGATGCTCGACGAGATCGTTTGCCACAAGCTTGGCATTCTTGCGCGCGCTGCGGATCTCGGCGTGTGGGAGCGTCTCATTCATGCCCTGGAGAACCCAAAGGCTGCAGTCAATCTGGCTTTTGTCGGCAAGTACGTCGACCTCACCGAGTCCTACAAGTCTCTGATCGAGGCCTTGAATCATGCCGGAATGCACACCGAATGCAAGGTGAACATTCACTACATCGACTCCGAGGACATCGAACGCGACGGCTGTGCGGTTCTCGACAAGATGGACGCCGTCCTGGTGCCGGGCGGTTTCGGCAAACGGGGCACCGAGGGCAAGATCGCCGCGATCCGTTACGCCCGCGAAAACAAGGTGCCTTACCTGGGGATCTGCCTCGGCATGCAGCTCGCCGTGGTCGAGTTCGCACGCAACGTGGCAGGCCTGGCCGGTGCGCATTCGACCGAGTTCGACCCCGCCACCGAGTACCCGGTGATCGGCCTGATCACCGAATGGCAGGATCGTAGCGGCAAGCTGGAGAAGCGTACCGCAGATTCGAACCTCGGCGGCACCATGCGCCTGGGCGGCCAGCTCTGTCACCTTGCCGAAGGCTCCTTGGCGCGCGACATCTACGGTGCGCCGGAGGTCGTCGAGCGCCATCGTCACCGCTATGAGGTGAACAACACCTTGCTGCCCTCGCTCGAGGACAAAGGCCTTCGGATCTCGGGTCGAGCTGAGGGGACTGGTCTGTGCGAAATGGTCGAACTGGCTGAGCATCCGTGGTTTGTGGGGTGTCAGTTCCATCCGGAGTTCACCTCAAACCCGCGCAAGGGTCACCCGCTGTTCACCGCCTTCGTGCGGGCAGCGTTGGCTCGCAGAACGGGCAACTGACGAAGGCATGCCGATGAAACTGTGTGGATTCGAGGTCGGGCTGGACCAACCCTTCTTCCTGATTTCGGGGCCGTGTGTCATCGAATCGCGTGAGATGGCATTCGAGACGGCCGCCCGTTTGCGCGACATCTGCGGCGAACTCGGCATTCCGTTCATCTACAAGTCGTCTTACGACAAGGCCAACCGCAGCTCGGCAAAGTCCTACCGCGGGCTCGGCATGGAGAAAGGGCTGGAGATTCTCGCCGAAGTGCGTGACAAGGTCGGCGTTCCGGTGCTCACCGATGTGCACACCGTGGAAGAGGTGCCGGCGGTGGCGGCAGTGGTCGACGTGCTGCAGACGCCGGCTTTTTTGTGTCGCCAGACCGATTTCATTCATGCGGTCGCCGCGTCTGGCAAGCCGGTCAATATCAAGAAGGGGCAGTTTCTCGCGCCAGGCGACATGAAACAGGTGGTTGCCAAGGCGCGCGAGGCCGCCGGCGGCGCCGACACCATCATGGTGTGCGAGCGCGGCGTTTCCTTCGGTTACAACAATCTGGTGTCCGACATGCGCAGTCTTGCGATCATGCGTGAGACCGGCTGTCCGGTGGTGTTCGACGCGACCCACTCGGTTCAACTGCCCGGAGGGCAAGGCACGTCCTCTGGCGGTCAACGCGAGTTTGTGCCGGTTCTGGCGCGTGCTGCGGTTGCGGCTGGGGTCGCGGGGCTTTTCATGGAGTCGCATCCCGATCCCGCGAACGCGATGTCGGACGGCCCCAACGCTTGGCCGCTGGACCGGATGAGAGCGCTGCTGGAGACGCTGCGGGACATTGATGCCCTGGTCAAGCGTCAGGGTTTCATGGAAACCGCCTGAGGGCGGCTCTATTAAGGGTTCAGTCTGCAAATGAGCAAACCCGCGTATCTCGTCGTCGATGTCCGTATCACCGACCCGGAGCGCATTTTGCGATACTGGGAGCTTGCCGAAATCGCGGTCGAGAACTACGGTGGTCGTTATCTGGCGCGAGGTGGTGCAGCCGAGTTCGACATGTTGCTGGTCGAAGGGCTCTGATTTTTCAAGGCAATATCTACGGGAACAATTATGAGTGGGGCGCGCCGCCGTGCCGTCCGGTGCGTCCACCGGTGCCCGCGAGGCCATCGAACTGCGTGATGGCGACGCTGGCCGTTATCTCGGCAAGGGCGTGCAACAGGCAGTCGGCAACGTCAATACCGAAATCTCGGAGTGCATCATCGGTCTTGACGCAGAGGAGCAGACCTTCATCGATCGCACCCTGATCGAACTCGACGGCACCGAGAACAAGTCGCGTCTGGGCGCCAATGCCATGTTGGCGGTATCCATAGCGGTGGCGCGCGCCGCAGCCGAAGAAGCGGGTTTGCCGCTATACCGTTACTTTGGCGGTTCGGGTCCGATGACGATGCCGGTGCCGATGATGAACGTAATCAACGGTGGCGCGCACGCGAACAACAGCCTCGACATCCAGGAATGCATGATCATGCCGGTGTCGATGAAGAGCTTCCGCGAAGCGCTGCGCTGTGGCGCCGAGATCTTCCATCACCTCAAGATGCTCACCGACAAGCGCGGCTATCCGACAACCGTCGGCGACGAGGGCGGTTTCGCACCCAACGTCAGCGGCACCGAAGAGGCGCTCAACCTGATCCAGGAGGCGATTTCGGCAGCTGGATACGAGCCGGGTACCGATGTGGTCCTCGCACTCGACTGCGCGGCGTCCGAATTTCACAAGGACGGCCAGTACGTTCTGTCGGGCGAAGGCCTGACCCTGAGCGCCGAAGGTTTCGCCGACTACCTCGCGACGCTGGTTGATCGCTTCCCGATCGTTTCCATCGAGGACGGCATGGCCGAGGACGACTGGCACGGGTGGAAGATCCTGACCGACAAGCTCGGCAAGCGTATCCAGTTGGTCGGTGACGATCTCTTCGTCACCAACACCGCGATTCTCGAACAGGGGATTGAACGGGGGATCGCCAACTCCATCCTCATCAAGATCAACCAGATCGGCACGCTGTCCGAAACCTTCGCCGCCGTGGAGATGGCCAAGCGTGCGGGCTATACCGCGGTGATCTCGCACCGCTCCGGCGAGACTGAAGATTCCACCATCGCCGACATCGCGGTGGGCTTGAACGCGATGCAGATCAAGACCGGCTCGCTGTCGCGTTCTGATCGCGTCTCCAAGTACAACCAGTTGCTGCGCATCGAAGAAGATCTCGGTGACACCGCGACCTATCCGGGCAAACGGGCGTTCTACAACCTGCGGGTGCGCTGAGCGTTCGGGAGGCATAGGCCGGAGAGCGGGTTGCCCGAGGGTATCGAACGCTCAGTGTGGCCGAGCGCGTCGCGGTCGGCCATCTTGCGTTCAGCTTGCGTTTTTCAGTCATGCGGCTGACCGTGTTTCTCCTTGCTCTGCTGGTGCTGGCGCTCCAGTATCCGTTGTGGCTGGGCAAGGGTGGGTGGTTGCAGGTGTGGGAGGTGGACGCCCAATTGCAGGGCCAGCGTGCGGTGAATGCCCAACTCGAGCAGCGCAATGCCGGCCTGGATGCCGAAGTGCGGGACCTCAAATCCGGCAATGAGGCGCTTGAGGAGCGGGCGCGCTTCGACCTGGGGCTGACTCGGCCAGGCGAGATCTTCGTCCAGATCCCAGCGGCGGAGTGATTGTCCGCCAGCAGTAGGCGGATTCGGTCAGTTCAGGCTGGCGACGATGCGTCGTGCGCCGTCGATTCGCGGCCGGAAGTAGGTGTTGTCCAGGCGCTCGATGCGGATCTGGCTCCGGCTGTTGGGCGCATGGACGAATCGTCCGTCGCCCATGTAGATGCCCATGTGGGAGTGACGGCGGTCGAGCGTGTTGAAAAACACCAGATCGCCAGGGCGAAGGTCGGCAACATTGATCGGGCGGGTCATGTCCGCGATCTGCGCGGCGTTGTGCGGTAGCGTCTGGCCACTGACTTCCTGAACGATGTAGCGGACCATGCCGCTGCAATCGAGGCCGGCCTCGGGATTGTTGCCGCCGAAACGGTAACCGATGCCGAGAAGCCCGAGTGCATAAAGGACGATCTCCTCGGCGGCTTTTTCGTCCTGCAGCTTGAAGTAGCGCGAGTCGCGCTGCGACGGTGCGGGTTGCGTCGGGATGCTCGCGCTACTCGCGGTGGAGGCGGGTTTTGGCGCAGTGCCGCAGGCGCTCAGAAAAAGTGCCAATATTGCAGCGATGGTGAGGCTGGAATGGGCTGGACGCATGTCGCGCTCCTTTTCTTCTGTCGGCTGTGGGTCAGGCCTGAAGCCGGTATGGCGGCCGTAGTGCCAGAATCAGGTGTCGAGCTCGATTGGGCGGCAGTTTTCGCTGCTCGTCGGTCCGGCATGTTTGAGGGTGGCGATCCCATTGTTCGAGAGCAGTACCAGGTTGCCATCGCTGAAACGACCGACTGCGCCGTCCGCCTGGGCGGCCAGTGAAAACACACCGATGCCGTGGCGGACTCGGACCTGGCCGTCGCGATACTCGACGCTGAAGCGGTCGCCGTCCTCGCAGAGGTAATTGACGCTTTGAGCGGTGTCCCTGGTGTAGGCGGTGGTCGCCAGCGTCGCGGTCAGTAGCATGGACAACGCAACGACGGCGATACGTGGCAGTCGGGTGCTCGAAGCAGGGTGGGTGTCGGTCATGAGATTCAGTCCAGTAGTTCGATGGTGCCGGTGACGGTGACCGAGACGCGGCTCTCGCCGCCTTCGAGCACGGGTGCCGAGGCAGATTCTGCCAGCATGGCAGAGCGCATCACCGGGTAGGGTGGAGGCATGAACCCGCCGTAATTCACCGACAGGCTGTGGAGACGGTAATCACGACCGAGCGTATCGGCGATTGCGCGGGCCCGCGCCTGGAAGGCGCGAAGCGCCTCTTCGGCTGCCAGGTCAGCTGCGGCGTTGCGGGTCTCGGGTGAGGGTTGCATGGACAAACCGCCGATTGCCAGGGCGGTCTGCAGTTTCCCGAGCAACTCGGAGAGCGCCGCGATGTGGGTGGTCTCGAGCGAAATGTCCGCGCGCATGCGCCACGCGTCGATGTTGCGTCCGTCGCGCGAATGGACTGGCGAGGTGCGTATTCCGGAGCTGGTGGCCTTGATGTCGGGATAGGCACGAATCTGTTCGAAGGCTTCGGCGATGGCGCGGTTGACGCGCTGCGCAAGCTCGGCGGGATGGCTGTGGGTGTCCTCGAAATAGACCGTGGCGGTGGCCAGGTCATTGGGCGCGTCCCGCGAGGCTTCGGCCGAGAGGTCGACCGTGGGTAAACGCGGCTGATCACCCGCTTGAGCCGGCAGGGTGACCAACGCAATCAGCAGCGCTGGCAGAAGCCAGCGGAGAAGAATGGAACCGAACGCATGACGCATGACAGGACGGGCTCGCAAAAGACGCTTGCCAGCATTCTAGTCACATTCGAGCAAATTATCAGCTAACGCATGCAAGATTATGTTGCATAAGCCTTAAACTGCCCGAGAGAGGCTTAATCGTGCTCGGGACAGTCGAGTCGGCGGGCAGATTTCGCGTAAAGGTCGGCGTTTGCGACGTAATGCGCGGCATTCGCCCGTAGAGAAGCGATGTCTTCGTCGGAGAGTTCGCGAATGATGCGGCCGGGCGAGCCGACCACGAGCGAGCGGTCCGGAATTACCTTGCCCTCGGGGATCAGCGCGTTGGCGCCGATGATGCATTCCTTGCCGATGACCGCGTGGTTCAGTATCACCGCGTTGATGCCGATCAGCGAACCATCGCCTATTTCACAGCCATGCAGCATCACCATGTGCCCGACGGTAACGTTGGCGCCGATCGTGAGCGGCACGCCATCGTCGTTGTGGAGTATCGAACCGTCCTGAATGTTGGTGTTGTCACCGATGACGATCGGATCGTTGTCGCCGCGGATCACCACGTTGTACCAGATGTTCACGTGTCGCCCGGTAATGACACGGCCGATCACGGTCGCATTGTCGGCTACCCAGGTTTTTTCGCCGAGTTGGGGTTCCCGGTCGCCCAGTGCGTAGATAGGCATGTAGTCGGTCTCTCGTGTCGTGGTCATTGGCCACGTTCTCGGGGTTGCACAAGGTCAAGGTGGCGATGATAACGCGTGTTTCCGTGGCCAGGATCCCATCGTATCTTTGCGTCGCCATACGAAATGGCAGGAATCCCGAATCTGCTCGATGGTGTAGCATTTCGCTTCATTTCAGCGTATCCGTGCTCCATGCTCACTTATCGCCACGCGTTCCATGCCGGCAATCACGCGGCTGTGCTCAAGCACTTCCTTTTGCTCGAAGTGTTGCACTATTGCAGTCGCAAGGACAAGCCGTGGTGGTTCATCGTCAGTCCACCGTGGAATCTGCCGCAGGCGCTCGAGGTCGCGATGCCCGGCCTGGTATCGGCACTCGGGCTTGACGACGGGGCAGGTTTCGACCTGGAGTGCCACATCGAATGAGCGACTTGTCTCCCGATTCGCTGGAGCGGCTGCGCAAGGCGCTGAGCGAGTTTGCCGCCGAGCGGGACTGGGCGCGTTTTCACAGTCCAAAAAACCTCGTCATGGCCTTGTCGGGCGAGACTGGCGAGCTCATCGAACACTTCCAATGGCTCAGCGAGGAAGCCTCCCGTTCCCTGACGAGCGAGCAAGTCGGCGAGGTGGAGCTCGAAATGGCCGACGTGCTGCTCTACCTCGTTCGCCTCGCCGATGTGCTCGGTATCGATCTGGTCGCGGCCGCTGAGCGCAAGATCAGGCTCAATGCCGAACGCTATCCGGTGGAGAAGTTTCGCGGCCTGGCCACCAAATACAGCCGGCTCTAGCAACCTGTCAGGGCGATCGTCGCGAGCCTAGCGGGAAAGAGAGGCCAGATTTGACCGGTTTTGAGGCGCACAGTGGTTTCATGCACCGAGAAACCAGGCGGATATGGACCGCTTTTCCCGCTGGCGCAGCAAATCACCCTCGGCGCACTCCAACAGGCTGCGAGGTGGGCTCAAACCGCTGATCTTCACCTTTGTCCGGGGCTGCTGGTCTCCACCACCCATGTATGCGTCGGCGCGGTGATGGGTGTCGGCTTCCTGCGTGAGTACCTCAAGACCAACTACTTGAAGATGCTGGACCAGATAAAGGACCATCACCCCAAAGGGGATCAGGCCGCGATTGACGAGTTCATGCGTAAATTCGCTGCCGCGACCATCGCGGAACGTGGAGAAATGGTCTACGGGCTGAAGAAAAAAAAGCGCCGCACTCATGACCGATGCCCCGTTTGCGTTCGGGGCGGTAAGATTCGGGCTTCGCGCCTCCCGCTAGGTGCTTGCCTGGTTTTCTTCGTATGCATGGTTTCGAAATCTTCGCGTTGTTGGTGCTCGTCGGGGCGGCCTGGTTCTGGCATGACACCATCCGTGCGCGCGAAGCGGGTATCAAGGCCGCTCGTGGCGCCTGCGAGCGGGCCGGTGTGCAACTCCTGGACGATACCGTCGCACTGCGCACGATGCGACTGGCCCGCAACGAGGCTGGCCACCTCACGCTGAGAAGAGTCTACGAATTCGAGTTCTCGGGTTCCGGCTTCGACCGTCAACCCGGCGGGGTGGTACTGCTCGGCCGGGAAGTGGAAATGCTCGATGTCGCCTCGATCGTCGATCTGCCCGAGTCGGGTTGATCAGGCCGTCGCGCGCAGAAACTCGCTGCGCAGCTGTGTATCGGATTCGAATTCGCCGGTAAAGGCCTGGGTGACCACGCGTTCGTCGCCGCGTCGGTCTTCGCCGAGCAGCAGGCACAGTTGTTCGGCTTCGACGATGCAGGCGGCACCTCGCGCAAGGCCGTGGTGCATCAAGGCTTCAGCGATATCACGGGTCATCCATTCCTGGTAGGTGAAGCGGTGGCCGATGGCATCCACCAGACGCGCAATCCGACCAAAACCGTGCAGACGACCGCCGGGCAGGTACGCGACATGTGCGACACCTCTGAAAGGCACCAAATGGTGCGGACAGACACCATGCACCGCGATGCCACGAATCATCACCATGTCGTGGCGATCGTCCTCGAAACCGTCGCCGAGCGCTTCTGCCGGGTCCAGTTCGTAGCCACCGAGCAGTCGGTGTTGCCACAGTTCGCGCACACGGCGGGCGGTGTTGCCGGTGTGTGCGCCGCCGGCCTGCACCCCACAGGCGGCCAGCAGCGCGGAGACCGCAGCCTCGAAAGCGACCGGATCGAACTCCCCGCAGCGGGGAATGCCGATGCTGCGTCGCGTTTCGTGTCGGACCGGTTTGTCGTCGTTCATCGACTCGTCCAGTGTTTTCTGGTCACATGATAGCGACAACCGGTGCTGCTGTCCGTTTGCTTGCCTGACGGGGCCAAAAAACCGTTCCGGGCTGGCAGTCAGGCAATGAATACCGGATCCGAGAAGACCAGGGTGCCATCCTCGCGCATCATCAGGTTGTCCGGGTTCAGCAGGTCAGGCAGTACCCGGTATTCCTCGACGAAGTCCGACAGGGACTTCAGCGCTGCCTGCATGTTTGGCGCCATGCCGATCGGACTGATCGCCATATGATGGAGCGCGATCCGCCCCATTTCGGTGCCGAGCTGGCTCCACTGGCGGCAGGCGCTCCAGTAAAGGTTGATAAGCTGCAATGCCAGCACCGCCGCCTCCGAGCCCTGTTCCAGTGGGTGGAGCTTTTCCATCTCCAGTAAATGGAAAGGGTAGCCGGACGCTGCGCGCCCGATGACCCCGTGGTCCGCATGGACGACCGGAAAGTGACGGCCGGTTGGGCGGTCGTCGGCGGTATGCAGAAAGTAATCTGCGGGCGAGCTGATGATCTTGAACACCCGTTTGCCATCGCCCTTGTCGAGTACGATGCTGTACTCGCCCCGCCCGATCTCGCGCTTGCCGTCGAGCAGGGGGTGTGGCGGCACCGGATCCGGCAGGATGACTTTTGGGCGCTCCATCAGTGCGCGCAACTCGTCCCGTTTGCCTGATGAGCTCTGGGCCATTGCAATTCCCCGGTCGGTGCAGGCCTCAGGCCATGATGTTGTAGCCGGCATCCACATAGTGGACACCGCCGGTGACCAGACGGCCGGCGTCGGACACCAGGAAGGCGGTCAGCGCACCGATATCCTCGGGCGTGACCAGCGCATGCATCGGTGAGCGCTCCACGGCCGCGGCCATGAGACCGTCGAAACCGGCGATACCGGATGCTGCGCGAGTCATCAGGGGGCCGGGCGACACCGCATTGACACGAATCTGCTTGCTGCCCAACTCGGCTGCCAGATATCGTGTTGCCGCCTCCAGCGCGGCCTTGCACAGCCCCATCACTCCGTAGTTGGGGATCACCTTTTCGCTGCCGAGATAAGTCATCGTGATCAGGGAGCCGCCGCCGGCTTTTTCCATCAAGGGTTCGACCATGCGCGCCATGCGCACGAATGAATGAGTGGAAACGTCCATTGCCAGCGCAAAACCGTCGGAGGAGGTGTCGACCACGCGTCCATGCAGGTCGTCGCGCTTGGCGAAGGCCATGCTGTGCACCGCGAAGTCGAGCTTGCCAAAGCGCTCTGCGATGGCCTCGCCGACCGCTTGCAAGGTTTCGGGCTGGGTCACGTCCATGAGATAGACATCCTTGACGCCTAGACGGTTGATGACTGGCTCGATGAAGGCGCGGGTCTTTTCGTTCTGGTAGGTGATGACGAGGGTCGCACCGGCCTCTGCGCAGGCGTCGGCCACGCCGGTGGAGATGGATTTTTCATTAGCGATGCCGGTAATGAGGCCGACTTTGCCTTCGAGGCCAACAATGGGTTTCATTTGCGCGCACTCCGTCGTTCTATTTGCAGTGCAACAATTCAAACATGTAGAGTTGGGCAACACAAGCCCTGGCCCGGTTGGCGCGGAACTTTTTGCGCAAAGGTCAAGTAATTCACATTTGAGTTCGCAACTTGCAGGTAGACTATGGTGCAATGCAATATACGGTTGTTTTTGTGGTCGAAGACGCATCCATCTCGGAGCGAGTGCGAACATGTCACGCCCCACCTTCATCTTCATGGACTTCGACGGCGTCACCCATCCCTGGGGTGAGGTCGAGGACTTCCGTAGCCTGCCGTTGATCGAAGCGGTAGTGCGGGCGCACCCGAAGGCGCGCATCGTGATCTCGTCGGACTGGCGTATGCTTTTTTCGCTGTCCAAGCTCGTCAGCCGCTTCTCTGAGGATATCCGCCCCAGAATCGCCGGCACGACGCCGCATATGATCCCGAAGAAAGGCATCGAGTTGCACGGTTTGCGCGAGCGCGAAGCCATGCTCTGGTTGGGCCAGCATCATCCCGATCCAGCCACCGCAGCCTGGTGCGCGCTCGACGATGCGCCTGGCAACTGGGTGACCCGCTCGCGTCTTGTGCTGACCGATTTCAAGCGAGGCTTCACCGAGGAGGACGCGATGCGTTTCCACAGCCTGTTGAAAGAATTGGCAGAGGGTGTGGTGGCGCCACGTGTTCATCAGCAGCAGCGTGCTTCTCTGTTGAACTGGGGCTGAGGCGGACCTCGACGCTGGGCGCGATTTGCTCCTCGCTGGCTGAGCGGTCAGAATGCGCGTTTTCTCCGAAATGCGTCAGACCACAGCCATGACCGACACCGCCCCCAGCAAACCCAGCCCGATTCCGCCTGACGCACTCGCTGCGCTTGCGCCAGCCGACATCCAGCGCCAGGCGGCGCTCAGCGCTCAGGACGCCTTCGCCCGTGTGTTTCGCTTGACGGTGGGCGAAAGCGAGGCGGCAAGAATCCAGGGCGTCGAAGCACTTTCGAAAACCCTGCTCGACTGGGCAGCACAGGCGCAGGATGACGATGCCTCCGCACTGCGCCTCGCGCTGGTGATCGCCGGCGTGGATCAGTGGGGTCTCGCCTATAGTCAGGCATTCGGCCTGGCCGCTATTCCGGGCTTGAGCGAACTCGTCGGCGCGGTTCGCAACGCACTGGACGAGCGCGCCGAGGCACGCTTTCAACGCCATTTCGAGGCACTGGACGCCGTCGAGGGCAACGCGATCGACTTCAAGATCGAGCTGCGCCGGGCGATACACCTTGCGCTATGGCACGCGATGATGGCCTGTGAAAGCCGCGAAGAAGCGGACGCGGTGCTCAGCCACCTCGGCGGTATGATGGTAAGTCTGGTGAGAATGATGCCGATGCTGGGCTGGCGTCTGGTGGCCGATTCGGTCGCTTACATCCAGATCCGTTGCCTCGCCGAGTCGCTGGCGACCGAAGGCCTTGCGCGCGACAGCAACGAGGCCTTGTTTCAGGCTCTGGCGCGCGAACTGCCGGCCGACAAACGCGACCTGGTCATGGCGCACGCGGCGCGCTCGGTCATCGAATGGCAACAGGCGGCCCGCCAGGGCGGTGGCCGGGTGCACTGATGGCGCTCAAGTCGACGATCCACAAGGTCGAGCTTGCGGTTGCCGACATGGACCGCAACCATTTTGCGACTTATGCGCTGACCATTGCCCGCCACCCCTCGGAAACCGAGGAGCGCATGATGATGCGGGTGCTGGCGTTCGCGCTTTACGCGGACGAGCGCCTGGGTTTCGGCAAGGGTCTGTGCGCCGACGACGAAGCCGATCTTTGGCAGATCGACTACGGCGGCGAAATCCGTCGCTGGATCGACGTCGGCCAGCCGGACGAAAAATGGATTCGCAAAGCCTGCGTCCGGGCCGACGCGGTGGTCATCATGCCTTACGCGAGAATGGCCGATACCTGGTGGCAGGGCGTGCGCAATCGGGTTACGCGCCTGGATAACCTCAAGGTCGTCAGGATAAGTGCCGAAAGCGCCGGCGAACTGGCTGGCCTGTGTCAGCGCAGCATGCGGTTGCAGGCCAGTGTTCAGGACGGGCATGTGTGGTTTTCGGACGGCGAGCACACAGTCAGCATCGAGCCTGATCGCCTCTATCCGCTCTGAGCGGTTTTGCGGAGGAGAAACGTGTCCAGTACCCCATCCAGGTTCGGCTCGCCTGTTTCGACCAGAGCGTAGCGTACCCGGGTCGCCGGCTTGTCGATCTCGAGGACACGGCCGAGGTCGATCGGCGTGCCGATGATCACGGTGTCCACGTCACAGGCTCGAATCGTCGCTTCCAACTCGGCGCGCTGCAGACTGTTGTAACCCATCGCGGGCAATACCGGCCCGAGTCGTGGCCATAGCGCGAACATGCGGGCGAGGCTACCCACTGCCCAGGGGCGCGGATCGACGATCTCGGCGGCACCAAATCGCTGCGCCGCGAGAAATCCGGCGCCGAAGGGCAGATTGCCATGAGTCAGCGACGGGCCGTCCTCGACCACCAGCACCCGCTTGCCGGTGATGCGCTCCGGCGTGTCGACGCTGATGCGTGACTCCGCTCTTACCACGGTCGCAGTGGGGTTGGTCGCCGCAATGGTTGCTTCGGTTCGTCGCAGGGCTTCCGGGGACGCCGAGTCGATCTTGTTGATCAGCACCACATCGGCCAGGCGCAGGTTGATCTCGCCAGCGTAATGGTCGAGCGCATCGGTGCCCCGTTGCGGGTCGGTTACCGTCACCGTCAGGTCCGGCCGGAAGAAGGAAAAGTCGTTGTTGCCGCCATCCCAAAGAATCAGGTCGCAACCGTCCGGGTCGTTTTCCGCAGCGGCCAGTATCTTGGCGTAATCCACGCCCGCGTAGATTACGTTGCCGGCTTCGATGTGCGGCTCGTATTCTTCGCGCTCTTCGATCGTGCAGGCATGGGTGTCGAGGTCCGCCAGGCGTGCGAAACGCTGCAGGCGCTGTGCGGCAAGGTCGCCGTAGGGCATGGGATGCCGCACCGTCACCACACGCAGCCCGCGCGCCGACAGACGCGATACGAGCGCCCGGCAGGTCTGGCTCTTGCCGGTGCCGGTGCGGGTGGCCACCACCGCGATGACTGGCTTTCGGCTGGAGAGCATGCTGCGAGCCGGCGCAAGCAGGGAGAAATCGGCGCCGGCGACATTGGCCAGTGCCGCCAGGTGCATCACATGCTGGTAGGTCACATCGCTGTAGGCGAGCACGCACAGATCCACACTGAGTTCGGCGATCAGCCGAACGAGATGCGTCTCAGCGAAGATCGGGATGCCCTCTGGGTAGCGTGGGCCGGCGAGTTCGGGCGGGTAGCATCGGTCGGCGATATCCGGGATTTGCGTGGCAGTAAAGCCGACCACCCGGTGCGTGGAGTCGTCCCTGAAGACCGTGTTGAAGTTATGGAAGTCCCGACCGGCGGCGCCGAGGATCAAGACCCTTACCGTTTCTGATCGCATGGTGGTCCGATTCCAGCCGTGAAAGCGCCCGCCGTGATCGAAATCGCCGTGGCCTTGCACATCGCTCTCAGAAAGAGATCGAAGTCTTGGGTAAGCGTCTCGAGCATCGGCGAATACGTTCGTCCGCAAAAGCCGTTGCCATGCAGCATGTGCAGCACCAGTTTGCGCGATGGCGAGGTGTGCTCGCCGTGCAGCGTGTCGCCGGCCGAGCAGGCGTGATAGCAGGTTTCCAGTTTCATCTTGCCTGCGCCGGACCGGGTGCTGAGTGCAACTGCCATACCAGGCAGCGGTTGTTGGCCGGCATTTCGTGGTCTGCCTGCAAGACGAAGCCAACTGCGCTCGCCAACTGGTCGACCGCCTCGAAATCACGGATGCCACGGTGTGGCACTTCGCGGCGCAGCGAGGCGTCGAAGGCTGCGTTGCTGTCGCTGGTGTGCCGGCCATCGTAGCGGAACGGACCATAGATCAGCAGCATGGCGTTGGCTTGCGCGACGTCGGGCAGGACTGCAAAAAAAGCCTCGACTTCCTGCCAACTCATGATGTGCAGGGTGTTGGCCGAATAGACCACGTCGAAGCGTGTTGCCGGCCATTGGCCGCTTACGTCCAGCGCCAGGGGCGGGGGCGTATTCGGCAGTCGAGCCTCATCCAGCCATGCCGCGATGCCGGGAAGATTCTCCCGGCGATCCGAGCATTGCCAGAGAACATGTGGCAAGTGGGCGGCGAAGTGCACCGCGTGCTGGCCGGTGCCGCTGCCGACTTCCAGCACCGATCGCGGGTGCGCGAGGTATTGCCTCAATATCTCGAGGATTGGGCCTTTGTTGCGGTCGCAGGCGGCAGAGTACGGTCTGGAGTCAAAATTCACGGCATCGAGACAAAAGTCGTTCGTGCCGTGATTGTGCCTTGATTTCTCCAGCCTTTGGCGTCAGGCCGCCTCCTGGGCTTCCTTTGCCGCAAGTTCAGCGCATTCATAGCGGTACAGCAAGGTCTTGCACTTGCCGCAGGAGACGATGCGTTTCGGGTCGTCGCAGTGCAGAAAACCGATTTCGTGCATCACCTCGCTGCCGCAGCTATTACAGGTCGGCTTCTGCAAAGCATGCGCTGAGAGGTAGTCCGTGAGTTCCGGCAGTTGCTCCTGCTTGCGCCGGTAGCGCACGTGCAACTCGAGCAACAGCATCGCGCCCAGGAAGAAGAAAAAGGCGACGTAGACTGGCAGGGGGATGTTGAGCATGGCATGGCTCCGTTTCCGGTTAGGCGTCCGTCAGGATAGACGCCATAGCGAGCCAAAAACTTTGCCGAGATCAATTTTTGGGCATTCGCTTCGGGATGTGCGTGAAATACGACGAAAGAGGCCATCCTGAGGCGTGGACGCGGTCCAAGATCACCACAGCTTCAACCGAGGTTTCTAGGTTCAATACAGAAACCGCTCCCGCAGACTCTCCAGCTTGAACGCCGACAGGATTGCCTGCGCCCGGGCACGGGCGTTGCCACGGCGCTGACCGGTCGCGCGGGCGACGATGAGCTCGTTCTTCATCGAGTGCTCCCAACCGACCAGTTCGGTCACCGTCACGCTGTAGCCGTGGGCCTCGAGCAGCAGACAGCGCAGCACGTTTGTCAGGTGGCTGCCGAACTCTCGGGTATGGATCGGGTGACGCCAGATTTCGGCCAGCGGCGTCGCGGCCAGCGCCTCCGCCTTGTTCGCGCGCAGCGCTGCGGCCAACTCGGCCTGGCAGCAGGGTACCAGCACGATATGGCTCGCCCGTTTCGTCAGCGCGAAACGGATCGCGTCGTCTGTTGCGGTGTTGCAGGCGTGCAGGGCGGTCACGATGTCGATCTTTACCGGCAGTGTCCTGGCGCCAATGGATTCTTCGACTGTCAGCGCATAAAAGGACATGCGCGTGAAGCCCAGTTCGTCCGCCAGTTCGCGAGAGCGTTGGACGAGTTCTTCCCGGGTTTCGATGCCGTGGATCTCGCCGGCTTCGCGCGACTTCAGGAAGAGGTCGTAGAGGATGAAGCCGAGATAGGACTTGCCTGCGCCGTGATCCACCAACGTCAGTTCCCCGCGCTCCTCCATCACTTGCTGCATCAGCGGCTCGATGAAGTTGTAAAGGTGCAGTACCTGCTTGAGCTTGCGGCGGCTGTCCTGGTTGATCCGGCCGTCGCGAGTGAAGATGTGCAGGGCCTTGAGCAGCTCGATCGACTGACCCGGGCGCAACTGGTCCGCAAGTTGCTCCGCAGCATCCGGCTGGGTGTGGGCCGTCGTCGAGTGGCGCGGCTTGCGGCTCATTTCGGCTCTTCCGCCGCGTCGTAAAGGCCGAGCTTGCGCCAGCCCTCGTAGCCCAGTTTTTCGAGTGTTTCGATGTTGCGTTTGTAGATCTCTTCCGGGTCGCCCGGGAAGGACGCAAGCGCCTTGGCGAGGCTGTCTTCCCGGATCAGGTGCAGGGTGGGGAAGGGCGCGCGGTTGGTGTAATTGCCGATGTCGTCTTCATCGGTGCCCTCGAAGCGGAAGCGCGGATGAAAGCTCGCTACCTGCAGAACACCGTCGAGTTCATGCTCGAGGACCGCTTCCTCGGCGATGCCGACCACCTCGTTGAAGGTCTCGAAGTCGGCGAACAGCGTCGGGTGGATCAGCAGCGTAGTGTCGATCTTCGCCGGATCGGTCTCGACGAGGAGCTCGAGTTCGTCGTCCAATTGCTCGAGAAAGGCATCCAGATGTCGGGCCTCACTGACGACAAGCCGCACCTGATCACGCACATAGACCTGTCTGGCGAACGGGCACAACTCAAGCCCGATCACCGCCTTCTCGAGCCACAGCCGCATCGCGGCCAGTACTTCGTCCCGGTTCATTGGGGTGCCCTGCAAAGTAAAACCAGCATTCTGCACCAAGACCCGTTGTGGGTCTTCCCGCGCGTGGTTGCGATCGCGGTCTCAGGACCCTGAAGCCGCGATGCACCCGAATTGATTCCAGTCATTTCCTGTCACGTCAGAGTCGGTGCATACTCCGCAGAAAGGCGAAAAGCGTGAAAACCAACCGGAGGTATAACGCCATGAAAGATGGCATCACAGTGATTACCGTCCTGACCCTGGGGGCCGGCCTGATTGTGCTGATAACCGATTTGCTGATGTCGCTGGCGGCGTCATGAGCCGGATGCGATGAGCCG
>CAYTAY010000008.1:16842-33543 GCA_964435845.1 uncultured Azoarcus sp.
GATAACCGATTTGCTGATGTCGCTGGCGGCGTCATGAGCCGGATGCGATGAGCCGATTTTAGTCGAATCGGGGATAATCCCGGTTTAGTCCGAGATTTCGTCCCCATGCCGATCCAGTGGTTCCCCGGTCACATGACCTCGGCGCGCAAGCGCGCGGCAGAGACACTCGCACGTACCGACGTCGTCATCGAAGTGCTCGATGCACGCATTCCGATGGCGAGCAGCAACCCGATGATTCGCGAACTGCGCGAGTTCCGGCAGCGTCCGTGTCTTCGGGTGCTGAACAAATCCGATCTTGCCGATGCGGCGGCGACCAAGGACTGGCTGGACGAGTTCAACCGCCAGGATGGGGTTACCGCGATCGCCCTGTGCTGCAAAAAACCCGCAGAGGTGGCGAGGCTGCCGAAGCTTTGCCAGAAAATCGCGCCGCATCGCAACGACGGCACGAAGCCCTTGCGGATGATGATCATGGGCATCCCGAACGTGGGCAAGTCGACCCTGATGAACGCCCTGCTCAAGCGACGGGTGGCCAAGGTCGGGGACGAGCCTGCGGTGACCAAGTCGCAGCAGACCTTCGATCTGGGCGATCACATGACCATCACCGACACACCGGGCATGATGTGGCCCAAGATCGGATTCGACTCCGACGGCTTCATGCTTGCAGCATGTCACGCGATTGGTCGCAACGCGGTGATCGACGAGGAGGTGGCGACCTTTCTCGCCGAGCTTTTGCTCGCACGCTATCCGGACCGGCTGGCGGCGCGCTACAGGATCGACCCGGCTGAACTGGATGGGCCTGCGCTGATCGAGGCGATCGCGCGCCGGCGTGGCTGCCTGATAAAGGGCGGCGGGCTTGATCTGGAAAAGGCATCCTTGATCCTGCTTGACGATTTCCGCAGTTCGGCGCTCGGCACCATCAGCCTGGAGACCCCGGAAACCCGTGCCGCGATGATTGCCGCCGTGCAAACGACAGCGGGCGAGGCGAGTGACACGAGTGGAGACTGAAGCCATGGACGACGAGCGTCTCGAACGTATCGAGAGCAAGCTCTGTTTTTCGGAGGACTTGCTCGATGAACTCAACCGCACGGTTTTCCGTCAACAGGAGCAGATCGACCGGCTGCAAGCGCAAGTCAAGCGGCTCGCGGACAAGCTGGACAATTTGCCGGCGGCTGCTCAGCGTGATTTGCGCGACGAGATTCCACCGCATTACTGAGAACCGTATGATGAGATTGAAAATCCTCCTGATCGGCATTTTATGCGCCTTCGCGCTGGCAGCATGCGCCGACGAGCGAGACGCCGGTATCAACGCTGCAGACGCTTTCGCGCTTGCAGAGACGGGCGAGATCACCCTCATCGACATCCGGCGGCCCGAAGAATGGCGCCAGACCGGTGTGGCCAAGGGGGTGAACACGATCAACATGCTCCACCCGCAGGGGTTGCCCGGTTTCGCGCGCGAGGTCTATGCGACGGTCGGCAACGACCTGGACGCGCCCATCGTGCTCATCTGCCGTACCGGCAACCGCACCAGCCGACTGCAGCCGATCCTCACCGAGATGGGTTTCACCAACGTGCGCCATGTGCCCGAGGGCATGATCGGCAGCAGATCCGGACCGGGCTGGATTGCGCGGGGTCTGCCGGTGGAGGCCTGTCAGGTCTGCTGACCGCTTTCCCCTGCTGTGTACCGGTCGCACCACTGCTCGATGAGGGTGCGCATCGCATCCGGCTGTTCGGTGGGAATCCAGTGTTCCGCGTCCAATTGCTCGATGCGACCCTGCGGTAAGCCCTCGAGCAGGCGGGCGGTAAGCGTCGGGCTGGCGAAACCGCTGCCCTGCGACAGCATCACGAGCGCGGGCGCTCGAATGCTCGTCGGTGGCGGGAGCGGGTCGGTGACCGCGAGCATGTCCTGCACGTAGGTGAGCAGCGGGAAGTGCCTCAAATCCTCGAAAGGCGAGGTATAGCGCTGGCTGGGAAAGTCGGCCTTTTCCGCTGCCATGTGTGCTCGCGCTTCCTGGTCCAGCGTGGCGAGATCGATCGGTGGCAGGTTTCGGCGGTAAAGCCCCAGTCCGGCCATGAGGCGCAGCGCCGGCACCGCGAGCGAGATGAGTGGACGAAATCGGGCCGAGCGGGCGAGCGTTCCGGTCAGCGCCTCGCGATACATCGGTTCGATGAGCACCAGTGCGCGCACCCTTCCGGGGTACTTGTCGGCGAAGTGCAGGGCTAGGTTGGCCCCCATGCAATGCCCCACGAGGATCGCGTCGGGAATCGCCTCGGCCTCCATTATCGCAGCGAGGTCCGCACACCATACGTCCATGCCGATGCGCCCGTGGCTGGTCGAGCCGGCATGGCCGCGCAGATCAAGGCGCAGCAGATCCCAGTTTTCACCAAGCCGCGTGCTGGCGACGAACTCGCTCCAGCGCGTCATGTTGCTTGCCATGCCGTGCAACAAGACCAGGGCCTGGCGTGATGCGTCGCGTCGCGTGAGGCGATAAGCGAGGCGGACGCCGTCGAGCGTCAGCAGGCTGCAGGGTTGTTCCGCAGGGCTTGGGGCTTGGCTCATGGGCTTTCCGTTGTCGGCGCGGTCAGGGTGGCGAATCGCTTTTAGGGTGAAAGTCGCCGCGGCGACTCACTAAGCTCCCCTGTCCTGCTTGCGGGAGAGGGGGTGAGGGAAACGGTCATGGCGGCTTTCATGATCCGGGGCGAACTGATTCCATGACCGTTGGCAGGACTTCAACCTGGAAACCTCGGTTGGAAGTGCCCGGTCGCCCGCCGCCTGGCTGCGTTGCTCCTCCTTGCAGGGCTCAGCGGCTGGTCAGCTTGAGCTCGATTCGGCGGTTGCGCGCAAAAGCCTCGGCGGTGTCGGCCGGATCGAGCGGATGGTATTCGCCGTAGCCGGTGGCTGCGAGTCGTTGCGCGGGGACGCCCTGGTCGCGCAGGAATTTGACGATCGCCAGCGCGCGCGCGGTGCTCAGCTCCCAGTTCGACGGAAAACGGGCGGTGGAGATCGGGCGGCGGTCGGTATGTCCATCTACCTGAAGTACCCAGGGCAGATCCTCTGGGATGTCCTCGGCGATGGTCTGGAGCGTTTCCGCGAGGCGCAGCAGCTGACGCAGACCGTCCTCGCTGACCTCGTCGGAGGCGGTGGCGAAGAGCACCTCGCTGGCGAACACGAAGCGGTCGCCGACGATCTGGATATCGTCGCGCTCGCCGAGCACGGCGCGCAGGCGGCCGAAGAATTCCGAGCGGAATCTCGCCAGCTCCTGGACCCTGGCGGCGAGTGCGAGATTCAGCTGCCGGCCTAGATCCTCGATCTCCAGGTCGCGCTCGGCCACGTTAGCCTCGGCGGCGGCGAGCGCGGCGTTGAGTTGCTCGAGTTGCAGGCGGACTTCGGCCACCTGGCGGTTGAGCATTTCGACCTGGGCCAGCGCACGCTCCGAGACTTCGACCTGATCCTTGAGCCCGCGCTCCGATGTGTCGAGATCGCTTGCGAGCCGCGCCACCTCCGTCTCGAGTTCGCTCTTCATGCGTTCGAGCACCGAAATGTCGGCAATCAGGCGCGCGGCGAGTTCTTCCTGCTCTGCCAGATCCGACTCGGTTGCAGCCAGCGCGCTGCGCGTCTGTTCCAAGATGCCGGTCAGGGCGGCCCGTTCTTCGCCCGCGCGCTCGAGATCGAGCATCAGGCGATCGCGCTCCTCGCCGAGCCGGGCGAGCGTGGCGCGCAGTTCGCCTATCTGCGCTTCGGCAGTGGCGCGGGCCTTGCTCTCCATGGTCAGGGTGTCGACCAGCAGCGCGAGTTCGGCATTGAGCCGGTCGAGCGCCCGGTCGCGGCCCGAGACCGCATCGGACAGCACGAACTGGCCGATGACGAAGATCAGAATGACGAACACCATCACCATCAGCAGCGCGGAGATGGCGTCCACGAAACCAGGCCAGAAATCCAGCGCCCGGCGACGTCGGGAGAGCACGGCCATGGCGGTCAGTCCAGCTTTTTGCCGCCAGTGAGCGCGGCGGCGATGGTACGTGACATCAGGCGCAACTCGGAGCGCAGATCTTCCGAGAACTGTGCACTCTCGCTTGGCCGGCTCGCAATCTGCCTTACCAGAGCACGCAAGTCTTCCTGGGTTTCGGTGACCGACGACAAGCCGCGGGACTCGCGACTGATCATCTCGGTCAATCGGTTGAGTTGGTGATTGAGTTCGGACAACTGGTCTACGGTCGCCCGCCGCTCACGCTCGGACTCGCCTATCGAGCGTTGCATGCGGTCGAGGCTTTCCGCAGTCTGTTCCAGCAGCGCCTGGACATAGGCGGGTACGCTGCCTTCGCCATCCCCGCCCATGCTCGAGGGAATCCGGGTGCTGTTGGAGAGCCATTCCTCGAGTTCGTTATAGAAGCGGTTCTGTGCATGGCCGGACTGCAGGTCGAGAAAGCCGACCACGAGCGACCCGGCAAGGCCGAACAGCGAGGTCGAGAAGGCGGTCGCCATGCCGCCGAGCGGTTGCTCGAGCTTGGCCTTGAGTTCCTCGAACATTGCGACGACGTCGGTGCCGCCGCTCATCCCAGCGATGATTTCGCCCACCGAGCGGATCGTGACCAACAGGCCCCAGAAGGTACCCAGCAGTCCCAGGAAAATGAGTACGCCGATGAGGTAGCGGCTCAGGTCCCGTTGCTCCTCGAGGCGAATCTGGACACTGTCGAGTATGGTGCGCATCGAGGCTGGAGACAGGTTCAGCCGGCCGCGATCGCGGCTGGAGAGCATTTTTGCCATCGGAGCAAGCAGGACGGGGCGGCTGTATTGCGGCTTGTCGGGATCGGAGGTGCTGAAGCTGTCGATCCAAAGCACTTCGCGCTGCAGGCGCCAGACCTGGCGCAGATTGACGAGGATGCCGATCGCGAGCACGAACAGGATCACGCCGTTGAAGGCCATGTTGGCCATGAATACGTGCTTGAGTTGCGGGACCAGAAAGGCCGCGAGGGCTGCGACCAGTGCGAGAAAGACGGCCATCCATGTCGTGACGTGAATGGGGCGGGTGAAGGCCATGCGATCCATCGGCGCGTATCCTCGTGGTGTCCAAGCGGCTGGTAGTGCCGCAGTCTAGCGCGAATCGCGCAGGCCTGCAGGCTTGGGCCATGTGTCTCTTTCTGGCCGTGTCAAGTCATGATCTGAGTCAGATCCATCGTCGGATCAGCGTCGGTTGGTGCGCCGCGAACGGGTGAACAGGCGATGCAGCAACAGCGCGGCCAGTGCCCCGGCGGCGTCGGCCAGCCAGTCCCAGATGTCGCCCTGGCGATAGTCGGTGAGCGATTGTGCGATTTCGACCAACGCGCCGTGGCCGAGAAGGAGCAGGCAGACACGGAGTGTGTGTCGCGGCCAGGCGCACAAGCCAAGCACGCCCAGACCGAAATAGACGAGAAAATGGAAGAGCTTGTCCGCATGGTCGACCGTCGGGGGGAGGTCTGGACTGGGCAGTAGCGCCACCGCGAAGCTGGACAGCAGGGCAGCCACGAAGGCGATGCGCAGCAGTGTGGAGCGCACGCTCTCAGTCTGCCGCGAACTCGGCATGGGCTTCCGGAACCGCCAGCAGGTCGAACTGTCGCGGCGCAACATACTGCATGACTGCCTGGCCGCGTTGCCCGATCGCAATGTCGAGCCCCAATTCGGGGTACTGGAGGTGTTCGAGTTCATTGTCACGCCTGACCCGCTTGGCAGGTTCGCCAAAGCGTTGCCGGATCACGGTTTCGTCAAGCCGAGCGGACGGAATGAAGGTGATCACGCGGATCGGGGCTTCGCGAGCGCGCTGTACATCCTCCGGGCGTAGCGTGACCTTGCGCGTCACGCTCTCCATGTAGGACTCCTTGAGCGCACGCTCGCGCATGGCGGTCAGCTCGTCGTCCTGAATATCTGCGGTGAGGATGAGCTTGCCGGTGATGAACCCGGCATTCACTGACTCGTAGTAGGCCTCCAGCAACGGAGCGCGGTCGCGCGGGGCGACGATCGCGATATCGACGTCTGGGCCGAACCGGGCACGGGCGTCGCCGATCAGGCTCTCCCCAAGGGTCAGACCGAACACCCGGCTGCCGCCATCGGGCAGGGGCTCGATTTGCCAGGGAAGCATGGCGATGGCTTCCATGTCCGCGCCTTTGTCGTCCAGCATCACCCAGACGACTGGCAGCACCAGTATCGCCAGAATGACGACGATGCCGGTTGTCACAAGTTTTTTCATTGCAGTGTCCGTAAAGCGTGTGTCGGGCGCTATTGTGCCCCATGAGGCCGGCCAGGCTTGATTCTGATCATTGGGAAGTCTGAACTGGTACGACCCGGGCGTTGTCCGGTGTTTATGACGTTTTGTTCAATGCCGTGGCGGCAACAAGGAGGAATGACCATGCTTTTCTTCACTTCCTGGGCGGGCTCTGGCGCTCGTACGCTGGCGTTCGTCTGTGCACTGGTGTCCGTCGGCGCCGCTTGGGCGCAGCAGCGTGTCGCCAGTGAGGCCGGCGCGTTGGCGGTCGTGACGGTGGCGGAGGGCTTGCAAACGCCCTGGGGGCTCGCATTTCTGCCCGACGGACGCATGCTGGTGACCGAGCGGCCCGGACAGATGCGGATTGTGACGGGTGACGGGAGCGTCTCAGCACCGCTCGAGGGTGTGCCGCGCGTGCATGCGAGCGGTCAGGGCGGCTTGCTGGATGTGGTGCTCGGTCCTGATTTCGAGGCCGACGGCCGTGTTTATTTTTCCTATGCCGAGCCAACCGGGCGCGGCGCGCGCACCACGGTTGCGCGCGCTGTGCTGGACGCTGAGGCGCTGACGCTTTCGCAACTGGAGCAGGTGTTTGCTCAACGTGACGACCCCTCGGGACGACACCATTTTGGCTCCCGCATTGTATTCGCGCCGGATGGCAGTCTCTTCGTAGGGCTGGGTGACCGTTTCTTCCATCGTGATCAGGCGCAAACCCTGGATAACCACATTGGCAAGGTGGTGCGCATCATGCCCGATGGCTCGGTTCCGGATGACAACCCCTTCGTGGGCCAGGCCGGCGTGCTGCCTGAGATCTGGTCCTACGGTCATCGCAATATCCAGGGGGCGGCGCTGCACCCCGAAACCGGGGTGTTGTGGACCCACGAGCATGGCCCACAAGGCGGTGACGAGGTGAATGTCGGAGTCGCGGGTGGCAATTACGGCTGGCCTGTCGTGACCTACGGTCGTGAGTACGTGACCGGTGCGCGCATCGGTGAGGCCACGGAGAGGGATGATGTCGAGGCCCCGGTCGTGCAGTGGACCCCGTCGATCGCGCCGTCCGGCATGGCCTTCTACACCGCCGACCGGATTGCCGAGTGGCAGGGCAATCTCTTCGTGGGCGCTTTGCGTGGTCAGTCCCTGTTCCGGCTCGTGCTCGACGGTGGCCGGGTCACGCATCAGGAGCGACTATTGACCGAGGTGGGCGGCCGGATTCGCGACGTACGCCAGGGGCCTGATGGGCTGCTATATCTGCTCGATGAGTCGAATGGCCGCATTCTGCGGGTTGAGCCCGCCAACTGAAGCGCATTTTTGCCGTATTTCGTCAAAAGTCAGACAGCATCTGGCTTGCTTCGCGTTGGCGGCATTGCTGACACTGCTCTGTCTCCGGTGGATCAGGCGATCATGGCGTCGATCACCCGCGTTGCGGAGACGCTGTCGCTCAGCACCATTGCCGGGTTCGTCGAAAACCCGGCGACGATAGATTGGCCGCGTGCCCACGGGGCGAACTTCGCCCAGGGCCATGCGGTCGGCAGGCCGGAGCCGATCGAGTCCTTTCTCTCGGCCGGGTCCAAACTGAGCCGGCAACCCGGGTCGAGCGCGACGGAAGCACTTTCCGTGGTGGATGCGATGATCGGCTTTCAGCCGCGCTGAGATCCCTCGGCGCGGATTCGAAAAGCCGTGGGCACCGGCGTGATGCGCCGGTCCGCATAGTCGAAGAAGACGATACCGGTCTTGCCCTTGGCCACGTCGCGCGCGCTTTCGCGCTCACGTACATGCCAGACGAGGTCGCAGCCGTATTTGTTGAAGTCGAGCGCGCTCATCTCGACCACCAGGATTTCGCCGTGAAAAGCCTCGGAAAGATACTGAACAGCGGCATCGGCCACGATGATGCCCACACCGTCGACATCGTTCTGGCTGTAGCCCATCGACTTGAAGAAGCGCTGGCGTGCTTCGGAGACCAGGCTCAGCAACAGGGCGTTGTCAACATGCCCAGCATGGTTGATATGGGTGAGGTAGATCTCGAGTTCTGTCGAAAATGCGTGTTGTTCGGGTTGTTCTATGGTGATGCGTGCCACCTGGATTCTCCATCACTGGGGTGTTGAGGTCGTATTCGAGGGGCTTGATGTACGCACGGCTTCCCAGCGAGCGCCGTCCTCGGCCGAGAACGTCATGCGATCGCCGTCAACCCTGCCGGAAAGCACATGCTTTCCCAGTTGAAAGCTCACCTGCGCGCCATTGACACGCCCGCGGAGAATCGCCAACGCCTCCGCCTCGTGGCTTGCGGTGCCGCCGATCATCTGGAAGCTTTGTTCGAGCTCCAGGGTGCCAGACGCTTCGCTCTCCCGAGTGACTTCCCAGCGCCCCTCGACGCGTGTCGGTACAGTCCATGCGTAAATGTTGACCGAACCCATCTCTGCCTGACGATCCGGCACCCAGGCACCCATGTCGAAGACGTGCGACACGATGCGGCTGCCGGGTGCGAGCGTATCGAGGATGCGCGGTCGCAGACGCAGGTTGATGTCCTGGGTCAGGTAGAGGGTGAGCACTGTAGCGTTCGAGAAGTCCTTTTCGAACAGATTCCTCTGTTCGAACCGTGTCCGATCGTCCACGCCCGCGGCAACTGCGTTGTCACGCGCCTCGGTAACGCGCTGCGGGTCGAGGTCGATGCCCTCGGCGCTGCGTGCACCGCGGTCACGCACCGCGGCGATGACGATGCGTCCGTCGCCAGAGCCCAGGTCGATCACATGATCTGCCGGTCCCACCTCACCCATCTCGAGCATGCTGGCGACGATCTCGTGTGGCGACGGAACAAAGGGCACGTCGAGCCTGAATTCGGGCTCCGAGGAGACTGCTGCCGCGCTGACGCTGGTGGTGTCATCGGGCGGGCGATCGCCGCAGCCGGCGAGGCCTGCGGCCAGCGCGAAGGCAAGCGGCAGGCGCAACGATGTGAGGGTGCGGCGATGGCCGGTCATCCTAGAAGCCTCGGTTGGACGTGTTCGAGTGTGCGTCTGGCGCGACGGTCAGGCGTCACGGGCGCAGACAAGGCGGTTGCCATGTTACATGGGGTTGATGCGCACCGAGAAATCCGGTTTCACACCTGCTGGCCCGAACGCGGGATAATCATGCTCAAGCTGTGCGCCGTCCACCGATGACGGATGCCGTGTACCAGATGGAGATATTTGATGAGCTTCGACAGACGTCGTGTTTTGATCGCGCTCGGCGGCTTGACGCTGGCGGCATGCTCTGGAATCCGGGGCGGACCGTTCGAGGCCCCTACAGTCACTCTCGACAGTTTTCGCTTGCTGCCGAGTGAGGGACTGTCGCCGCGCTTTCTCATCGGTCTGCGGGTGATCAACCCGAATCCGGTGGCGATCGATCTGCGTGGCATCAGCTATGACGTCGAACTCGAGGGGCAGCGATTGCTCACGGGTGTCGCCGGCAACCTCGCGAGAGTGCCGCCCTATGCGGAATCCGAGATCGAGTTGCAGGCCGGCGTGAATCTGCTCGGCAGCGTTCGCCTGCTCAACGACTTGCTCACGGATGCGGGTCGCGACCGTCTCGTTTATGTCTTCCGTGCCCGTCTGGATGTGGCCGGCCTGCCGCAGCGGCTTACCCTCGAGGAGACCGGCGAGCTGACGCTGTTCGGTGCGGGCGGCCGTTGATGCTTGCGCCGCAGAGTATCGGTGTCGGCAGGGAGCCGGTATGCGCCATCCCTTGAGTCACTGGCTGCTGCTGTTCGCGCTGGTCGCGATGTGGGGCAGTTCGTTCCTGTTGACCAAGATTGCGGTGATCAGCCTCGCACCTGCGCAGGTGGTGACCGGGCGGCTGGTGCTTGCCGCTTGCGTACTGGCAGCAGTTGCTGTGGTGCTTGGGCGCGGCATGCCCCGCGGCGGGCGCGCCTGGCTTTACCTCGCCTTGATGGCAGGCGTGGGCAACGTCCTGCCTTTCATGCTGATCACCTGGGGTCAGCAACGGGTCGACAGCGGGCTCGCAGGCATTCTGATGGCGATCATGCCGCTTGCCACCCTGGTGCTTGCGCATTTCTTCGTCGAGGGCGAGCGCATGCGGCGAAACAGGATCCTCGGGTTCGTGATCGGGTTCGTGGGTATCGTGGTGCTGGTCGGCCCGCAGGCGCTGGTTCAACTGGGTGGTTCGGGAGAGGTCCTGCTTGCGCAACTGGCCATTCTGGGTGGCGCGCTCGCCTACGCGGTCAATACGATTCTCGCGCGCCATCGTCCGGCAGTGGATGTGTGGATCACCTCGGCGGTGGTGCTCGGCTTTGCGGCATTGTTCAGTGCGCCGATGAGTGTGCCATTGGGGGTGCCCGTCGATGTGCCGCCAGGCGCTTTGATGGCGATTGCAACACTGGGTCTGTTTTCGACCGCCGCGGCCACCGTCGGTTATTTCAAGTTGATTACCCTCGCCGGACCGACCTTTCTGTCACAGATCAACTACCTGATTCCGCTTTGGGCGGTCGGCCTGGGTATGCTGTTCCTCGGGGAGCGCCTGCAATGGAATGCGGTGGTGGCGCTGGTGCTGATTCTGGCCGGCATTGCCTTTGCCCAGCGCGAATGAGGGCATGAGAGACGAACCCAACGGCCGCAAAGGTGTCATCCGAATGAGTCGCCTTCAACCCGTTTTCAAGCCAGGAGCGCTTTTGAAGGATTCGCAGCGGCCCAGCGTCTCGGGATGGGCCATCTGTGGGCTGGCCGCGCTGCTTGCGCTGACTGGTCTGGTCGCCTGTGGCGGCGAAGCGCAAACCACGACGATTCGCCCCGTGGGGGCGCTGGCACCGGTGGCCGCCATCGAGATCCAGCCACGCGATCTGTACCGTCAGCTGTCGGTTTCGGGAACGGTTGAAGCGCGGGTGAGGGTCAGGGTACCGACTCGCAGTGCCGGTCTGGTCGAGACCGTCACGGTGGAAGAGGGCGAGCAGGTGACCGCCGGGCGGGTGCTTGCAATGTTGGATCTGTCCGAAGCGCGTGCCGAACTCGGCCGTGCCCGAGCCGAAGAGAGTTCGGCACGACTCGATTTCAGGCGTGCCAGCGAACTCCGTGATCGCGGCGCGGTGAGTGCGTCGCAACTGGATGCGGCGCGGGTGGCGCTGGAGGTTGCCGAGAGCGAGCGGGCGCTGTGGGAGACTCGGGTCGGTTTCGCCACGGTGTCTGCGCCCATAGCCGGTGTGGTGTCGGCACGCTATATCGAACCCGGGGAGGCGGTCCAGGCCCAGGCGACCCTGTTCGAGCTGACCGCACTGGACGAACTCGTCGTGCGCGTCGGCGTGTCGGAGCTCGATGTGGTGCATCTGGCGGTCGGCCAAAGCCTCGCGATTCACATCGATGCCCTGCCAGGGCTGGAACTTGCCGGTGCGGTGCGGCGGATCTTCCCTGTCGCCGAGTCGGCGACCCGGCAGACCACGGTCGAAATCGCCATGCCCCCCGAGGCTGCTTCGCTGGGCGTGCGTCCCGGCTTTCTGGCGCGGGTCAGAGCGGGGATCGATCAAAGACTGGGCGTGCTGGTGGTGCCGGTTGCCGCGGTGGGAGCCGATGACGACGGGCACTATGTTTTCGCGATCGACGACGGCGTCCTCGTTCGGCGCGACATCGAGATCGGCGTGACCCGGGCCGAATGGGTCGAGGTGGCGACAGGACTGGGTGTGGGAGAGAAGGTGCTTGCCAGCAACCCGGTCGAGATGCGCCCGGGGCAGGGGGTCCGCGTCGTGAGCATCAGGAACGATACCGATGTTCGCTGAACGGCACACGCGCACACGCAGCGGCGGCCTCGCCGCACTGGCCATTTCGCGCCCGGTCGGCACCATGGCGCTGGCCTCGGTGGTCTTCGTGCTTGGCTTCTTCTTCCTTCGGCAGCTGCCTATCGACTTGTTGCCCGAGATCGAATACCCGCAGATTCGAGTCACGGTGACCTATCCGGGTGTGGCCCCGGAGGTCGTCGAGGAGCAGGTCACACGGGTGCTCGAACGCAGTCTCGCGGCCACCGAGCGAGTGACCGGCATCCAGAGCCGTGTGTGGGAGGGTCGCACCGATGTCGACCTGACTTTTGAGTTCGGGGCCAATCTGGATTTCGCGCTGCAGGACGCAGCCCGCTATCTGGAGCAGGCGCGGTCACGCATGCCGGGCGACATCAATCCGCCGCGTATCCGTAAGTTCGATCCGGGACAGACGCCGGTATGGGAGGGTGGATTCGGCTCGAATGTGCGCAGCGAGGCCGAGGTGCGTGAGTGGGTCGAGAACAGCCTGATGCCACAACTGATCTCGATTGCCGGCGTCTCCTCGGTCGAAGCCAGTGGCGGCATGGTGCGCGAGATGGAGGTGGTGGTCGATCAGGAGCGCTTGCGCTCATATGGACTCACTCTCGCGGATGTGGTCGGCCGCCTCGCGGCGGAGAACGTCGAGATCGCCGGCGGGCGAATGACTTCACGGGTGTTCGATGTCTCGGTCAAGACCGAAGGCAAGTTCGCCAGCGCGGCCGAGATCGAAAACGTTCTGCTGCGCCTGCCTGCAAACGGCACGGTCGTCAGCGCGGGCAATATTCGCCTGGGTGAAATCGCACAGGTGCGCGACGGTCATCGCGAGCAGCGGGTGTTCGCCCGGCTCGACGGCGTGCCCTCGACCCAGGTTCAGGTCTTCAAACTGATCGGAACCAACACCGTGCAGGTGGCCGACGAGGTGCTCGAAACCCTGCAGCGCCTCGAGCGCTCCGGATTTATCCCGCCCGACATCCAGTACCAGTTGTTCCGCGACCAGACCTACTTCATTCGGGGGGCCTTGAACAGCGTGGGCTCGGCCGCGATTCTGGGGGGTATGCTCGCGATGCTGGTGGTGCTGCTGTTCCTGGGCAGCCTGCGCAAGGGTTTCATCATCGGCCTGTCGATCCCGATCGCGCTGATGGCGACCTTCAGCCTGATGGGGGTGGGCGGACTGACGCTCAACATCATCAGTCTTGGCGGCCTCGCCCTCGGTGTCGGGCTGCTGCTTGACAACGCCATCGTAGTGCTGGAGAACATCTCGCGCCATCGCGAGCGGCTGGGCAAGCCGGCACTCGAGGCCGCCCGCGATGGTTCTGCGGAGGTCGTCTCGGCGATTACCGCCGGCACCCTCACCAACCTCGGGGCGGTAGTGCCGTTTCTCCTGGTCACAGGTGTTGCCGCGTTGGTCTTTCGCGAGATGATCCTGACGATCACCTTCGCCATTGTCACGACGCTGGCGGCAGCGCTCACGGTGGTGCCCATGCTGGCTGCCCAGCTTGGCCGGGTTCGCTTCGAGAGTGGCTTGAATCGCAGCCTGCCGCTGCGTGCCTTCGGCGGGCTTGTCGAATGGATGACAAGGATCTATCGTGCCCTGCTGCCCTGGATACTGCGCCTGCGATGGCTGGTGCTCGCCGCTGCGGCGGCTTCGCTCGCGGCCGCGTTTTCGATGTTCTCGCAACTGGGCAACGAATTTCTGCCGCCAATGGACGACGGCAACGTCTACGTGCGTGTGGCGCTTCCCCAGGGTACGCCGCCGGACGACACCCAGGCCATGGCGCGACAGGTCGAAGAGGTGCTTCGCAGCATGCCGCACGTGCAGAGCGTATTTACATTGGCAGGTGGCTCGCTGTGGGGCGGGGTGGTCAATGAACGCTCCGGCCTGGCGCAGTTCCTGGTTCAGCTGGTGAGCCTGGATGACCGTCCGGGCGTGTCGGCCGGGCAGTGGGTCGTGGATGCCCAGCGCGAGATCAGTGCGCTCGATTTGCCCGGCGCACGCATCTTCGCCCGGCCGCCGGTGATTCGCGGCCTGCGTTTCACCGCGACAGGCAATGATCTCGCGATCGGCGTCGTCGGCCCGGACCTCGACGTGCTCAGAGGCCTGGCACGCGATGTGGCGGTTCGACTGGATGGTGTTCCTGGCCTGGAAGGTGTTGACGCCGGCACAGACGATCAGAGCCCGCTGGTCCGCGTCAGAGTGGATCGCGAACGGGCAGCCGAATTCGGACTCAGTGTCGCAGACGTCGGACGGGCGATTCGCGACGCGGTAGATGGTGCGATACCCACGCGTTTCACGTCCGGCAGCCAGGAATACGACGTCAGGGTAAGGCTGCCGAGCGCTGCGGTGGGCGACACCGAGGGGCTGGGCAATCTGCTGGTGTCGCGCGGCAACGGTAGCGCGGTGCTGTTGCGCGATGTGGTCCAGTTCGAACTCGCGACCGGGCCGGCAACCATTCTGCGCGAGAACCAGAGCCGGATCATCCGCGTGGTGGCCGATATCAACACCTCGGTTGCGGATGCCGGCACTGTGATGCGCGAGGTCGAGGCGCGGCTGGCCGACCTGGCGCTACCCGAACAATATGGTCTGTTGTTTGGCGGGCAGTGGGAGACCATCGAGCAAAGCAACCGTGAGCTGAGGCTGCTGATCGTGCTCGCGGTGTTTCTGGTCTTCGTCGTGCTGGCAGTGCAGTACGACAGTCTCGCCAACCCGCTGGTCATCATCACCGCCGCGCCGCTATCGATGGTCGGGGTATCGATCATCCTCACCCTGACCAGTACCCCTGTATCCGCGCCGGTGTTGCTCGGTGGCATTCTGCTCATCGGCATCGTGGTGAACAACGCGATTTTGCTGGTCGAGTACATCGAGATCGGCCGGCGCCAGGGCCTGGCGATGCGGGAGGCGATCGTAGAAGCCGGCAGCGTGCGCTTGCGCCCGATACTGATGACCACCTCGACTACCGGCATGGGCATGCTGCCGCTAGCCATTGGCCTGGGGGAGGGCGGCGAAATCATGCGCCCGCTGGCGCTGTCGGTCATCGGCGGGCTGACCAGTTCGATGATCCTGACCCTGATCGTCGTGCCCTGTCTCTACCTGATTCTGGTAGGCACCGCGGAGCGTCTCGGCGCCTGGCTCACCGGTGGCAAGCCTGATCGGGACGAGCAGGCCGCGCAGGTTCGTAGTGGTTGAAATCCGTTGAAACGCCCGGATCCGAGAGCAATCTGAAGGCAAAGAATGAGTGGAGCATGAATACTTTCGCCCACGACGTCGACGCCGGCAACTTCGAGGAAGTCGTCATTGCGGGTTCGCACGAGGTGCCCGAGGCCGAGGTTCGGGCTTTTCTGGACAGGCTCGCGCCCACACCGGCCGAGCAACTGCGCATGCGGACCGCAGCGCATCGGCAAGGCGGCGAACTGGACACCGCATTGCGACTGCTTGGCGAGGCCTCACAGCTCGAGTCCGATAGCGAACCGGTGCGTCTCGATGCCGTCGAGGTGCTGGTGGAGCTTGGCCGCATGCAGTGGGTCAGTACCGCTGCAAACTTGCCAGCGTGCTTTACTGAGTTCGCCAGGCCCGGACAAGACCAGGGCCGCATTCCGCTGCCCTGGTTTTCTTGGTCGATGTCAGCCGATCAGCGCGTGATCGGCTTGTAGCGGATACGGCGCGGTTTGGCGGCTTCCTCGCCCAGGCGCTTCTTCTTGTCGTCCTCGTACTCGCGGAAGTTGCCTTCGAAGAAGGTCCACTGCGAGTCGCCCTCGGCGGCGAGGATATGGGTGCAGATGCGGTCGAGAAACCAGCGATCGTGCGAGATGATGAGCGCGCAGCCGGCGAACTCGAGCAGCGCATCTTCAAGCGCGCGCAGGGTCTCGACGTCCAGATCGTTTGAGGGCTCGTCGAGCAGCAGCACGTTGCCGCCGGCGATCAGGGTCTTGGCCAGGTGCAAGCGTCCGCGCTCACCGCCAGAGAGCTTGCCGACGATCTTCTGCTGGTCACCGCCCTTGAAGTTGAAGCGGCCGATGTAGGCACGGCTCGGCATTTCGAACCTGCCGACGGTGAGCACGTCGGCGCCGTCCGAGATCGCTTCGAACACGGTCTTGTCGTTCTCCAGGCCCTCCCGGCTCTGGTCGACCGCGGCGATCTTCACCGTGGGTCCGACAACGACCTCGCCGGAGTCCGGCTTGTCCAGGCCCTGGATCAGCTTGAACAGCGTCGATTTGCCGGCGCCGTTGGGGCCGATGACACCGACGATCGCGCCCGGCGGAACGCTGAAACTGACCTTGTCCATCAGCAGCTTGTCGCCGAAGCCCTTGCTGACCTCGTTGAACTCGATGACCTTGTCGCCGAGGCGCTCGCCGGGCGGGATGAAAATCTCCTGTGTCTCGTTACGGCGCTGGTACTCGACGCTGGCCATCTCCTCGTAGCGTGACAGACGCGCCTTGGACTTGGCCTGGCGCGCCTTCGGATTGGATCGCGCCCATTCGAGTTCCTGCTTCATCGCCTTCACATGGGCAGCTTCCTGTTTGGCTTCCTGCGCCAGGCGGTCGCCCTTTTGCTCGAGCCAGGAGGAGTAGTTGCCCTTCCATGGAATGCCGTGGCCACGGTCGAGTTCGAGAATCCATTCGGCGGCGTTGTCGAGGAAGTAGCGGTCGTGGGTCACCGCCACGACGGTGCCGGGGAAGCGGGTCAGGAACTGCTCCAGCCATTCCACC
>CAYTAY010000009.1:0-1114 GCA_964435845.1 uncultured Azoarcus sp.
TCGAAGCTTTTGGCAAGTTCCATTGTGTGCTCTGAGGCGATTGAGGCAAACCCCAAATTATAGCGGATGAGCGGAGCCGGCTCGTGCTCCGACCGCTGATTGTTTCGGGGTAAGATCCGGCACCGATGAGAGCGAGAACGGATATGACCAAGGGCGAGGACTGGGCGCGCGCTGACGCGCGCGCACGCGGCATCGATGGCCGTTGTCTAGGTTTTTGGGGTTTGGTACTCAGGGCGTCTCGTGCCCGGCCACTACCCGTTGCCAGGTGAGTTGGCTGTTCCCGGTTGCGCGCTCGAGGCGACATCGAGGCGGTGCGCGATTCGCGCCGAAAGCATAGGCAGCAGCGTCGCTCTCAGGTGGGCCAAGGCCCTCTCGTGGAATTGTCTTGACAGGGCCTCGAGTTCCGCCGCGAGCAACTCTGGCAGCTCGTTCGCGAACCAGGTCTCTATCTCGCGACTCAGCTCGGTGTCGAGTTCTACCAGTTGTTCGGCAAGATCAGGGTGAGGCGTGGCTGAAGTCGGTGGTGGCGACAGGTCGTCGACGATTTCCGTGAGGATGGGCAGGTCGTCGTCGATGGTCGCTGGCGATGAGTCGGACGCGCCGAATCGATGGCGCCGCAGCAGGGCATCGGCTTTCAGCAGCAGAGCATCCGCTTCCGCGAGGTCAGCGTCCGAATCGCTGCCGAAACCGGGGTAGTTGTTGCGCTCGCTCATATCCGCTCCCTGAGAACGGCGTCAAAGGCCTTCATCTCGGCGCCCTGCGACTTGTAGTGCATCCAGCGGGCACGAGCCGCGAGCCGCTCGTCGTCGTTCTGACCGACGATCTCGACCACGGTTCGAAAGTCGCTGAAATCCGCCGGGACGTCCTCCGCGAGGTTGAAGAGCAAATCCTGGTGCGGCCACCTCGCGGGGCTCTGGGGGTGAGCAAGCACGATTGGGGTTTCGTGGCTGAGCGGTGCGCCAAGCTGCACATGCGGGATGAAAGTGCCCGGTTCGAGGGTCCATAGTGCGTCGTCCAGGTTTTTGGCGCTTGCGGCGTCCGCCGCCCTGACCGCAATGCTGCGGCCGCTCGCGTAGGCGCGAGCGACCAGTTCACAGGCGAGCGCCAGCGGGTT
>CAYTAY010000009.1:1136-1611 GCA_964435845.1 uncultured Azoarcus sp.
GCGCTGAATCAGGAACTCGCTCAGCAACGGCACCGGGCGACCGGTCGCGCCCTTGGCGTCACCGGACAACCAGGCGGTGCCGGCAATGTCGAGGTGGGCCCACTTGTAGGCCTTGGCGAAGCGGGAGAGAAAGCAGGCCGCAGTGATGGTGCCGCCGTAGCGCCCGCCGATGTTGGCCATGTCGGCAAAATTACTCTTCAACAGCTCCTGGTATTCGTCCCACAGCGGCAATTGCCACACACGGTCGCCGGAGCGCTGTCCGCACGCGATCAGCTCCCGGGCGAGCGCGTCGTCGTTGGCGAGCAGCCCGCTCGGGATCTTGCCAAGAGCGACCACGCAAGCTCCGGTGAGGGTGGCCAGGTCGATGACACACTCCGGCTTGAAGCGCTCGGCATAGGTCAGCGCGTCGCACAGGATGAGTCGGCCTTCGGCGTCGGTGTTGAGCACCTCGATGGTCTGGCCGCTCATGGAGGTC
>CAYTAY010000009.1:1621-32343 GCA_964435845.1 uncultured Azoarcus sp.
GTTGAGCGGGAGCTGCATCGTGGCGAGTGCCTTGAAGGTGCCGAGCACGCCAGCTGCGCCGCACATGTCGAACTTCATCTCGTCCATCTCGGCGGCTGGCTTGAGCGAGATGCCACCGGTGTCGAAGGTGATGCCCTTGCCGACGAGCACGATCGGCGCCTGGCGGGCTTTGCCACCCTTGTAGTGCATGACGATGAACTTGGGCGCTTGTTCGGAGCCCTTGGCGACCGACAGGAGGGAGCCCATGCCGAGCTTTTCCATGTCTTTGCGCTCGAGTACTTCGACCTTGAACTTGAACTGTTTGCCGAGATCGAGCGCGGTTTCGGCGAGATAGGTGGGTGTGCAGATATTGCCCGGCAGGTTGCTCAACTCGCGGGCGAGCGCCATGCCCTCGGCGATCGCACGGCCGTGATCGACCGCGCGTTTCATCGTGGGGGAGGCTTTTCTTGCGGTGACCAGCGTGACACTGGACGCGCCTTTGGCCGCTGTGCTGTTCTTTGAAGACTTGGTGGTGTCGAAGCGATAGCTCCCGTCAGCAATGGTTCGCGTTGCATGTTGCAGCATCCAGCCGAGGTCGCGGCCGTCGAGATCGATCTCGTCGATGCAGACCGCCGCCTTGCCGACTGGCGCGCTGGCCAGCGCTTTTGCAATCGCCGCGACTGTATCGCACCATGACTTTTCCTTGAACTCTTCACGCTTGCCCAGGCTGGCAACGAGTACGCGCTGGGCGGCGGTGCCCGGCAGGTCGGGCACCAGCAGCGTGGCTCCTGAACGCGCCTCCAGGTCGCCGCGCGCGATGAGGCGCGACAGGCGGCCCTCGCTGGCGCCGTCCAAGGCGGCGGCGGCGCCCTCGAACTCACCGTCGGCAAAGGTGAGTATGACGAGCGTGCCGGTCTTGAGCTTCTCCGGGTGGGCGGTCTTTATGGTAAATTCCACGGCTACTCCTTGAACGATGTCCAGCGCGGGACGAGCGTCGATTATGGCCCTTCGGTCCCGAAGCAGTCAAAAGGCGCTGTCTCATCTCTTGTCCGGCTGGTTGTCCACGCAATGATTTATCGCCGCGCAATACGACGCGAGTTTCGCCATGCGGCTGCAGGCGTATTCGTCGCGCTCTTCGCCATTCTGGTGACGATGGTGCTGATCCGCCTGCTGGGTCAGGCGGCAGGTGGGCGGGTGCCGCCTGATGCAGTGCTCGCGCTGATTGGTTTTGGCGCGCTGGCCCAACTGCCTATCGTGCTGGCGCTGACCTTGTTCATCGCGGTGCTGCTGCCTTTGTCCCGCAGCTACCGAGAGTCTGAAATGGTGGTATGGTTTGCGGCCGGATTGCCGCTGACCGCCTTCATTCGCCCGGTGCTCCAGTTTGCGATTCCGCTGGTGGTGGTCATCGGTGTACTCACGTTGATCGTGACCCCCTGGGCAAACATGAAGAGCGAAGCTTATCGCACCGCGCTCGAGCAGCGCGACGATACCACCCGCGTCGCGCCGGGCATTTTCCGAGAATCGGCCGGCGGTGCGCGGGTATTTTTCGTCGAAACCGGTGCGGCCGAAGACGGGCGTCTGCGAAATGTCTTCATCAGCTCCGAAGAGGGTGATCGTCTCACACTGATTGCGTCGGCGACCGGTTCAGTGGTTGTCGATGCGCGAGGCGACAGATTCGTGGTTCTGGAAAACGGCCGCCGTTATGACGGGATACCGGGCACTGCGGCGTTCCGGGTGGCCGAGTTCGAGCGCTACGAGGTGCTCATCGAGGAGCGTGAGGCGGTCAGCCCGACCGTGCGTACCAAGGCTACGCCGACCCGTGATCTGCTCCAGCGACCCAGTGACCGTAACATGGGGGAGCTGGCTGGGCGCATCGGGCTGCCGGTTGCCGCACTGCTGCTCGCGGTGCTCGCGATACCCCTGTCTTTCGTCAATCCACGTGCCGGCAGAAGCGCCAACCTGATCTTCGCAATTCTCGCTTTTATCGTTTATAGCAATGTGATCAGCGTGAGTGAGGCATGGGTGGCGCAGGGGCGCTTGCAATTTGGACTGGCGGTGGTGTTGCCGCATCTGATCGTCGTCTGCGTGCTCACGCTGATGTTTTATCGGCGTCTGGCGGTATCGCCTTTCTGGAGGGCGCGCGCTTGAGTCGGGTACTTGCAGGCTATATCGCGCGCGAGATCCTGGCTGCCACGGCACTCGTGATGGTGGCGTTTCTGGGCCTGTTCGCATTTTTCGACTTCGTGAACGAGCTCGACTCGATCGGTCAGGACGGCTACGAGGCGCATCATGCGCTGGTCTACGTGTTGCTGTTGCTCCCTGGCCGGGTCTACGAGCTGATGCCCATCGTGGTGTTGATTGCCAGTCTGTATGCGCTCACCGCGCTCGCCAAGAATTCAGAGATCACCGTCATGCGGGCGTCCGGCATGTCCACCGCGCACCTGTTGCGTGCATTGGGCATGGTTGGCATGGTGTTCGTCGTGCTGACCTTCGTGTTCGGTGAGTACATCGCGCCCCCAGCTGAGCGCACCGCGCAGCAGTGGCGCCTGACCGCAACCGGCTCGACGGTGTCGCAGCAACTGCGTACTGGACTATGGGTCAAGGACGGCACCCGGGTGGTGAATGTGCGGACGCTGCAGCCCGACCGCACGATGGAAGGCGTGAGGGTATTCGAGTTCGATCGTGACCAGGTGTTGCTGTCGCTCAGCGAGGCGGCATTGGGGCGCTACGATACCGAGGCAAAGGCCTGGAGGCTCTCCGATGTCGTGCAGACGCGTTTTTCGGACGAACGTACCGAGGTCGCACGTCTCGAAAGCATAGACTGGCGATCGGAATTGTCGCCGGAGGTGTTGAGTGTGCTGATGGTGGCGCCTGAGCGGATGTCGGTGGCAACTCTCTTCGCTTATATCAATCATTTGCGCGAGAATCGGCAGAATGCCGACCGGTTCGAGATTGCGCTATGGAAGAAGGTCGTCTATCCGCTTGCGGTGCTGGTGATGATGGCGCTTGCCGTGCCCTTCGCGATGGGGCACGGGCGTGCCAGCGCGGTAAGCGTCAAGGTGTTCGTTGGCGTCATGCTCGGCGTTGCGTTTCACCTGCTCAACGGCTTGTTCTCGAATCTGGGTGTAATCCATGGATGGAGCCCGGCACTTGCAGCACTGACTCCCAGCCTGCTGTTTCTGGCGGCGGCCGCAACCATGCTCTTCTTCGTAGAGCGCCGCTGAGGCGAAGGTCTCTGCAGAGCAAAAAACGGGCCGTAAGGCCCGTTTTTTGCTCGCGAAACAAAACCGCCCGCAGGCGGCGCAACGCCTTACGCCGACTTGGGCGCCTTGTAGTTGAGCTTTTCCTTGATGCGCGCGGATTTGCCGGAACGGTCGCGGAGATAATAAAGCTTGGCGCGGCGGACATCGCCACGGCGCTTGATTTCGATCGACCCGATCAGCGGCGAGTAGGTCTGGAAGGTGCGCTCGACGCCCTCGCCGGCGGAGATCTTGCGGACGATGAAGGCAGAGTTCAGGCCGCGATTGCGCTTGGCAATGACGACACCCTCGAAAGCCTGCAGACGCTCACGGTTACCTTCCTTGACCTTCACCTGAACCACGACAGTGTCGCCCGGGGCGAATGCCGGAATGGTTCTCCCTTCGGTCAGGCGAGCAATTTCTTCCTGCTCGAGTTGTTGAATCAGATTCATCATGTACTCCGATTGGCTTCAATGGCCTTTGGCCTGACGCGCAGAGCAGGGCGGACCTGTTGCGCGCCGCTTGTTATCGGCTGCAGCCAGCAGTTTCCGGCGACAGCCAGTTTATTTTCAGTCCCGGTTCTTCGCGGCACGAAAAGTCAGCAATTGTCCTTCGAACTGTCGATTTTGGCAAGCAATAACTGCTCTTCCCGGCTCAGTTCGCGACCCTCCAGAAGTTCCGGGCGGCGTTCGCGGGTCAATTTCAGCGACTGGGCGAGTCGCCAGCGACGGATCTCCGCATGATTGCCCGACAGCAGCACATCGGGCACTGGCTGGCCCTGGTATACCTCGGGGCGCGTGTAGTGCGGGCAGTCCAGCAGGCCATCGGCAAACGAATCCTGCTCGGCCGAGTCGGCGTCATTCAGTGCGCCGGGCAAAAGGCGTATGATCGCATCCAGTAGCACCATGGCGGGCAGTTCGCCACCAGAGAGCACGAAGTCGCCGAGTGAAATCTCCTCGTCGATGCAGCGGTCGAGCAGTCGCTGGTCTACGCCTTCATAACGTCCGCAGAGCAGGGTGGCCGACGGCTCGGTGCTGAGGGCCTTGACTCGACCGTGATCGAGTGGCCGTCCTTGTGGAGACAGATAGATCACTGGCCCGGCCCTGCCAAGGCTTTGCAACTGCTCCGATCGCGCCTGGGCGATCGCGCGTTCCAGCGGTTCGGCCATCATCACCATTCCTGGGCCCCCACCATAAGGGCGGTCGTCGACGTTTCGATGCGGGTTGTTGGTGTAATCGCGCGGATTGTGGAACGCGATCTGATAGAGCTCACGCTCAAGCGCACGGCGCGTGATGCCGCTGTCCGTGAGGGCAGAGAACATCTCGGGGAACAGTGTGACGATGTCGTAGCGCCTGCGGCTCATGGTGTTCGCCGAGACACGGGTTGTGACTGGCGGACGGTACGCGGGTGCCCGCTGCTCACCAGTCCTTCTGCCAGTCGACGCGAATGCAGCGATCGTCGGTATCGACTTCGATGACGTAGTGGGCTACGAAGGGGATCAGTCGTTCGGATTCGTCATCGATGACGCGAAGCACGTCATGTGCCCCGGTGCTCAGGAGGCTGCCGACCTTGCCAAGTGGCTCGTCAGCAAGGTTGACGACCTTCATGTCGATGAGGTCGCCCCAGAAGTATTCGTCATCCGCGGGGGCGGGCATTGCCTCGCGTGGTGCGCCAATGAACCAGCCCTTCAGTGCTTCGGCTGCATCTCGGTCGGGAGAGGCTGCGAGTTGAGCGATGAGGCCGGTCCCGTGTCCCTGGCACGCCAACTGGCGGGTTGCCCGCCACGCATCCGCAGGTGCGTCGGCGTCCGGGCAGATCCACCAATCGGGCATTTGGGCCCAGCTGAGCGGATCGTCGCCAAAGGGCTGGATTTTCAGCCAGCCTTTTATGCCGAAAGGGGCGGAGATCCGCCCCAGCACCATCATGTCGGCGATGGCTGATGAGTCAGGCAGCGACCTTGCCGGCCTGCTTGATCAGGCGGGCGACGGTCGGCGACACCTGAGCGCCGTTCTGCGTCCAGTACTGGAGGCGCTCGGCGTTGATCACGAGCCCCTGCTCGGCGCCCGAACCAAACGGATTGTAGAACCCGACGCGCTCGATGAAGCGCCCGTCGCGACGGTTGCGCTTGTCGGCTGCGACGATGCTGTAGAAGGGGCGCTTCTTGGCGCCACCACGGGCAAGGCGAATGACGACCATGTTTTGGGTGTCCTGAAGGTAACTGGGAAAAGCCGCTCATTTTAAAATAAGTCCGGGCGTTAAGCAATGACTCGTTGCGCGGTGTGGGGTGGGCGCATGGGCGTCTGTATGTGCGGGGCCAAGGTCAAGATACGAGAAATACTGGCCAGTCTCACCATGGCTAGCACAAAGTGAATAGAATGGCGATGTAGCTCAGATAACAATACACCAACAAAAATTGCCGCGCGGGACTCATGAGAGACGATTCGCACTCCGGGCCGGACATTCAGCGCATAGGCGATTGGCTCGCCGCAGAACCGGCGGCCGAGTGCCTGGATGACCTTGCTGCATGGCAGGGGCAGCTCGAGGCGCTGCTCGCAGTCGATGCGCCGATCATCGGGCGCAAGAATGGTGTTGGTGGATTGGCGGCGCGCCTGCTGGACATCTCGGATCGCTTCAAGCCCCGGCTCCTGGCCGCGACGCTGCCGCTCGTGCGCGAACTGCATGTTGGCGTGCTCGACATCGTGCGCAGCCTCCATGACGTGGGCGTGTTGTTCGAGGCCGACAAGGAGCAGGTCGCGCACGGTGATGATGCCGTGGTCGAATCGGCCGCATGGCAGATGCGTCTGGTGGGCGAGGCGTTTTTGCTGTCATGCATGGGCGGGGTGGAGCCGCCTCATCCCTTGTGGAAGGCAGCCAATCGGATTTTGTTGCGACACGAACGGCTGGTTGAGGTTTTTACGCCCGGTTGTGCTCCCTCGGCTTCTGTGGGTGCTTTGCTTGGGGCATACAAGCGCATGCTGGCAACCGCGGTGCTGCAGCCGGAGAGCCTGACCGCGAGGGAACTGGCCTGGGTACATGATTACCTCGATGTCTTGGCCGGCGCGACCGAGTTGTCCTGGCGCCCGCTTCAGCCCGAGTCGTCGGTGTTCTGGCTCGATGCCCGCAAAGACGATCCCCCGGTTGCCCAGGTGCGCCGGCCACCGATCGGTGGCCGGCGAGTGTTGTTTTTCAGTGCGCTGGCGCTTGCCAAGCGGGTAGACGAGCAGATCGAGTGGCTCGAGGCGCGGATTGCCGAGGCCGAGGTGGTCGGCATCGAGCGTGATGGTGAATTGCTGGAGTCGGACTCCTCCGGTTTGCCGCTTGGTCTCACCCCGGTCGAAGCACTGTCTTTGCTGCGACGTATGCACGAGCGCTGGGCGACGCCGCAGACTCGGGAGCAAGCACGGCGTAAAAAGCTGTACACGGTTCAGGTGTGCAAGGGGCTTCGTGAAATCTGGCGCATGCACAAGCGCGGGCGTCCCGGTGACGAAGTGAGCGAGTGGATGGTCTGCAACGAAAGCCCCAGTGGCTACGCGATCACCAGCGTTGGCGGCGTGCATGGCGTGATCAGCGCTGGCATGGCAATCGCCCTGCGGCGAGGCATTGGCGAGCCGTGGTCGATTTGTGTCGTGCGCTGGGTCAGGAGCGACAAGCCTGAGGAGGTCGAGCTCGGTTTGCAGGTGCTCTCCGAGAGCTGTGTGCCGGTGGCGGTTGCCTTCCGGGGCGCGGCTGAGCGGACCACTACGCCTTCCCTGCTGCTGCCTCCCCGGGAAGGGCGTCGCAACAGCGCGATCATGAGTCCGGCCGGAACCTATGCGTCGAGACGCTTCGTGATGGTGCGCGAGACTGGGCAACTCTATGTCGCACAGGGGCGGGTGCACAGCCTCGACATGCAGACTGCCAATATTGAGTTGTATCAGTACGAGATCGACCCTTATCCGATTTGAAGCCGGACGCCTGTGGCCTCTCTCAGGCCTGCTCGGTGGTCGCGCCCCTGGATGCGAGCTCACTCAGGCTGAGGTCCGAGTTTTCCAACGCCATCTTGATGCGGCTGGCCGCGAGGTTCGTGGCGCTTTGCGAAGTCGAGAGGCTGGCCCATTGCTCCGCGGCGAGGGCAAAGCGCTCGACGATATGGCTGAGTCGAATGCTGTCTGGATGACGGCACAAGGCCCAGGTCTCGTCTTCACAATGGACGATCCATGACTCGTCCCGCATCTGCCCGAGCAAGGCCTCCACTTGGTCGCTCGACAACCCGGCAGCTTCTTGCAGCGCATCGAACGATACGCTGTGACCCTGGTTGAGTCCGCGGGCAAGCAGCGTGAGCATGTTGGTGGCAGCCCATGCCTGATCACCAGGGAAGGGCTTGATCACTGTCTTGCGCTCGAAAAATTCGGGAAAGGTCGCGGCAAAGATCGCTCCCAGCAACACCAGCACCCAGGACGCATAAAGCCATAGGAGGAAGATCGGCACCGCTGCAAAAGCACCGTAAACCAGGGTATAGGTTGGCGACAAGGTGATGAAGAGGCCAAAGAGGCGCTGCATCATGAGAAATGCGAAGGCCGCCGAAAAGCCGCCGGCCATGGCGTGGAGAAGGCGAACCGGGTGGTTGGGTACCGCGAAATACAGGAAGGTCAGCAGCGAACCGAGCAAGCCAAGTGGCACCAGATTGGTCGCGAGGGTGCGCGTGTGGGTATCCTCGCCGATCAGCGCGATCGAGGTGGCGACGATCTGACCGGTGGCGAACACACTGCCTGCGAGTGCGATCGGCCCCAGGGTGAGTGCGACCCAATAGACCGCAATGCGTGTGACGATCGGGCGCGGATGCCGCACGCCCCAGATTCCGTTGAACGCCTCGTCGATGGTGCTGAGCAGAAGCAGCACGGTTACGATCAGCATGATCGTACCGATGAGCGTGAGATTGGTCGCGCGCTCGGAGAATTGAACTGCGTATTCGCCGATCTGGCTTGCCGCTTCCGGCAGCACGTTGTTCTGCAGGAAGGTGCTCAGGGCCACACCGAGCTCGGAGAAGGCCGGGAAGTTGCTGAACAGCACCAGTGACAGGGTGATCAGCGGCACCAGCGCGAGCAGCGTGGTGTAGGTCAGACTGCCGGCGACATGTGCGCAACGGGTCGCAAAGAAACGCTGTATCAGCAGGACGCCGAAGTCGCGCAGGGCCAGCAGCATGGCGTGTGGTCCGGCAAACCGGTAGGGCGGGCGAGGGGCGTCGGGGTGTGGCGTACGCGTCATGAATCCGATTGTCCGCGCTTGCTCCGCTGGGCGCAATGTGAAGTGATCCGGGCTGCCTGTCGGACTCGCGTCGGCTGCACGGTTATAATCGCGCCTTCGTGCGTCCAAGCGCAGTCGAACAGGTGATGCCATCCGGGCGGAGCCGGAACACGGATCGATCGATGAAGGAAATCCTGGTGCTCTATTACAGCCACAAGGGCTCGGTGCGGGCGTTGGCGGAGGAGGTCGCACACGGCGTGCATCAGATACCCGGCGTCGCGGCGCGGGTGCGAACGGTGCCTCGGGTTTCCACGGTATGCGAGGCGCTCGAAGACAACGTCCCGTCAGATGGTCCGCCTTATGCCGAAGCCGCGGATCTCGAGGAGTGTGCCGGTCTGGTGCTCGGTAGCCCGACCCGGTTCGGAAACATGGCTGCGCCCATGAAGTATTTTCTCGATGGCACGATCGCCTGCTGGGTCAATGGCGCACTTTCCGGGAAACCGGCCGGCGTGTTCACTTCGTCGTCGAGCATGCACGGCGGTCAGGAGAGCACCTTGTTGTCGATGATGTTGCCCTTGCTGCATCACGGCGCGTTGATCGTGGGCTTGCCCTATGGCGAAGCCGACCTCGCCACCACTCGCAGCGGCGGCACGCCCTACGGTGCATCTCATGTCGCCGGAGGCGACGGTGATCCGACCTTGACGGACGAGGAGCGCAGGCTGGCTCAGGCCCTGGGGCGCCGTGTCGCTGAAACCGCAGTCAGGCTTTTGGAGGTGAGATGACCCCCCGTTTTCTGGTCAACGCTTCGAGCGTGTTGTTGATCGCGCTGATCGTGCTTTGCGTGTTGTGGGAGGGCTGGCTCGCCCCGTTGCGGCCGGAAGGCTCGTGGATGATTCTCAAGCCGGTGCCGCTGCTGTTCGCGGTGTTCGGTGTGCTAAAGGGGCGTCGCTACACATATCAGTGGCTGTCGATGCTGGTCTTGCTTTACTTCACCGAAGGTGTGATGCGCGCTTTCGACTCCGGGCTGACCGCTATCCTGGCCATGATCGAAGCGGTGCTTGCGGCTGCCTTGTTCGTGTCCGTGCTGATGTATGCGCGGGCAACCGCACCTTCAAGGCAGAAGGCGGCACAGGAAAGCTGAGAGCTCGTTTTCAGCCAGGTCAGCAGGGGGCATGAACCCGCGGCGGATTCGGGGCGCAAACGGCGCACCCCGAATCGATCGTCCTCAGATCTGCGGGTTGAGGCGCTCCAGGTTGCCGTGCAGCTTGTTCAGGGCGTTGAGATAGGCTTTTGCCGAGGCCACGATGATGTCGGTGTCGGCCCCCTGACCATTGACCACTCGGCCGTCGCGTGCCAACCGCACGGTGACTTCGCCCTGGGCGTCGGTGCCGGTGGTGATGGCATTGACCGAATACAGCAACAACTTGGTGCCACTCTGGGCGACTGACTCGATGGCTCTGAAGGTCGCGTCAACCGGGCCGGAGCCGGTAGACTTCACGTGCGACTCGGTGCCTCCGGCAGAAATCGTCAGTTCCGCCTCGGGCGGCTCGCCAGTCTCGGACAGGAAGCGCGAGGAAACCAGCCGGAAATGCTCCTGTTCGGGGGTGACGATTTCGTCACTCATCAGGGCGTTGAGATCCTCATCGAAAATCTCGTGCTTCTTGTCGGCGAGCTCCTTGAAGCGGGCGAAGGCATGGTTGAGGTGCTCTTCCGACTCGATGACGACACCGATTTCCTGCAATCGGGCGCGGAAGGCGTTGCGCCCGGAGTGCTTGCCGAGCACCAGCTTGTTGGCGCCCCAGCCAACGTCCTCGGCGCGCATGATCTCGTAGGTTTCGCGGTGCTTGAGCACACCGTCCTGGTGAATGCCCGATTCGTGCGAGAAGGCATTGGCACCGACGATCGCCTTGTTCGGCTGCACCGGAAAACCGGTCACCCCCGATACCAGCTTTGAGGCCGGCACGATCTGCGTGGTGTCGATGCGTGTGTCGCAGGCGAAGACGTCGCGCCGGGTGCGCACCGCCATGACGATCTCTTCGAGCGATGCGTTGCCGGCACGTTCACCCAAGCCATTGATCGTGCACTCGACCTGGCGCGCACCGGCGAGCACCGAGGCCAGCGAGTTGGCCACGGCGAGGCCGAGGTCGTTGTGGCAATGGACCGACCACACGACCTTGTCGGCGTCGGGTACCCGCTCGATCAGGGTGCGGATGGTGTTGGCAAACTGTTCCGGCACGTTGTAGCCCACGGTGTCCGGCACGTTGATCGTGGTCGCGCCGGCCTTGATGACCGCCTCGAAGATGCGGCACAGAAAATCGATTTCCGAGCGTCCCGCATCCTCTGCCGAGAACTCGATGTCGTCGGTATATTCACGTGCCCAGCCGATGGCCTTGACGGCCTGCGCGACCACCTCGTCGGGCGACATCCGCAGCTTCTTTTCCATGTGGATCGGGCTGGTCGCGATGAAGGTGTGGATGCGCCCCATTGCCGCCGGCCTGATGGCCTCGCCCGCGCGGCGAATGTCATTCTCGTTTGCTCGGGCGAGGGCGCACACGGTCGACTCCCGGATGGCTTCGGCGATGGCGCGGACCGACTCGAAATCGCCGTTCGATGCCGCGGGAAAACCGGCTTCGATGACATCGACGCGCATGCGTTCGAGCTGGCGGGCGATTCGCAGCTTTTCATCCCGTGTCATCGAGGCGCCGGGGCTTTGCTCGCCGTCACGCAAGGTGGTGTCGAAGATGATCAAGTGGTCGCTCATTGCTGTCTCCTGGGGGGTCTGTTTCAGCCTGAGATGTGTGCACACCGCTCGACTCGGGCCGGGCGGAAGCGTTCAGGATGGGGGAGGGGTAGGGTCAGATGCGCGCGGGGCGCAGCAGCGGGCCCAGCGGAAGCAGGCTCGCAGGAAAGTGGAACGAAACGAGGCAGGTGTCGCGTTCAGGGTGCATGTCTGGACTATAAGCCCCTGTTTGGCGGAAAGTAAAGGGTCTCGCGATAGTTCTCCGCTATTCGTCCGATTGCCTGTCCGGACCTTGGGTCGAACGTGTGTCCGAATCGGCTTCAGGTTGAGCATGAAGCGGATGGCGTCGCCGCCGAGACCACCGCCATGCCCAGATCACGTAGCCCGACAAGGCATAGACGACGAAAAGCGCGAACAGGACGCCCGGAGGGTAGGTCGACACCAGCGCGAAACCGACCACCACCGCGATGACGACGATGAACGGCACGCTTTTGCGCAGGTTGATGTCTTTGCCGCTCCAAAAAAGCACGTTGTTCACCATCGAAAGCCCGGCAAAGATCGTCAGCGCGAATGCGAGCCAGGAGACGTCCTCGCCGGCGATGCCGTTGTCTATGGTGACCCAGACCATGCCGGCAATGAGTGCCGCTGCCGCCGGACTCGGCAGGCCCTGGAAATAGCGCTTGTCGACCGATGAGATCGTGGTGTTGAAGCGGGCAAGCCGCAGCGCGGCACCCGCGCAGAAGATGAACGCCGCGATCCAGCCGAATTTGCCCAGGTCCTTGAGCGCCCACTCGTACATGACGAGCGCCGGAGCCGCGCCGAAGGAGACCATGTCGGACAGGGAGTCGTACTCAGCGCCGAACTCGCTCTGGGTGTTCGTGAGCCTTGCGACCCGTCCGTCAAGACCATCGAGCAGCATTGCCACGAAGATCGCTACGGCCGACACCTCGAAACGCCCGTGCATCGCCTGCACGATGGCATAAAAGCCGGCGAACAGCGCCGCCGTCGTGAACAGGTTGGGCAGGATGTAGATGCCGCGACGTCGGTTGTCTGGTTGGTTCAGGGGCATGGGAGGCTGGCAGTGGGGGCAGCACGCTGCAGGAAGTGGGTGGTGCATGATTCTACCGCATGGCGGGTTCCAGGTTTGACGCCGCAGAAAGTGGCTTTCAACGAAAACGGGCCCCGTCGGGGCCCGTTCATGCTCACGGCGCGAGCCGCGGCGTGATCAGTTCTTGGACTGGTCGACCAGCTTGTTCTTGCTGATCCACGGCATCATCTGGCGCAGCTGTTCGCCAACGACCTCGATATCGTGCGCGGCGTTCAGGCGACGGCGTGCTGTCATGGACGGATAGTTGGTTTTGCCTTCCTGGATGAACATCTTGGCGTACTCACCGGTCTGGATGCGCTTGAGCGCGGCACGCATGGCTTGACGCGAGGACTCGTTGATGACTTCTGGCCCGGTCACGTACTCGCCGTACTCGGCGTTGTTCGAGATCGAATAGTTCATGTTGGCGATGCCGCCCTCGTACATGAGGTCGACGATCAGCTTGAGCTCGTGCAGACATTCGAAGTAGGCCATCTCGGGCGCGTAACCGGCTTCGACCAGGGTCTCGAACCCCATCTTGACCAGCTCGACCGCGCCGCCGCACAGCACCGCTTGTTCACCGAACAGATCGGTCTCGGTCTCTTCGCGGAAGTTGGTCTCGATGACGCCGCCCTTGGTGCCGCCGTTGGCTGCTGCGTAAGACAGGGCGACGTCACGGGCCTTGCCGGAGACGTCCTGATGAACCGCGATCAGGGTCGGCACGCCGCCGCCCTTGAGGTATTCGGAACGCACCGTGTGGCCGGGGCCCTTGGGGGCGACCATGACGACGTCCAGGTCTGCACGTGCCACGACCTGGTTGTAATGCACGTTGAAACCGTGAGCGAAGGCGAGGGTGCCACCCTTCTTGATATTCGGCTCGATTTCGTCGCGGTACACCTGCGGGATGTTCTCGTCAGGCAGCAGAATCATGACGACATCAGCGTTTTTGACCGCCTTGGCGATCTCCTCGACCTTGAGGCCTGCGGCCTTGGCCTTGTCCCAGGACGCGCCGCCCTTGCGCAGGCCGACCGTGACCTTGACGCCAGAGTCGTTCAGGTTCTGGGCGTGGGCATGACCTTGCGAGCCGTAGCCGACGATGGCCACTTTCTTGCCTTTGATCAGGGAGAGATCGGCGTCCTTGTCGTAATAAACTTTCATTGCTTCCTCTTTGGTGTGTGGTTTTCCAATCGACGAGTCACCTCCGGGCGCATTCGCGCCGGTCGGTGCCCGGTCAGACCTTGAGTATCCTGTCGCCGCGACCGATGCCGCAAATGCCCGAGCGCACGGTCTCGAGAATCAGCTCGTTACCGATGGCGGCGATGAAGGCGTCGAGCTTGCCCTGGTTGCCGGTCAGTTCGATGACGTATGAGGTTTCGGTGACGTCGATGATGCGTGCCCGGAAAATGTCGGCCATGCGCTTCATCTCGTCGCGATCCTTGCCGGTGGCGCGGACCTTGATCAGCATGAGTTCGCGCTCGATATGGGCGGACTCTGAGATGTCGACGACCTTGATCACCTCGACCAGTTTGTTGAGTTGCTTGGTGATCTGTTCGATGATGTCGTCCGAGCCGCTGGTGACAATGGTAATGCGCGACATCGAGGCGTCTTCGGTGGGTGCCACCGTCAGGGATTCGATGTTGTAGCCGCGGGCGGAAAACAGACCGGAAACCCGGGACAGGGCGCCGGATTCGTTCTCGATCAGCAGTGATATGACGTGTCTCATGATGAACTCGTGAGTGAAGCTTTACCGATTCGTAGAAGTGACGCCGGGCGGGTCACCCGGCGTGCCGCCGGGCAAACCCGGTGTCGGTGCGCTTGTTGATGACCTAGAGGTCCTCGGCCGAGAGGATCATTTCGGTCAGTCCCTTGCCGCCCTGGACCATCGGGTAGACGTTCTCGGTCTGGTCGATCTGGAAGTCGAGGAAAACCAGCTCGTTTTTCCGTGCGAAAGCTTCGCGCAGGGCACCCTCGACGTCGGCGGGACGGTCGACCCGGATCCCCACATGCCCGTAGGACTCGGCAAGCTTGGCGAAGTCGGGCAACGAATCCATGTAGGACTCGGCATAACGGCCGCCGTGGAACAGTTCCTGCCACTGGCGAACCATGCCGAGATAGCGATTGTTGAGGTTGCAGATCTTGATCGGCAGGCGAAACTGCTTGCAGGTTGACAACTCCTGGATGCACATTTGGATCGAGGCTTCGCCGGTGACGCAGGCCACCTGCGCGTCCGGGTGGGCGAGTTGTGCGCCCATCGCGTAGGGCAGACCAACGCCCATGGTGCCCAGGCCACCCGAGTTGAGCCAGCGACGCGGCTTGTCGAAGCGGTAGTACTGGGCCGCCCACATCTGATGCTGGCCGACATCGGACGTCACGAACGCATCGCCGCCGGTGACTTCCCACAGCTTCTGGACGACGAACTGCGGCTTGATGATCTCGTCGGAGTTCTTGTACATCATGCAGTCGCGGCTGCGCCACTCCTCGACCTGCTTCCACCAGGTGCCAAGGGGTTCCGGGTTGGGGCGGGTGCTGGCAGCCTCGATCTGGTTGATCATCTCGTCGAGTACATCGCGGACGTTGCCGACGATGGGCAAGTCTACCTTGACCCGCTTGGAGATCGAAGACGGGTCGATGTCGATGTGGATGATCTTGCGCGGCTCTTCGGCGAAGTGGTCCGGGTTGCCGATTACGCGGTCATCGAAGCGGGCGCCGACGGCGAGCAGCACATCGCAGAAATGCATCGACATGTTGGCTTCATAGGTGCCGTGCATGCCCGGCATGCCGAGATACTGCCGGTCGCTCGCCGGATAGGCACCGAGGCCCATGAGTGTGTTGGTGATCGGGAAGCCCAGCAGACGGGTGAGCTTGGTGAGTTGCTCCGCGGCGTCGGAGAGGATCACGCCGCCGCCGGTGTAGATCATTGGCCGCTTGGCTTCGAGCAGCAGTTGCACCGCTTTGCGGATCTGGCCCTGGTGGCCTTTCACCACCGGGTTGTAGGAGCGCATCTCGACCTTGTCGGGATAGCCGAACTCGCACTTGTGCATCGAGACATCCTTCGGGATGTCGACGAGTACCGGTCCGGGTCGCCCGGTCCTGGCGATATGGAAGGCTTTCTTGATGGTCGGCGCGATATCCTTGACGTCGCGCACCAGGAAATTGTGTTTCACGCAGGGACGGGTGATGCCGACGGTGTCGACCTCCTGGAAGGCATCCTGGCCGATCGCCGCAGTGGGCACCTGGCCGGAGATGATGACCATCGGCACCGAGTCACAGTAGGCGGTGGCGATGCCGGTGACCGCGTTGGTCGCGCCCGGGCCGGAGGTTACCAATGCCACCCCTACCGACTGCGTGGAGCGGGCATACCCGTCAGCCGCATGGACCGCGGCCTGCTCGTGGCGGACGAGAATGTGGCGAACCTGATCCTGATTGAACAGGGCGTCGTAGATGAAGAGCACCGCGCCGCCCGGGTAGCCGAAAACGTATTCGACCTTTTCTTCCTGCAGGCACCTGATTACAATCTCCGCACCGCTCAGCACCATCGCAAACTCGCTCGCACAAAATTCCAAACGACGAACGTTACCGTCCGCGCGATGCGCGGTCAAGTTCGGCACAATCGGCGGGCGAAGCTATGCCCCCATGTCGAGGACTTTCAACTGGCCTCCCGGGCAGAACTCTCCTCTTTTCTGGAAGGTGTCGAAAAGCGCGCGTTCCGCACGGCCTTGTTCGCGCTGCGTGACGAAGAACTCGCGCTGGACGCGGTCCAGGACGCTATGCTCAAGCTGTGCGCGAGCTACGCCGGGCGACCGGCGCCGGAATTGCCGATGCTTTTTCAGCGTATCTTGCGCAACGCGGTGTATGACTTGTTACGGCGTCGCAAGGTGCGCAATACGTGGACCACGCTTTTTTCGGCCCTGGTGCGCGAGGGCGACGAGTCGGACGACCCGCTCGACGCGCTGCCCAGCGCCGGAGCGGGTAGCCAGAGCCCGCAGGCCAGTCTGGAGCAGCATCAGACCTTTGCCATTATCGAGCGTGAGATTGCGCGTTTGCCGGCCCGTCAACGTGAGGCCTTCCTGATGCGTTACTGGGAGGAGATGGATATCTCGGAAACAGCGGCCGCCATGGGTTGTTCGGAAGGTAGCGTCAAGACGCATTGCTCGCGGGCCACGAAAACGCTCGCGGCTGCGCTGCGTGCGAAAGGAGTAGTGCTTTGAACGAAATGGGGTTTGGTCTGAGGGTGGCCGAGCAATTGTCGATGTCGAATCGGGCACTCGACGGGCATGTGCTCGAGTATCTGCGCAGTGCGCGGGTGCAGGCGCTCGCCGTCAGCGACGCCGGCAACCGGGGTGGATTATCCGATCTTTTGCTTGCCTGGCGGGTGCGCTTGCGGCTGGTGTTGTCGCCGGTCATGTCGTCGTCGGCAATGCTCTTGTTTGTGCTGGCCCTGTTCTTCGCCGGAGGGCAATGGACCGATACTCAACGCTTGGAGGCGCAGCAGGCGGTCGACACCGCCCTGCTCATAGATGACCTGCCGATCGAGGCTTATCTGGATCCGGAGTTCAGGGCGTGGCTAGGTCGAGAGTCGCGCTCCTGACCCTGTTGCTGGTGCTGGGCGCCATCCCGGGCAGCGTGTTCGCGCAGGACTGGTCGGCCCTGGCGCCCGCGCAACAGCGGGTGCTTGCGCCACTGCAGGCCGAGTGGGCGCGCTTGAGCGCTGCCGATCGGCAGCAGTGGCTGGCGATCGGCGAGGGGTTCGACGGGCTCACTCCGGAGGAGCGCGCCCGGGCGACCGAGCGCATGCGCGAGTGGGCAAGCCTCAGCCCGATGGAGCGCGACCGCGCGCGCCAGCAATACCGGGCGCTGCGCAGCATGCCTCCGGACCAGCGCGAGTCGCTTCGCGAGCAGTGGGAAACCTATCGCCGGTTGTCACCCGATGAACGGCAGAGGGGACCGCAGCGGTGAGCGCTGGCCTGGTGGCGGGCCTGTGTGCTTGCGGCCATTGCGCCCGATAGCATATTGTTTCGGGTCGCTTACGATCCGATATCCTTCATGTCGCCACAGCATAAGTGTCTCCCGGCTTCACCCGCCGTCGAGCTGGCCGGTTTTCGGCGCAGGCTTGCAAGTCTTTTGTACGAGTCATTGCTCGTGCTCGGTATTCTCGCGCCGACCTTCATGATCCCCTATGTATTGCTGGGCATGGCGTTCGGGTTCGAGCCGCCGGGATGGCTCCTTTGGCTGCATGTGTTCGGGATCCTGGGTTTCTACTTCGTCTGGTACTGGTCGAGGCATGGCAACACGCTGGCGATGCAGACCTGGCGGTTGAGACTGGTCCAAGCCAGGACTGGCCGGCGGCTCGGAGCCGGCCGGGGGCTGCTGCGATTCGCGTTGGCATGGCCCTCGGTGCTGTGCCTCGGGGCCGGACTGCTGTGGGCCCTCTTCGACCCGGACCGTCAGTTTCTCCACGACCGACTCGCGGGAAGCCGGATCGTGCTCATGCCGCAAGCCCCAAAGAAATAACGCGTTCTCCGGTCGCAACCTGTCATCTTGGAAACCGCAGCTGGAAGTGTTCGAGCGTACGTCTGGCGCGTCGTCTGTTGCGTTGCAATACTCAAGCTGCCTATCGGTTAAGATTGGTTCAGCCTGAAAGCAGGCGCATGATGCGGCATTGCAAAAGCAAACGAGGTTGAGGCATGAGTGAGCAGCACGAAGCGGTGAATTTCCACGCGGAGGGAGCTGAGCGAGCCGTCGAGGCGATGAACGCGGCGCGCGCCAACGGCTTGACGGCGAGAGAGGCGGCTGAGCGGCTCGAGCGGCACGGGCGCAACCAACTGCCTGCGCCAAAGCGGCGCAGCGCGCTGCAGCGGTTTCTGCTGCAGTTTCACAATGTACTCATCTATGTGCTCATCGTCGCCGGGGTCATCACCTTCCTGCTCGGCCACTGGATCGACAGTGGGGTGATATTCGGCGTCGTGGTCATCAACGCCATCATCGGCTTTCTGCAGGAAGGCAAGGCCGAACAGGCGCTGGCTGCGATCCGCCGCATGCTGTCTCTCAATGCCCGGGTGCTGCGTGACGGACGGCGCAAGGAGATTCCGGCAGAAGAGCTGGTTCCGGGGGACATCGTTTTTCTCGCCTCCGGCGACAAGGTGCCGGCCGATCTAAGGCTCATCGATGTGCGCAGTCTGCGGGTCGAAGAGGCGGCGCTGACCGGTGAGTCGGTCCCGGTCGAGAAGTCGGTCGAGGCGGTGGCCGTTGATGCCTCGCTGGGCGACCGCTCGTGCATGGCCTATTCCGGCACGCTCATCGCCTACGGTCAGGCGTCCGGCGTCGTGGTTGGAACCGGGGTCAATACCGAGATCGGGCGCATCAGCGAGATGCTGAGCCAGGTCGAGGAGATTTCGACGCCACTCCTCAAGCAGCTCGCAGTGTTCGGACGCTGGCTGACGCTGGTGATTCTCGGCGTGGCGGCGATCATGCTCGCCTACGGCCTGCTGGTGCAGGGCTTGTCGTTCGACGAGGTGTTCCTCGCGTCGGTCGGTCTGGCGGTGGCGGCAATCCCCGAGGGCTTGCCTGCAATCATGACGATCACGCTGGCGATCGGCGTGCAGCAGATGGCGCGGCGCAACGCCATCATCCGCCGTCTACCCTCGGTCGAGGCTCTGGGATCGGTTACCGTGATCTGCTCGGACAAGACCGGCACCCTGACCCGCAACGAAATGACGGTGCAGCGCGTCGTGACTGCGGACGACCGTTTTGGTGTCAGCGGCGTGGGTTATGCGCCACACGGTGGCTTCGAGCGTCTCGCGCCTGCTGCCGCGGCTGATGGGTGTGTGCTGGTGGAAGCCTTGTTCGGACCGGACCTCACCGGGTCGTCGGCCGGGGAGGATACGGCGCGCCCTGCCGGCGAAGTGGATGAACAGACCGGGCCGGTGCTGCTCGAGGCCGCCCGGGCAGTGCTCCTGTGCAACGATGCCAGCATCGAGCGCAAAGGCGAGGACGAATGGCATCTGCGGGGTGATCCCACCGAGGGCGCCTTGATAACGGTGGCGATGAAGGCAGGCTTCGACCCGGATCACGAGGCGGGCTCGATGCCACGTGTGGACGTCATCCCGTTTGAGTCCGAGCATCGTTTCATGGCCACGCTGCATCACGATCACCGGGGGCGCGCGCTGATTTATCTGAAGGGAGCGCCGGAACGCATCATCGAAATGTGTGCCACCCAGCGTGGGCGCAATGGTGCCGAGGACCTGAATCCCGGCTATTGGCAGAGCGTCATGGACGAAATCGCCGCCGAAGGCATGCGCCTGCTCGCGGTCGCCGTGCGTGACGAGGATGCTGGCGGAAAATCTCTGGCATTCGACGACGTCGAACGCGGTGGTTTTGAGCTGCTGGCAGTGTTCGGGCTGTCCGACCCCCCGCGCGAGGAGGCGATCGAGGCGGTCGCGCGCTGCCGTTCCGCCGGCATTCGGGTGAAGATGATTACCGGCGACCATGTCGCGACCGCGACCGCAATCGGTATCCAGCTCGGTTTGGGTGAGCATGTCCGCGCCATGACCGGGGCGGAGGTCGAGAAGCTCGACGACCTGGCCCTGCGCGAGGCAGTGGCCGATGTGGATATTTTTGCGCGGGCGAGCCCGGAGCACAAACTGCGATTGGTGACCGCTCTGCAGGCGCGCGGCGAGGTGGTGGCAATGACCGGCGATGGGGTCAATGATGCCCCCGCTCTAAAGCGCGCAGACGTGGGCGTGGCGATGGGCAACAAGGGCACCGAGGCGGCCAAGGAGGCTTCGGAAATGGTGCTCGCGGACGACAACTTCGCATCGATCGCGGCTGCGGTGGAAGAAGGGCGTGCCGTTTACGACAACCTCAAGAAATCCATCGCCTTCATTCTCCCGACCAACGTCGGCCAGGCTGGCATCGTGTTCTTCGCGATCATCTTTGGCATGACTCTGCCGATTACCCCGGCGCAAATCCTCTGGGTGAACATGATCACCGCGGTGACGCTCGCGCTGGCACTTGCCTTCGAGAAGCCCGAGCGCAACATCATGTGCCGCATGCCGCGATCGCCATCGGATCCTTTGTTGAGCCGATACCTGATGTGGCGGGTGGTGTTCGTGGGGTTTTTGCTGGTCGTCGGAGGCATGGTGTTCTTCCTCTGGGAGCTCGAGCGTGGGTCCAGCCTCGAGGTCGCACGGACCGCTGCGGTGAATGCGCTGTTGATCGGTGAGTTGTTCTATCTTTTCAACGTGCGCAGCTTCACCGAGCCGGTTTTGAACCGTGAAGGAATCACCGGAAACCCCTATGTGCTGGGTGCGATCGCACTGCTATTGTTAGCGCAGGCGCTATTCACCTACCTGCCGGCCATGCAACTGCTTTTCGGAACCGCGGGATTGGACGCGGTGACATGGCTGCGGATCATCGGCTTCGGTATCATCGTGTTTGTCGTGGTCGAACTCGAAAAGGCGATCGTGCGCAAGGCGGGTCTTGCCGCCGAAGCCCGCACCATGGCCTGACGATGGCCGGCGGGTAGAACCTGGAGAGCGGCTGGACGCTGTCCCGGCAGCATCCAGCCGCGCTGCGCTGACAAACAAGCTGTGCCGCCCTGCGCGGACTCTTAATGAGGAGGTGGTATGGACCAGATCAAGAGCATTCTTGCGACCACGGATTTTTCGGAGACTTCGGCAAACGCGATGAAGCGGGCTGCCCTCGTAGCGCGGGCGCTCGGCGCAAAGTGCACGATCGCCAACGTAATCAGCCGCGGCACGCTGAATGCCTTGCATGACCTGATGTCGCCGGACAGCAGTGACGAGTTGGAGCACGCTCTGCTCGATGACGCGCTCGACAAGCTGCACCAGCAGGCAGCCGACTTGAAATCCGAGTATGGCGTGGAAGCCGCGGTCAGCGTCTCGGCGGGGTCTGTGCTGCGCCAGATTGCCCAGCAGGCCGCAAGCCAGGTTGCGAGTCTGATCGTGATGGGCGCGCATGGCAGCGGATTCGTTCGTGATCTCCTGATTGGCAGCACCACGGACCGCGTGCTCCGCAAGACCGACAGACCCATGCTCGTGGTCAGAAAAAATCCCGCTGGGGATTATCAGAGAGTGCTGGTGCCTGTCGACTTTTCGGAACGTTCTGGCGCTGCGATCGCGCTTGCCCGTATGGTGGCGCCAACGGCAGAGCTGGTGCTGATGCATGCCTATCAAGTGCCCTACGAGGGCCATCTGCGTATGGCCGGTGTGGCCGAAGCCAAAATGGTCGAATTACGTCAGTCGGCAAAGAACGAGGCTAAAAGGCAGTTGGAGGATTTCGTCGCGAGCATCGGCATGCCGGGTGTGTCGATGCGACCGCTTCTGGTCCAGGGGCAGGCGGCCAGTGCGATCGTCGATCAGGCCGTAAAACTCGAATGCGACCTGATCGCCATCGGCAAGCAGGGTTTGCGGATGATCGAGGAACTCGTACTCGGCAGTGTGACCCGTCAAGTGCTCGAACAGGCTCCATGCGATGTCTTGGTCGCCGATCGCAAACGGCACTGACCTTCGGACACGATGAGAACCGATGATTCTGTGACGATTCAGCGCGGTGATTACGCGCCGCTACCGTGGACCGTCAAAGCGGTTGAACTCCGGATTGATCTCGATCCCATGGCCACGCAGGTCAGCAGCACGCTGAGCTGCGCTCGCGAGCCTGCGGTTGACGTCGGGCCGTTGCGCTTGTTCGGAGAGGCGATCGAACTGGTCGAGTTGCGCGTGAACGGCGAGGCGGTTCCGGAGACGCGCATCAGGCAGGAGGCAGACAGCCTACTGATCGAGTTGGAGGGCGAGCGGGCAGAGCTGTCCATCGTCACGCGGGTCGATCCGTCAGCCAACACAAGCCTGTCCGGTTTGTACATGTCGCGCGGTGGTTACTTCACGCAGTGCGAGGCCGAGGGTTTCCGGCGAATCACCTACTTTCCGGACCGGCCGGATGTCATGTCCCGCTACCGGGTCACGCTCACCGCCGACCGGGAGGCCTGCCCCGTGCTGCTCTCCAACGGCAATCTCGTCGATTCCGGAGCACTGGACGACGGGCGTCATTTCGCGAGTTGGGAGGATCCGTTTCCCAAGCCTTGTTATCTCTTCGCGCTGGTGGCGGCGAAGCTGGTCTGCCTGGAGCGTACGCTCGAGACCGTGTCGGGTCGCGAGGTCTTGCTGCAGGTGTGGGTCGAGGAGGGCAATCTCGATCGCACCGAGCACGCGATGGAATCGCTGGTGCGTTCCCTGCGCTGGGACGAACAGGCCTTTGGCCTGGAGTTGGACCTCGATCGGTTCATGATCGTCGCGGTGAGCGACTTCAACATGGGCGCGATGGAGAACAAGGGCTTGAACATCTTCAATGCCAGGTTCGTGCTCGCCCGTCCCGACACTGCCACCGACATCGATTATGAACGCATCGAGAGTGTCGTCGCCCACGAATATTTTCATAACTGGACGGGCAATCGCGTGACCTGCCGCGACTGGTTCCAGCTGACCTTGAAGGAAGGTCTCACGGTCTTCCGCGACCAGCAGTTCTCGGCCGATATGCTCGCCGAAGCTGCGGGGGTAGAGGGGGCAGCGTCGGCGAGGGCAGTCAAGCGAATCGACGACGTAAAGATCTTGCTAACCAGCCAGTTCGCCGAGGACGCGGGGCCGATGGCACATCCGGTCCGGCCGGAGAGCTATCAGGAAATCAACAACTTCTACACTGCCACCGTGTATGAAAAGGGTGCGGAAGTCATTCGCATGCTGCACACTCTGCTTGGCCACGAGGGGTTCCGCAGCGGTATCGACCTTTATTTCAGTTATCACGACGGCCAGGCGGTGACCTGCGACGATTTCGTGGCCTGCATGGCTGAAGCCAGCGGTCGGGACCTCGACCAATTCACGCTGTGGTACAGCCAGGCGGGTACGCCGGTCGTGCATGCGAATGGCAAGTGGCTCGCCGGCGACGGCATCTATGCATTGACCCTGGCGCAACATCTGCCAGCCACGCCGGGTCAGCCCGAGAAGGCGCCGCAGCTGATTCCGGTCGCCGTCGGCCTGATCGGCCCGGATGGCGCGGACATGGCGCTGCGGCTCGAGCGTGAATCCCACCCCGGTGCGATGACCCGCGTGCTCGAACTCAGCGAGAGCGAACAGACCTGGCGTTTCGTCGGTTTGCCATCCTGCCCGGTGCCGTCGCTTTTGCGCGGGTTCTCGGCGCCAGTGCGGCTCGAGCTCGATGAGGATGACGCCTGCTTGGCCTTCCGCATGGCCAACGACAGTGATCCTTTCAACCGCTGGGATGCCGGTCAGCGCTATGCCGAACGGGTCGTGCTGTCATTGGCCGAATCCCATGCCGCTGGCAAACCACTGGAGGTGCCGTCTGCTTTTCTGGCTGCGCTACGAAGCACGCTCTGCAATGATGCGCTCGATCCGGCTTTTCGGGCGCAGGCCTGCACTCTGCCGAGTGAAGCCTATTTGCTTGAACGCATGCGTCCAGCCGACCCAGCGAGTTTGCGTGTCACGATGCAGGCGGTTTGCACGGCGCTGGGGGTCGGTCTGGCCGACGCGTGGCTGCAGACATACCGCGACATGGAAGTCCATGGCGCCTATCGCTATCACCCCGGCGATGCCGGCCGTCGCGCTTTACGTAACCTTGCCTTGCGTTATCTGGTTGCCGGCGGCGTGGCCGAGGGCGTATCGCGCGCCCAGACGCAGTTCGAATACGCCTCCAACATGACCGAATGCTTTGGTGCATTGGCGGCATTGGTAATGGGCGGCACCGCTGAAGGGCGTGACGGACTTGAGGCTTTCTACGCACGTTATCAGGACGATGCGCTGGTGATGGACAAGTGGTTCGCCCTTCAGGCCATGGCCTGGCGCCGGGATCCGGATGAAGTGCCAGTGCTCGATCGTGTCGCGGCGCTGACCGAGCACAATGCGTTTTCCATGTCGAACCCGAACAAGGTGTACGCCTTGATCGGCAGTTTCGTCCGTGCCAACCCGGGTGAATTTCATCTGCCGGATGGCCGTGGCTATGCCTTCTGGGCGGACCGGGTCATCGAGCTCGACCGTGCCAACCCGCAGGTGGCCTCACGCATGGCGCGAGCTTTGGAAAACTGGCGGCACTTTACGCCGCAGCTCCAAGCTGCGATACGAAGTCAGCTCGAGCGGGTTGCTGCGACCAAAGGCTTGTCGCCTGATGTGGTGGAGATCATCGGCAAGGCGCTTGCGGATTGAGGATGGTGATGGCCCTTGATCGACGTGGCTTGTTTGCAAGCTGGCCCGGAATGTCCTGAGTCAACCATGGGTCGAGAGCAATTCGCCATCGACATACAGCCAGGCGCCGTTCTCGCATACGAAATTGCTGGTCTCGTGCATGCACCCCGCACGACCGTTGGCGCGGTAGCGGGCGATGAATTCGACGATGGCGGTATCTGCACCCGTTGCTTGGTGTCGCTTGACGGTGAGGCCGATCCACTTGAGCGGTGGCTGATCGTCATCGGAGCGGGTTTCGGGCCGTGTCGACGGATGCCAGGACGCCAGCAGCCAGGCATCATTGCCAAGCGCGAAGGCCGAATAACGGCTGCGCATCAGCGCTTCCGCGCTGGATGCCCGATGTTGCTCGGTGATGATCGGGCCGCAGCATGCGTCCAATTCGTGGCCCGAACCGCATGGACAGGGGGGAGACAAAGGTTTCTTGCGGTTCATCTCGGCGCTCGGATAATCTAAGAAGAGCAGGTAGCGCAAGCATGGCAAGCGAAGCACTCGATGACTCCTGAAGCCGAAAAACGCGTCAAGAACACCCCGCGCTACCTGCTGGTCGGCGTGCTGACGGTTGCCCCGCTGTGGGTGACTTGGCTGGTGTTCAACTTCATCTTCACCCGTTTGTCGCGCATCGGCGAACCTTGGGTGGTGGGTATGGCGCGGGCGATGCGGCGTGACTGGCCGTCGATGTCCGATTTGTTGCTGCAACCGACTTTCCAGTCGGCGCTGGCGGTGGCGATCACCCTGATCATTCTCTACCTCATTGGCTGGGTGGCGACGCGGGTGATCGGCCAGCGCATCATTCACTGGCTCGAGTCACTGGTGCAGAACATCCCTATGGTTGCCGCGATCTACGGCGGAACCAAGCGATTTCTCGCCGTAATCAAGGAAAAGCCGGGCAACGTGCAGCGGGTCGTGCTGATTCGTTTTCCGTCGCCGGAGATGCGCGCGGTGGGCCTGGTGACCCGGGTCATCCACGATGCCGATTCCGGCGAGGAGCTCGCGGTGGTGTATGTGCCCACTTCCCCGAACCCGACTTCGGGTTATATCGAAATCGTGCCTGTCAGCGAGGTGATTTCGACCGATTGGACCATCGACGAGGCGATGAGCTTCGTCGTGACCGGTGGTGCCAACTCACCGGACGTGGTGCGCTTCGGCAAGCGCATCGCGCTGGAGGACGCGATGGCTGCCGAGTCGCGCCCGATAGACCCGGGTCCGGCACCCTGGAAGCAACCCTGACCGCCGCCGCCTGGGTGACGGTCAGGTGCTTAAGGTCAGGCCTTGGTGGCCAGGATTTCGCGCAGTACGAAAGGCAGGATGCCGCCGTGGCGGTAGTATTCGACTTCGATCGGGGTGTCGATGCGGCACAGCACGTCGAGCGTCTCGTCGGCCCGGTCGGCCCGGTGGATGACGAGCTGCATGTCCTGCTGGGGTGTCAGCGTGTCGTCAAGGCCGAGGATGTCGAATGTCTCCGAGCCGTCGAGCTTGAGCTTTTGCCAAGACATGTCGTCCTTGAACTGCAGCGGCAAAACCCCCATGCCGACGAGGTTCGAGCGGTGGATGCGTTCGAAGCTGCGCGCAACGACCGCCCTGACGCCGAGCAACAGCGTGCCCTTGGCCGCCCAGTCGCGGCTCGAACCGGTGCCGTACTCTTCGCCGGCGAAAATGACGGTCGGTACGCCGCGCTTCTGGTAGATCGCGGCAGCATCGAATACCGTGGTGCGTTTGCCCCCGTTCACTACCGTGAAACCCCCCTCGATGCGCTTGCCGTCCTCGTCGGGCGGCAGCATGAGGTTTTTAACTCGCACGTTGGCGAAGGTGCCTCGCACCATGATGTCGTGGTTGCCGCGACGTGAACCGTAGGAGTTGAAATCCGCGCGCTCGACGCCATGGGATTTGAGCCATTGTCCGGCCGGAGTGGTTTCGGCGAAGGAGCCGGCCGGCGAGATGTGATCGGTGGTCACCGAGTCTCCGAGCAGCAGCAGGGCCTTGGCGCCGTGGATCGCGGACACCCCGGGTGCCTCCATGTCGAAGCCGTCGAAGAAGGGCGGGCGGGCGATGTAGGTGGACTCCGGCCACTCGTAGACCTGCCCGGTCGTCGCCGGGATCTCGTTCCACAGGTCATGATCTCGGGTGAAGTCGGAGTACAGCCGTTTGAACGTGGCCGGATCCATCGCGTAAGGCATGACTTCGGTGATCTCGTCGGAAGTCGGCCAGATATCGCGGAGATAGACCTGACGGCCGTCACTGCCGGCGCCGAGAGGTTCATTGGCCAGATCTGCGTTGGCCCGCCCCATGATCGCGAAGGCAACCACAAGGGGCGGCGAGGCGAGGAAGTTTGCCCGCAGGTTGGGGTGGATGCGGGCCTCGAAGTTGCGGTTGCCCGACAGCACGGCCGCGGCGACCACCTTGTTGTCGGTGATGGCTTCGTTGAGCTCGGGGGCGAGGTCGCCAGCGTTGCCGATGCAGGTGGTACAGCCGTAGCCGGCGAGCGCGAAGCCGAGTTTCTCGAGTGGCTCGAGCAGGCCCGCCTTGCCGAGATAGTCGGTGACCACCCGCGAGCCGGGGGCGAGTGAGGTCTTGATGTGCGGCGATACCGAGAGCCCGCGTTCCACCGCCTTTTTCGCCAGCAGGCCGGCCGCGATCAGCACCGCCGGATTGCTGGTGTTGGTGCAGGAGGTGATCGCTGCGATGAGCACGTCACCGTGGCCCAGAGTGACGCCCGGCAGCTTTGTCGGGAAGCGGGTGCCGAGGGATGCCTCCGGGACGCCGAAACCGTCGTCGACTTCCGGTATTTCGAGCAGCCGGTTGAAGACGTCCTCCATGTCCTTGAGCTCGATACGGTCCTGGGGACGTTTCGGACCCGCCAGCGAGGGCACGATGGTGTCGAGATCCAGCTTCAGCGTGCGGGTGTAGTCGATCTCGCCGGCGCGTGGCACGCCGAACAACCCTTGCGCCTTGAAGTAGGCCTCGAACAGTGCGGATTCCTCGTCGCTGCGGCCGGTGCCCCGCATGTATTCGACCGTTTTCTCATCGACCGGGAAGAAACCCATGGTCGCGCCGTACTCGGGCGCCATGTTGGCGATGGTCGCGCGGTCGGTGACCGACAGGGTGGCGGTGCCCTCGCCGAAAAACTCGACGAACTTGCCGACGACCTTCTCGCGACGAAGCATTTCGGTGACCGTCAGCACCAGGTCGGTGGCGGTCATCCCCTCGGCGAGTCGGCCGCTGAGTTCGACCCCGATGACGTCGGGGGTGAGGAAATACACCGGCTGGCCGAGCATGCCGGCCTCGGCCTCGATACCGCCCACCCCCCAGCCGACGACCCCGACGCCGTTGATCATGGTGGTGTGCGAGTCGGTGCCCACCAGTGTGTCCGGGTAGCAGAGCATGCCCTCGCCATCATCGTGGCCTCTGACCCCGCGGAACAGGTATTCGAGGTTGACCTGGTGCACGATACCGATGCCGGGCGGCACTACCTTGAAGGTATCGAAGGCCTGCATGCCCCACTTCATGAACTGATAGCGTTCCCGGTTGCGCTGGAACTCGAGCTCCATGTTGCGTCGCAAGGCGAACGGCGAGCCGTATTCGTCTACCTGTACCGAGTGATCCACGACCAGATCGACCGGAACCAGCGGTTCGATCAGCTTGGGATCGCGTCCCATGTCGGCCGCGACATTACGCATCGCCGCGAGGTCGCAAAGCAATGGCACGCCAGTGAAGTCCTGCAGCACCACGCGGGCGACGATGAATGGGATCTCGGCGGTGCGTTGTGCGTTGGGTGACCAGTTGGCAAGTTCTTGCACATGCGCCTCGGTGACCTTGCGACCGTCACAGTTGCGCAGCACCGACTCCAGCACGATGCGAATCGAAACCGGCAGGCGGGAAATCCTGCCGATACCAGCTGCCTCCAATGCAGGCAGTGAGTAAAAGCGGCCCCTCGGGCCGGCATCGCAGTCGAGCGTTCGAATCGCATTGAAAGGGTTGCTTGGCATTGGGCGCCTCCTTGGCGGTAGTGTCGTGACGGCTCAGGCGTGCATCCGTCATGTCATGGTTTTGTGACCGCCATCGTGGGGCGGCGTTCCTGCCCGGCGAGCAGGACTTTTATATTTGTAGCACCTCGTTGAATCGAGGTCGGTGTAACGCGTGCACGCGGCATTTGTCAGGCGTAGAATTCAGAGGTCGCGGTGGAGTGTCAAGCTTGGCGCCGAAGCGTATTCTTGTTGCCGCTGTCGGCGCGTGTTGCATTGCACCGCAAGTCTTATAAAAGACATATAATGTGCCGCTCATCCGGGCGATCCCCGGGTGCCCTGCCACTTCAACGATGGAAGGAAACCGCCGTGCTTGAAGCTTACCGTGTCCATGTCGCCGAGCGTGCCGCGCTTGGCATCCCGCCCCTGCCGCTGGACAAGCAGCAGACCACCGGTCTGGTCGAACTGCTGAAAAACCCGCCGGCCGGCGAAGAAGAATTCCTCGTCGAGCTGCTCACTTATCGTGTGCCCGCGGGTGTGGACGACGCGGCCAAGGTCAAGGCCGAGTTTCTCGCCAAGATCGCCAAAGGCGAGGAAGCCTGTGGGCTGGTCTCGCGCGCCAAGGCGACCGAGCTGCTCGGCACGATGCTGGGTGGTTTCAACATCAAGCCGATGATCGATTTGCTCGATGACGCCGAGGTCGGCAACATCGCAGCCGAAGGCCTCAAGAAGACCTTGCTGATGTTCGACTACTTCCACGACGTCAAGGAACTGGCCGAGAAGGGCAGCGCCAGCGCCAAGGCGGTCATGCGGTCCTGGGCCGATGCCGAGTGGTTCACCAGCCGCCCGGAAGTGCCCGAGTCGATGAAGATCACCATTTTCAAGGTCACGGGTGAGACCAACACCGATGATCTGTCGCCGGCGCCGGACGCCTGGAGCCGCCCCGACATTCCGCTGCACGCACTGGCCATGCTCAAGAACCCGCGTCCGGGTATCGAGCCCGAAGAAGCAGGCGTGCGTGGTCCGGTCAAGTTCCTTGAAGACCTCAGGGCCAGAGGCAATCTGGTGGCCTATGTCGGCGACGTGGTCGGCACCGGCTCCTCGCGCAAGTCCGCCACCAACTCAGTGCTGTGGTTCACCGGCGAAGACATCCCCTTCGTACCGAACAAGCGTTTCGGCGGTGTGTGCCTGGGCAGCAAGATCGCCCCGATCTTCTTCAACACCATGGAAGATGCCGGTGCGCTGCCGATCGAGATCGACGCGGGTGAAATGGAGATGGGCGACGAGGTCGAGCTCAAGATCGATCACGCCACCGCCAAGGTCACCGCGCTGAAAAACGGCAAGGTCGTCGCCGAGAGCCAGCTCAAGACCGCCGTGATCCTCGACGAGGTGCGCGCCGGTGGCCGTATCCCGCTGATCATCGGTCGTGGCCTGACCACCAAGGCACGCGAGGCGTTGGGCCTGCCGGTCACCACGCTGTTCCGCCTGCCGCAGGCGCCTGCCGATTCCGGCAAGGGCTACTCGCTGGCGCAGAAGATGGTTGGCCGTGCCTGCGGTTTGCCCGAAGGCAAGGGCGTCCGACCGGGCACCTATTGCGAGCCGCGCATGACGACGGTCGGCTCCCAAGACACCACCGGGCCGATGACCCGCGACGAGCTCAAGGATCTGGCCTGCCTCGGCTTCTCGGCCGATCTGGTGATGCAGTCCTTCTGCCACACCGCGGCCTATCCGAAGCTGGTCGATGTGCGCATGCACCGCGAATTGCCGAGTTTCATCACCAACCGTGGCGGCGTCTCGCTGCGTCCGGGCGACGGCGTGATCCACTCCTGGCTCAACCGCCTGCTGATGCCCGACACCGTCGGCACCGGAGGTGACTCGCATACCCGTTTCCCGATTGGTATCTCCTTCCCGGCAGGCTCCGGCCTGGTGGCCTTCGCTGCAGCGACCGGCGTCATGCCGCTCGACATGCCCGAATCGGTGCTGGTGAAGTTCACCGGCAAGCTGCAGCCGGGCATCACCCTGCGCGACATGGTCAACGCGATTCCGCTGTATGCCATCAAGCAGGGTCTGCTGACTGTCGAGAAGAAGGGCAAGAAGAACATCTTCTCGGGCCGCATTCTCGAAATCGAAGGACTGCCGCAGCTCAAGGTCGAGCAGGCGTTCGAGTTGTCCGACGCCTCGGCCGAGCGCTCCGCCGCCGGCTGCACGGTCAAGCTCGACAAGGAGCCGATC
>CAYTAY010000010.1:0-31018 GCA_964435845.1 uncultured Azoarcus sp.
CGGGCTGGTTGCCGACTGGAAGGACTTGCGCGTGAGCTACACCCATGTCGCGCGCTCCAAGGAGTTCCGGACTCAGAGCGAAAGTGACGTTTTCGGCGCTTTTTCGGTGCTGTTCAAGTTTTGACCGAGTCGCACCGGTCGCGCTCAGTCACCGGGTGTCGATGCGTTGTGCCCAGTCGGTGCTGTCTCGCGGTCGCGTATCAGGCGCTGCAACCTGGGGCGAAGCGGCTGAAAAGCTCGATAGCCGGCTTCGAGCAGCCATGAAAGCGGTGGCAGCGTGCCGAGGCGGCCAAGCCAGCGCCAGCCGGGGATGTGGCGCCACAGAGTGGCGAACGCGATGCCACCGGAGCGCATTCGGCCGTTTGCCTCCCTGACATGGAAGCGCGCCATCGCGGCGCTGCAGTTCAGCCCGTCACCGAGTTCGGCCGGCGCGCGGCGGCGGTGAAAGCCGATCTCGCGCCGGCATAGCGTCCTCTCGATAAGATTACATCAGAAGCGACGGAAGCCCCACACTGGACACTCCGTCAAGCAGGCCGCCGGCGCAAGTGACAACTTTGGCACTGCGTGAACCGGCCTTGCCGTGGAATACTCTGGCCACCCTGGACGCTGCGGTGTCCGATCCCAGATAATCCACGACTCCAAGAGGCGGACCCGTGTCGCAGAACGCGAATACCCTGATCCTGTTCTTCCCTGACAAATTGCGCCACGAGCACTGCGTGCTCGCCTTCTACAACCTGATGCGGGATGAAGACGAAACAAGTCGCCGCTATCAGCGCAAGCTCGGGGTTGATCTCTCGAGCCACTGGCATGAACAGTGGTTCAATCACGAGGTGAAGGCCACGCCCCGCTACATTCGCGTGGACTTCGATACCGCCAACGGGGAGGGCGTGCCCTATGCACTGTTGCACTCGCTGTTCCGCTGCGGCCTCGGAGCCGCGGTGTTCGAGGTCTTTCACGACCAGGTGGGCGAGGTGCAGCGGTTTCACTTCATGGCGGACCAACTGGTAAGCCGCGATCACCTCTTCGAGGCGGCGCCGGAGATTGAGCCGCTGGCTGCCGAAGCGATGCGCGTCGGCAATGACGAAGCCCGTCAGGCCAACGAGGACGACGCCCTGGAGGACGAAGACGATGGTTGTGTCGTGGTGCAAGAGCCGGTACCGATCCGGACGCTCATCGAGAACGAGCAACGCAGCTCGGAGGACGCTGCCGCAATGGTCGAGGACCTCCTGAACCTGACCAAGGCGGCACGCGAGTCAGGCACGAATCCCATCGCGTTGGCCAGGAACGTGCTCGTCGTCCGGGCGCTGGTCAGGGGGCTAGGCCATTCGGCTCTGTTTACCGTCGCAACCGTGCTGCTGTTCAAGGGCATGTGGTTGTGGCTGGGCATTGGACTGGCATTAGCTGTGGCGCTGCCTCTCGTATACGTGAACGGGGTCGTTCGTGACTTCGCGGAGCCGAAGGCCGAACAATGCTGACCGAGATCGAATGGTGGGGCGGGTTGCTTTTCATCTGGGGTGCGCTGTCGTATCGCGGCCTGGCGACGGTCGGACTCGAAGAGGTTGGAATGGCTCGAGCGCTGCTCGCCCGTGCGCTGTACCTGAGCGTGGGCCTAGTGTTGGTGCTGTTCTTCTACCCGTTGAGTGCCGATTGGGCGCGGCACGGATACATGGCCGCCACAGCGCTCGCGGTCCTGCTTGCGCTCGGCTTCTCGATCTTCGCCTACGGCTGGACCGAGGACGAGGAAGACGTGGCGGAGCTCGAGGAGGATGCCCAAGGTGCGACCGGTCTGGGTTGGACCGTGGCGGGGCATTTCGTCTTGCTCGGACCGTTGTTGATTGGCTTGATTCTGGCGGGCTGGAAGACATACGGCCTGTTTTATGGCCAGGTTTGAGGCGACGATGTGCACCATGCTCCCGTGCCCGGCGACCGGCCTGACCCGCGTGTCCTCGGTCGACGAGGAGGTCACCGGCCGATGAACGACACGCAATTTGCAACCCTGCTCACCTTGTACATGCGGCGCATCCGCGCCAGCGCAGCCGGCGTGGCCGCCGAGATTGGCCTCAGTCGCGAGGCGGTCAACAATTGGCGCAACGGTGTATCGCGGCCGAATCCGCGTTCGCGCGGCCGCGTGCTGGCCTGCGCTCGCTACCTCCGGCTGACCGAGGCGGAAACCAACCGCTTGTGTGCCGCAGCCGGATTCGCACCCGAGTTTCCCCTGTACGGGACGGCCACCACCGACACACCGTTCTCGGGTTTCATCGACGAGGTGTTCGCCCGGCTCGACCGTCTTTCACCCTATCCGGTCGCCATGCTGCTGTCGCAGGCGCATTGGGGGCAACCGCCCTTCCGAGCGGAGATTCTGTTGCGCGCTGCGGCAATCTACGGCGAACAGGCGGTGTTGCACATTCAACCGCCATACAGCGTGAGTACCGCCAGTGCCGACTACTTCGCCGCCCTCGGCCGCCAGTGCGGTTTCGAGGGTGTGGATTCGGATTACGCGTTTGAGGCGGCGCTGGAGCGCCGCTTGATGAGCGGCGAACGCCTGTTCTGCCTTGTGAGCCGCTTCGAGCAGGGGACCGCGGAACTGCGCGAAACCCTGGCCGGCATTCTGCGAAGCCTCAGCGAAATGCACGGCCGGCGCCTGCACCTGTTGTTGTGCGGCGGTGAGGCCCTGGCCGACCTCAAGTACCGGGCGGGTGATCTGTCCTTGCTCAATATCGCCCAGGTCGACTACTGGCCCGAGCTCACGCATGAGGATTTGGCGGCACTGGCGGGGCGGCGTTGGCCCGGTCGGGCCTTCGACGATGCGGCGCTCGGGGCTCTGATGACGAGCAGTGGTGGCCATCCCGCGCTGATCGAGGCGGGCCTGGTGTGGCTTGCCGGGCACGAATACGACTCCACCGATGCCTTGAAAGCCGCACTGGATGCCGAGCTGGCGACCAGTGCCTGTCTCTGGCAAGCCTTCATGCCACTTGCGGAGGGTGAGGCGGGCCGAGCACGCTTGCACGAACTGCTGCAGACGCCGGCGCTGGGACGGGCGCGCCCCTACCTGCCGGATGCCGAGCTGCGACGCCTGTTCTGGAGCAACCTTGTGTGCGTGCGGGGAACCGGTGAGGACGCCTGCCTGCACTGGCGTTCCGAGGTGATCCGCGATGCGGGACGGCAGGTACTCGAATCATGCTCGACGGACTGATTGCTCGCGTTCGCGACCGGGTCGCCGCGGTCAGTCGTGCGGGCTGGCGACGCATCATCATCGCATTGATAACGCTGCTGGTTGGCAGTGCGATACTGACACCGCAGTACAACCCGCTGACGCGCAGTGGCATGCGCGCTGCCAACAGCCTGCCGCAGGTGTGGAATGAAGTGAATCAGTGGCGCATGGCCATGATGGAGGCGATGCAGATCGAGGAAGACTGGCCTGGCGACCTGCAGGCCTACGCACCGCCCGGTGCCGGGCGGTGGGTCGAGATGAGCTCGCCTCGACCCTTCCGGCTGGTCGCCACCATTCGGAACGATGCCGAGCTGGGGGCGCTGGCGGGCCGGCAGATCGTGCTCGATCTCGAGCGGAGCGGCCGCTGGGAGTGTGCGCCGGGGAAGCCGCCGGTGCCGCCACGCTATCTGCCGACCAACTGCCAGGGCAGTGAGGTCGAGGTGCCGGTCATTGGCTGGCTGCGCAACATCATTCTGGTCTGCCTGGCGGTTTTTCTGATCGCGGCGGTGCTGCTTGCCTTGCGCCATCCCTTGCTGGTGCCGCTGCAACTGCGCCCCGAATCCCTGTTGCGGCTGCCGGTGTCGCAGCTGCCGCGCCTGGATCGCCTGCTCGGGCTGCTGATGCGTCGCGAATCGACCTTGCTGGCAGCCTGTGTGCGTTTGGTTCACTGGCGGGCCGCGCTCGGGTATCCGGGTGCTGTGGCGATCGAGCGGCTGAAGATGCTCGGTCTGCGCGTCGGTGCGACCTGCGGCATCACGACCGACTGGCCCTTGCCGGGCGAGGTGGCGGAGTGGCGCTTCGCCGCCGGTTTGCCGATCACGCTGGACCGCTGTCTGGTCTATCTGCCTGATCCTGTATTGAGCGACGAAGAGGTGGTGCAACACCTGCGCACCGTGCAGACTGGTATCGACGTGATACTGGTGGTCGTCGGCGACGCCGCCGACGCGGTGATCGCGTACTGTGCCGACACCGCCAACCTCTGTGTCGCACTGCAGCCCGAAGATCAGACCGAATGGCTGCTGTCCTCGCGTCCGCTCGACGTCCTGCTCCGCGCGCTGTCCACTCAACTGCGCCTGACCCGCATCTCGCCTTACCAGACACGTGGAGGCGTCGTCCGCGCCGATGCCTTCTTCGGCCGCACTGAGTTGCTGGCCCGCGTACTGAACCGCGAGCCGGCCAACTATCTGGTGGTCGGGGGGCGCCAGCTCGGCAAGACCAGCCTGCTCAAGGCGGTGCAACGTCGCCTGGCCGACCATCCGCACATTGCCTGCCACTACCTGTCCTTGCGTGACCACCGGCTTGCACCCCGGCTTGCGCTGCAGTTCGGGCTGGCGCCGGACACCCCACTGGAAAAAGTCGTCGCCCACCTCGGCGAGCAGCACGCCGGCAAACGCCTGTTTCTGCTGATCGACGAGGCCGATCTGTTCTTTCGGGACGAGTCGGTCAACGATTACGGCCAGCTGGCGACGCTCCGGTCGCTCAGCGACGAGGGGCGCTGCTGGTTCATGCTCGCCGGCTTCTGGGACCTGTACGCCACCGCGGTGCTCGACTATCAGTCGCCGCTGCGCAACTTCGGCGAACTCATCACCATCGGTGGTCTGGAGCGTGCCGCCTGCCGAGAGCTCGCAACCGTGCCGCTGGCGCGCCTGCGCCTGGGTTTTGCCGGCACATCGCTGGTCGACGAAGTGGTCGAGGCGAGCGGCCAGCGCGCCAACCTGGTCGCCATCATCTGCCAGGAATGCCTGGAGTCACTAGAACCGGGTGAGCGTGCCATTGAGCGCCGTCATCTCGAGCGGGCGCTGCGCTCGCGGGCGGTGGATGACACCTTGGCCGGCTGGGGGCGACTGACGCATGACGAGGCGGCCAGCCGCATCGACCGTGTCATCGTCTATCAGGTGGCACGCCATGGGCGCAGTACGCTCGCCGAACTGGTGGCCTTGTTCGAGCAGGCGGGGGCGGGCGTCGAGGTCGACGCGCTGACGCGCGGACTGGCTCGCCTGCAACTCGCCCATGTGTTGCGGCGCGACGGCCTCAACTTCCGGTTCGCGGTACCCTTGCTCGAACGTCAGTTCGAACAGGGCGAACTGAATGTATTGCTGCGTCAGGAGCTGCAAGGCGCGAAGCGGGTCACGCAACCTGGAAGCCTCGGTTGACCGCCCTCGTCGCGAGATGGATGCGTTGGCCGCGGTTCGATAGCAAGAAACGGAGTGCCTGCCGCCGAAATCGGCTCTAATCTGAGCTCCAACGCAGACAACCGAGGTGACGCCATGAATGAACGTGCCGCAGCCCCGAGTGCCGACCCGAGCAACCGGGCAAGCGGTAAGACCGAGCGCGTTGCGCGGATCACGCAGGCCTGCGCGCTGATCGAAGCCGCGGACACCCCACCCAGCCTCGATGAGCTGGCCGCGCATGTCGGTCTGAGCGCGTCCCACTTTCACCGCCTCTTCAAGGCGGAAACCGGTGTCACGCCCAAGGCCTACGCCGCCGGGCGTCGCGCACGCAAGCTGCGGGAGGGCCTCGAGGAGGTCGGTGGCAAGGTTACGGATGCGATCTACGATGCCGGTTTCAACGCCAGCAGCCGCTTCTACGAAACCGCCGATCAGGTGCTGGGCATGCCCGCCAAGGCGTACCGCGCTGGTGGTTCCGGAGCGCTCATCCGGTTTGCCGTCGGCCAGTGTTCCCTGGGTGCGATTCTGGTCGCGCAGAGTCAGCGGGGCATCTGCGCGATCCTGTTGGGCGACGAACCGGAGCGGCTGGTGTGCGATCTGCAGGATCGCTTTCCCAAGGCCGAGCTCATCGGCGGCGATGCCGGTTTTGAGCAACGCGTCGCCCAGGTGGTGGGCTTCGTCGAGGCGCCCGCGATTGGGTTGAACCTGCCGCTGGATGTTCGTGGCACTGCGTTTCAGCTTCGGGTGTGGCAGGCGTTGCGGGAGATCCCTCCGGGCACTACCGTGAGCTATACGGAGCTCGCCGAACGCATCGGCACGCCGAAGGCCGTGCGTGCCGTGGCCCGGGCCTGCGCCACCAACCACCTCGCAATCGCCATACCGTGCCACCGCGTCGTGCGCAAAAGCGGCGATCTCGCGGGTTACCGCTGGGGTGTCGAGCGCAAGCGTGAGCTCTTGTGGCGCGAGACCCAGGCGTGAATCCGAGGGTCGCGCTCGCGGTACCTCCTGAACCGTCGCGTCTGTGTGAGAAATGCAGGCTAGCCGCAGCGGCGGAAGCCATGAGCGTGAGCCAGGGCTCCGGGGAAAAGATCGCCTCAATCCTCGTCCGGAACGAAACGTAGCGCGAGCCCGTTGTTGCACCAGCGCTGCCCGGTCGGCCTGGGGCCGTCACTGAAGACATGGCCGTGATGGCCGCCGCAGCGGGCACAGTGGTATTCGGTGCGCGGGATGATGAGCTTGAAGTCGCGCTTGGTCTCGAATGCGCCCGGCAGCGTGGTGTAGAAGCTCGGCCAGCCGGTGCCGCTGTCGTACTTCATGTCGGACGTGAATAGGGGATGGCCGCAGCCGGCGCAGACGTAGGTGCCCTTTCGCTTTTCGTCGTTCAGCGGACTCGTCCACGGGGGCTCGGTGCCTTCGCGGCGCAGGATGTCGTACTGCTCGGGGCTGAGCCGCTGGCGCCATTGTTCGTCGCTGAGTTCGAGCTTTTCGATCATCGGGGTCTCCGGGTCGGCGGCGTCGGATGCGAGGGCGCGGTAGAGGGGCAGGGCGGCCGTCGCGGCAGCGATGCCGGAGAAGGTCAGAAAGTGTCGGCGATGCATGGTGGTGCCTCCGGGTGTGTCAGGGCTTGCCCCACAGCTGTTCGAGGCGCTGGTCGCGCCGGCAGCCGTTGCGGTAGAACTTGTAGCGGATCGGGTTCCGCTGGTAGTAGTTCTGGTGGTAGTCCTCGGCCGGCCAGAACGTGCTGGCGGCCACGATCGGTATCACGATCGGCTCCTCGAAGGGCTTGTTCTTCTCAAGGTCGGCGAGCGAGCGTTCGGCAACCGTGCGCTGCGCTTCGTCGTGATAGAACAGCGCCGGGCGATACGGCGAGCCGCGATCACAGAACTGGCCGTCGGCGTCGGTCGGGTCGATGTTGCGCCAGAACACCTCTACGAGCGTCTCGAAGCTGACCTTGGTCGGGTCGTAGACCACCTGCACCGCCTCAGTGTGACCGGTCAGGCCGGCGGAGACCTGCTGGTAGGTCGGGTTCTCGGTTTCGCCGTCGGTGTAGCCGGAGGTCGTGGAGATCACCCCGTCGAGTTCGTCGTAGGGTGGCTCCATGCACCAGAAGCAGCCGCCGGCGAAGGTCGCGACGGCGGTCGCAGCGGATTCGCCCGTCTGGGCGAACCCGGTGCCGGAGACGGTGAGCAGGAGTGCCGCGACGAGCGGCGCGGCGAATCGGGAGAAGGGGCGTGTGGCGGTATTCATGATGAGCTGTCCTGTCGGCCTGTTTCTTTTCGATCGATGTCGGAGAGGGATGGTTTCCGGGTTCAGGGTTTCAACCTGCCTGGGGCAGGGCGAAGTCGATGCAGGTGCCCCGCGCCAGTTCGGAGCGCACCCGCATTGCGCTGCCGTGCAGGTCGAGGATGCGCTTGACGATCGCCAGTCCGAGCCCGGCACTGGGGCCGGGGTGCGTTTCGGCGGCGTCCGAAATGCGCCAGTAGCGCTCGAAGATGTGGGGCAGGTTCTCTTCGGCGATGCCGCAGCCGGTGTCGCTGACGCTGACACGGTATTGGCCGCCTTCGGGCGAGACGCCGAGCGAGATCGTGCCGCCCGGCGGGGTGTGGCGCAGGGCGTTGTCGATGAGGTTCTGCAGCACCCGCTCGATCATCGCGATGTCGGCGACGACCTCGGCTTTGCGATGGGTATCGCCGGCTAGATTCAACGTGATGCCGGCCTGCTGGGCATTGAGCCGGTAGCTCTGGATGACGTCCTGCAGCAGTTCGGAAAGGCAGAACACCTCGCGCCGGGGTTCGACCTGGCCGGACTCGAGCTTGGACAGTTCGAACAGGTCGGTTGCGCGTGCGCCAAGCCGGGTGGCGTGGCGCATCACGGTGCGCAGGTGCTGTTCGCGGGTGGCGGCGTCGAGCTGGTCGCCGCGCAGGATCAGGGTTTCGACATAGCCCTGGATGCTGGCCAGCGGCGTGTGCAGGTCGTGAGAGATGTTGCTGATCAGTTCGCGCCGGCTGCGGTCGTTGTCCTCGATACGCTGGAACTGCTCGGCGATGCGGCGCTGGAGGGCGGCGGTCGCGTCCTCCAGTACGGTGATTTCGTCACCGGCCGGCACTGGCGCTTCGCCGCTTTCGGTGGCCCGAAAGGCCTGCATCTGCGCTGTAAGGCGTCGCAGTGGCCGGGTCAGCGTGCGAAGCGCGACGGCCAGGGCGATGCCGGACAGCAGCAGCGCGAGCGCGACACCGATGACGATCTGGCGCAGCGTGCCGGAGTTCTCGAGCGCCTCGGTGAGCGTCTGTGTGTCGTGCCCCTTGAGCACGACGTAGAGAAAGCCGGCGATGGCCTCGCCGTGAAGGATCGGCGCGGCGGAGATGATGTTGGTCTGGCCGGGGCGGCGGGGATCGTCACCGAACAAGGGCAGTGGCAGGGCGCCCGGTTGAGCCCCGACGAGCCTGTGCACCGGCGCGGCGTCGACTTGGATGCCGGGTGCCACGGCGTCTTCCAACGCATGGCCGATGACGCGCATGTCGCGGTCGAGCAGATACACCTCGACGGCCGGGTTGATCATCATCACCTGCGTGGCCATGGCCTTCATCAGCTCGCTCTCGGGCAGTCCGCCCGGCGTGATCAGAGGGCGCGGCTGATGGTCGACGATGTACTGTGCGAGACCGAGGTTGAGCCGCTGCGTGGCTTCCAGCCCGACCTGCATGCCGTAGTGACGGGCCAGGCCGAGCAGCGTCACGCCCATCAGCGTGAGCAACAGCAACACCACCAGCGTGATGCGCACATGCAGCCGGCGCAGCAGGGGGATGCCGGCGTGCGCGCTCATGCCGAGGCCTCGAAGCGGTAGCCCACACCCCAGACGGTGTGGATGTAATTGGCCTCGGTGCGCTCGTCGCCGAGCTTGGCGCGCAGGCGGTTGATATGGCTGTTGACGGTGTGGTCGTAGCCGTCGTGGCCGTAGCCCCATACGGTGGCGAGCAGTTCGGCGCGCGTGAAGACGCGGCCCGGGTGGCTGGCGAAATGCCACAGCAGGTCGAACTCCCGGGGTGTCAGGGTGATCTCGTCGCCGGCGAGCCAGGCGCGGCGTTGCTCGCGATCGATCTTGAGGTGACCTGCCTCGCAGCAGACGGGACTGCTGCCGTCATCGCTTCTGGAGGCGTGGGCGGCACGGCGGAGCAGCGCCTTGATGCGGGCCTGCAGCTCCAGCACGCTGAATGGCTTGGTGAGGTAGTCGTCCGCGCCCAGTTCGAGACCGAGCACCCGGTCCAGCTCGCCGGAGCGTGCGGTGAGCATGAGGATGGGCACGGAGTGGTTCCTGGCGCGCAGCTCCCGGCAGAGGTCCAGGCCGCCGAGTTTCGGCAGCCGCAGGTCGAGGACGATGACGTCCCAGTGTCGCGACAGCGCCATCTCCAGTCCGAGCGCCCCGTCGCCGGCAACTTCGACCTGCGCAGGCAGCTCGGACAGGTGCAGCACGAGCAGCGAGGCGAGGTCCTGTTCGTCCTCGATGACGAGGATCTGACGTTCGGTGGATGCGGCGTTCATCTGCGGCTGACCTCGGTTTCGTGAGCACTGCGACACCGTGCTTCTGTTGTTGCAATCATCGCCCGAGGGAGGCAGGCAAGTCCTCACGAAATCATCACGAAAGCTTCAGCTTTCTGCCCCACTGCGAGCGGTCGTGGCGTGGCGCGACGGCACCGCTTCAGAGCTTATGACAACGATGATCAATTCGTGATCATTTCGTGAGGATTCCCCTCGGCAAGCGAGCGCAGCATTGCGGTCAGGCAGTGACGGAGAACCGGAGCCGCCTACTCCAACCATTCGACAACAGAGGACTCGACATGACTACCACATTAAACGGCGCGCGCCTTGCCGCGATCGCAGCGGCATTTGCGGTTTCCACTCTTGCCGGTGCCGCCGAGCCGCCGGCCGGCTCGACCGGCAATGCGATTTCGGCCGACGACACCGTGCATTGCTACGACGTGCATTCGTGCAAGGGCCATTCCGACTGCAAAACCACCGAGCATGCCTGCAAGGGTCAGAACGCCTGCAAGGGCCACGGCTTCAAGTCGATGAAGGCGGACGAATGCCTCAATGCCGGCGGCACCATCGGCGACATCAGCTGACCGGCTGCGCGGTCGCCAGGCAAGGCGGGCGACCGCGCGTTCCATCCCATTCGTACACGGAGATTTCGAAATGAATCACGACACTCTCAGCCGCAATCTTACCGCTTCGGCCCTGGCGCTCGCGCTCGGTGCCGCACTGACGCTGTCCGCCGGCACGGCACTCGCCCAGGCCACCGAGATGGAGAAGTGCTACGGTGTGGCGCTGGCAGGCGAGAACGACTGCGCCGCCGGGCCCGGCACCAGCTGCGCCGGCTCTTCCAAGGTCGACTACCAGGGCGATGCCTGGTCGCTGGTACCCAAGGGCACGTGCGAGGAGATGGCCTCGCCCACTTCGCCGACCGGCTTCGGTCAACTCGAAGCCTTCCAGCCCAAGCAGTCCTGAGGCCGACGCGTCGATGCGCGCCACCGTCACGCCGTTCGCCCCCCTCGATGCCGGGCCCGCCACGGCCTGCCTGCCGCCGTGCGCCGGACTCGGTTTCAAGCCCTGCCATTTCGACGCCATCGAAGCGGCGGCGCCGATGGTCGGGTTCTTCGAGATCCATGCCGAGAACTACCTGGTCGCGGGTGGGCCGATGCGCCACATGCTGGAACGCCTGCGCGCCGACCACCCGATCTCGGTGCACGGCGTCGGCCTGTCGCTGGGGGGGGCGGAGCCGGTCGACGCGCACCATCTGGAGCGCGTCGCCGAGTTGGTGGCGCGCATCGAACCGGCCGGGTTCTCGGAACACCTGGCATGGTCGGCGCATGCCGGCCGCTACTTCGGCGACTTGTTGCCCCCCCGCTACGATGGCGCCAGCCTGCAGCACACTTGCGACAACATCGATCGCGTGCAGACGCGGCTGGGGCGCACCATCCTGGTCGAGAATCCGGCTACCTACGTTCGCTTTGCCGACGCGCAGATGGAGGAGGCCGATTTCATCGACGAGGTGGTTCGCCGCAGCGGCTGCGGCCTGTTGCTCGATCTCACCAACGCGCTGATCTCGGCGACCAACCACAGCGAGTCCGAGGCCGCAGCCACCGCCGCGCTGGCGCGCTACTTCGACGCGCTGCCGCTGCAGGCGGTCGGTGAGGTCCACCTCGCCGGCCATGCCTGCGAACACCCGGACGGCCGCCCACTCCTGATCGACGACCATGGTTCGGCGGTGTCCGAGGCAGTGTGGCGTCACTATGCCGCGCTGCTGGCGCGCATCGGCCCGCGGCCGACGCTGATCGAGCGCGACAATGCCATCCCGCCGTTGGCCGAGTTGCTCGCCGAGGCCGCCCGCGCCGACGCACTGCTCGCACACGCGGGTGCCAGCGCCGCCAGCGGCCAGGCGGACCACGAGCGGGCGCACGTCCATCGCGCGTCGCACGCGGGTGTCGCCGCGCCTGCCCCCGGGGTCACCGGAGCCGCGCCATGATCCAGCCTGCCTTTGCCGCCGCGCTGGTCGAGCCCGGGCTTCCGGTACCGCAGGGCCTTGGCGACACGCCCGCGCGTCGCGCGCATGGGTTCGCGGCGTATCGCAACAACGTCGTGAGCGCGATCACCGATGCGCTGGCCGAACGTCTTCCGGTATGCCGGGAAGTAGTGGGCCAGGCCTTTTTCGGCGCCATGGCGCGCGCCTTCATACAGACTCGGCTGCCGGCGAGCCCCTGCCTGGATGACTGGAGCGCGGGTTTGCCGGACTTCATGGCGGCGTTTGCTCCGCTGCACGGCCTGCCCTACGTCGCCGAGCTTGCCCGCCTGGAGTGTGCGGTGTGGCGCAGCCTGCACGCCGCCGACGCGGCGCCCCTGGCAGAAGACGCGATCGCCGCGCTCCTGCCCGATGCGGAGCGCCTGCCCGCTACGGGCATGGTGCTGCTGCCGTCGGTCGGCACGCTGGCGGCGACCCACGCGGTGGTGTCGATCTGGCAGGTCCATCAGCGGCCTGCGCGCGCGCGCCGTTTCGATTTCGACCCCGCCACGGCGCAGGACGCGCTGATCCTGCGCCCCGCGCTGGCGGTCCAGGTCGTGGCGCTGCCGCCCGGCGGCGCGGCTTTCGTCGCCGCGCTCGGCACAGGCTGCAGCCTCGCGACGGCGGCGACCCGGGCGTTTGCGCGTTCGCCCCGCTTCGAACTGGAAGCCACTCTGGGCATGTTGATCGGCCACCGCGCCATCGTCGCCCTCATCGATACGGAGAACCCGTCATGACCCCTCCCGACACCCTCACCGGTGCAGCGGCCCCCGTGGCCGTGCTGCGCCGCGCCGTCGCCCTGTGCAACCGCATTCCACACACCTGCATCGCGCTGCTCGGGCGCTTCTCGATTGCTGCGGTGTTCTAGAAGTCCGGGCAGACCAAGATCGAGGGCTTCACCCTCGACATCGTCTCCGGTCGCTTCGAGGTCGGCCTGCCGCGACTGGCCGACTCCACCCTGTTCCTGTTTGAGCACGAATACGCGGTGCCGCTGCTGCCCACCGCGCTGGCGGCCTATGCGGCCACCTTCGCCGAGCACCTGTTCCCGACCTTGATCCTGGTCGGGTTGGCGACACGTTTTTCGGCGCTGGCCCTGCTGGTGATGACCCTGGTCATCCAGGTCTTCGTGTATCCGGGGGCCTATCCCACCCATGGCGTATGGGCGGCGGTGCTGTTGTGGCTGGTCGCGCGCGGACCCGGCAGCCTGTCGCTGGATCACTGGCTGGCGCGTCGCGGCGGGGTGCTCCGATGAGGGCGGCCGCTCCGATGCGGTCGCAGGCCCCGGGCAACGACCTGCGCGCGCCATTTGCCGGCTTCGGGCTGGGTTTGCGCCCGAAGCACTACGCCGAGTATCTCGCCGCTCCGCAGCGGGTGGACTGGCTGGAGATCATCTCCGAGAACTACATGGTCCAGGGCGGCAAGCCGCTGGCGATGCTCGAGCGCATTCGCGCGGACTATCCGGTGGCGATGCACGGGGTGTCGATGTCGATCGGATCGACGGCACCGCTGGACACGGACTACCTCGCCACGCTGGCCAGACTCGCGCAGCGCATCGAACCGATGTGGGTGTCGGACCACCTGTGCTGGACCGGGGTGCATGGGGTGAACCTGCATGACCTCTTTCCGCTGCCGTATACCGAAGAGGCGCTGCGTCACGTGGTCGAGCGCATCGGCCAGGCGCAGGACGTGCTTGGGCGACGGCTGGTGATCGAGAACGTGTCGAGCTACATCACCTACGCCGACTCAGTGATGACCGAATGGGCGTTCCTGGCCGAGCTCGCGCAGCGCGCCGATTGCCTGCTGCTGCTCGACGTCAACAACATCTACGTGAGCAGCAGGAACCACGGCTTCGACCCGGAGGCGTTCATCGAGGGGATTCCGGTCGATCGGGTGCAGCAGATCCACCTGGCGGGCCACACCGATGCCGGGGACATCGTCATCGACACCCACGACGCGCCGGTCGCCGACGCGGTGTTCGATCTGTACGCAACGGCTTGCCGTCGCTTCGGCGAGGTGAGCGTGATGATCGAGCGCGACGACGCGATTCCGCCACTGGCCGAGTTGATCACCGAGCTGGACCGCGTGCGCCAGGTCGCGGCTGCGGCGATGCCCGCGCATGCGTCGGAGGAGGCGGCATGCCTGCCATGAACCCCTTGTCGGAAATCCAGGCACGCCTGCAGGCGTCCGTCCTCGACGATGCCGGCGAGTTCGACGACGTGCTCGGACTGCTGGGCCGGGCTGCCGGGGGGCGCGAGCCGGCCCGTGGCATGTCGGTCTATCACGGTGCCTATCGTGCGCGTCTGCGCGAGGTGCTCGCCACCGTGTTCGAGCGTTGCTGGGCCTATGTCGGCGATGCCGACTTCGAGCGCCTGTGCGCCCGTCATGTCGCCGATTGCCCTTCGCGCGATCCCAACCTGCGGGCTTACGGCAGCGCGTTTCCCGCGCTTGTGCGCCGGGTGCTTCCGGCCTACCCCGAGGCGGCGGAGGTCGCGATCATGGACTGGAACCTGCACGCGGCCTTCGATGCCGCCGACGCGCCGTTGCTCGATCCGGCTTCGCTGGCGAGTCTGTCCGAGCGCGACTGGCAAGTGGCGCGCCTTGCGTTTCAACCTTCGGTGGCGGTCGCGGTCTTCGATTGGAACGCCCGCGAGATCTGGCAGTCGATCGATCGCGGCGAAACACCGCCAGCGGCGGGGCGACTGGCGACACCGGAGCCGTATCTGTTCTGGCGACGCGCAAAGCGAGGCCATTTCCGGAGCATGGAGGTGGCCGAACATGCGGTCCTTGCCCGACTGCTTCAGGGCGCGGGCTTCGCCGAGGTCTGCGGATGGCTGGCATCGTCTCATCCGGAGCGGGAGAACGCCGTGGGGGCCTGGCTGGCATGCTGGCTGGACGAAGGCGTGCTTAGCCGAGTCCTTGTTTGACGGGTGGGGCAGGACGGTTGGAGCACGCTGTGCCCGGACGGCGGGCGCTGGACGCACCGTCAATTGAATTCCTCCAAGCTGAAACGCAATGCCGTTTAGTTTAGCGGGACCCCGACCTCAGCGAACCTGAACCTGCCGTCAGATGATATAATTACCAAAATAACTAATTGATATTGAAGCTAAAAGAATGAGAATCGCATTGCAGGCTCTATGCCAGTTTGAGCGATTTCTTGCACCGCCCCCTCGTTGATCCCGATTTCATCGATGCTCATCGCCAACGGTCTGCGCCCGCTCGCCAGAGCGTCTTTTGCGTTCGATGTCTTGAACCGGGTCGTCGTCCGTGCCGATCGCTCGCGGCCTCGCTGCGGGTCGCATAGCGCACGCCATGAACCCGCTCGTTCTTGAGGCTGTTGAAGAAGCTCTCGGTCGGGGCGTGGTCCCAGCAGTTGCCCTTTCGCGACATCGAACCGCACATGCCGTATGCGGCCGGGCGGGCCTGGTAAGCATGACTGGCGTATTGGCTTCCGCGGTCCGAATGGAACCGCATCCCAGGGTCCGGCCGACGGCGGAACCACGCCATCGACAGCGCGTCCAGTACTCAGTCGGTCGTCAACCGCGAGGTGATCGACCAGCCGATCACCTCGCGGTTAAACAGGTCGATCACGACTGCCAGATACAGCTAGCCCTCGGCGGTGGCGATGCAGGGGATGTCGCCGGTCCAGACGCGATTCGGGGCTTCAGGCATGAAGTCGCGATCCAGCACATTCGCTGCCACCGGAAGACTGAGCCTGGAGTCCGTCGTCGCCTTGTAACGCCGCTTGTGCCGAGCCCGGATGCCGTTTTCACGCATCAGGCGCTCGATGCGCGGCAGGCCGATCCGGTATCCGCGTGATCGGTATAATCTTGCAGCGCATCAGCGCCGAGGGCGAATCGATACGACCACAACGAAGCTACCCACGTGATTTCAAGCTCAGTCGGCGAGGATGTTCGCCGCATAAGAACCATCGGCACAATTAAACGGCATTAACCTTGGGCGTTGAATTTCCTATCCTGAAGCTGCGCCGGTCGAGCCGTTCGCATTCAAGACTGGCGAAGAAGCTCTCGGCCATCGCCTTGTCGTAGGTGGCGCCCACGGTGCCCATCGACGGGCGCATGCCCATCTCCTGACGGTGCTTGGCGAAGGTGAGCGCCCCGAGCACGAGTTCGGTGCGCATGTGTTCGCCGATCGACCAGCCCTCCACGCGTCGGCTCCAGACATCGATGACGACCGCCAGGCAGATGAACCCGGCCCAGGTCGGCACATAGGTCATGTCGGCGACCCACAATTCGTTGGCCGCCTGGGCAGCAAAACGCCGGCGCACCAGATTCGGGACACGGGGCTTGCTCGCATCACGTTGGGTGGTGACCACGTAACCGCGACGCAGGCTCACCCCGCGTATTCCAACAACCTGCATGAGGCGTGCTACCCGCTTGCGGCTGATCGCCGTGCCTTCCTCCATCAGCTCGGCGCGGATGCGGGCGCGCCCATAGGTGCCATTCGAAGCGACGTGAATGGTGCGGATGCGCTCGCTGAGCACCGCATTCTCGATCGAGCGCATGCTGGGCTTTCGGGTGCCCCATGCGTAAAAGCCCCCGGTCGAAACATCAAGTACGCGGCACAGGGTGCGAACGGGGAAATCGGCGTGGTTTGCCATCACGAGTTCGAAGAGTTCGGGGAACTCACATCGCTTTTTCTCGGGAACCAGGCTGTAACCTTTGTCAAGATGTTGCGTTCCATCTTGAGCCGCCGGCTCTCCGGCGCAGCCGGGCGAGTCCGTCGCGCTCAGTGGCCGCGAGTCCCTCCTTGCCGGGCAAGGGCTTCCCCGCATCCCGGGCAGCTTGGGCGAGCCAGTTGATGATGGTCTGTGAGGTCCCGCCGAACTCTCGCGGGAGTTCGGCGGGACTTCTGCCAGCCTGTGCCAGCTCGATGATCTGCTGGCGGAACTCAGCCGGGTACCTCAAGGCAGGACAGCGGTCATCCGACATCGCCGCCAGCCCGCCGCATTCACTTGACCGTGACGCTGCGGCTGTGCTCCTGCGCCTGAGAGCTGGCGATATATACAGTATCCTGTCCCGGTTACCCGACCAGCATGGGCCTACTCGATGGCAACCGCCGCTCAATGCGCCGCGCCCACACCCAAGCGCTACCAGCGCCGCCGTCCCGAGCGGACGCTGTGGTATCGCATCGTCCAGTCCCACCTCGAAACTTGGCTGGAACTCGCCAGCGGAGAGGATGGTGAATCACCGCCGTCCTATGTCGAGCGGACTTTTCGCCGGTATCTCGAATGCGGCATTCTCGCTCACGGCTTCGCTCGTGCTTACTGTGACGAGTGCCAGCACGATTTCCTGATCGCGTACTCCTGCAAATGTCGCGGCGTGTGCCCCTCCTGCAACACGCGGCGCATGGCCGAAACAGCGGCGCACCTGGTCGATCACGTCTTTCCGCCGCTACCGGTGCGGCAATGGGTGCTCGCCGTGCCCAAACGGTTGCGCTATTTCCTTCAGCGCGACGCGGCCCTGCAAGGCACGGTTCTGCGCATTTTCCTCTCCGAGGTGGAACGCTGCCTGCGCGAACATAGCCCCGCTTGCCCCGCTGCCGCCCGCATCGGGGCGGTCGCTTTCATCCACCGTTTCGGCTCAAGCCTGAACGAGCACGTCCACTTTCACTGCTGCGTCATCGACGGGGTATTCGAGCCAGCAGTCGCCCCGGACGATGCGCCGGGCGTCAGTTTTCACGCTGCCATCGAACTCGACGCGGCGGCGTTTGCCGAGGTGCAGGCGCGCGTTCGAACCCGTGTCCTCTCCACCTTCGTCAAACGCGGCCTGATCGACAAGGATGACGCCGCCGAAATGCGCGCCTGGGCGCACGACGGCGGCTTCTCGGTGGATGGTTCGGTACGCATCGAGGGCGCCGACCGGGCGGGGCTCGAGCGTCTGCTGCGCTACTGTGCCCGTCCGCCTTTCGCGCTGGAGCATCTGCATCAACGCGATGCCGAGCATCTGGTCTACCGCAACCCCAAGCCGGTGCGGGGAACGGCGCCCGGCGCACGACCGGCGGCGCTGGTGACGGCGCTTGCCCCTGCCGCCGTTCGGCCAGCGCCGACTTCTGCGGCGACCAGTGACGAGCCCCGTCATCGTGCCGTGTCGCGCTATCTGTGGGCCATGCTGCTGGCGCGCATCTACGAGGCCTTTCCGCTACTGTGCCCGATCTGCCACAGTCAGATGCGGATCATCGCCTTCATCAACGATGCCAACACCGTGGGGAAGATTCTCAATCACATCGGCGAATCCACCCAGCCCCCACGCATCGCCCCAGCGCGTGGGCCACCCCTATGGGAGATGGCTACGGCGGCGGAACAGGCGGAGAACGATCAACAATGGGATCAAGCCGCCCATCCCGCACCGGAGATCGAGTTCGATCAGCGCATCGCGTGGTAGCTGCGCCAGGTGCAAAAACAAGACAAGCCGCAGCTCGTCAGGGGGGAGGCTCGTGACTGATGTCTGGAGAGTGGCCGCCGGCGGCCACTCTCCAGACATCAGTCAGTGCTTGGGGTGCAAATCGAGAGGCTTTTCTGCAAATCGTGACGCATGCCGGCCCGAGATCGACGCATGCCGGCCCGAAATCGGCGATTGACCGCGGCGGCCAGCGTCAACGATACCTCCGGATGTCGCGTTGAATTTCCTATCCATACTGCCGATCACGCTGGACCGCTGTCTGGTCTACCGGCCTGATCCCGCGCTGGTCGACGAGGAGGTCGTGCAACACCTGCGCACGGTGCAGACCGGCATCGACGTGATGCTCGTGGTCCTGGGCGGGAACGCCGACGCGGTGATCGCGCACTGTGCCGACACCGCCAACCTCTTTGTGGCGCTGCGACCCGAGGATCAGACCGAACTGCTGCTGTCGTCGCGTCCGCTCGAGGTCCTGCTCCGCGCGCTGTCCGCGCAGCTGCGGCTGACCCGCATTTCGCCCTATCAGACGCGTGGTGGCGTTGTCCGTGCGGATGCCTTCTTCGGCCGCACCGAGGCGCTGGCCCGGGTATTGAACCGTGAGCCGGCCAACTACCTGGTCGTCGGGGGGCGCCAGCTTGGAAAGACCAGTCTGCTCAAGGCGGTCCAGCGGCGTCTGGCCGACCATCCGCGCCTTGCCTGCCACTATCTGTCCTTGCGCGACCACCGGCTGGCGCCGCGGCTGGCGATGCAGTTCGGACTGGCGCCGGATACCCCGTTGGAGCAGGTCATCGCCCACCTTGGCGAGCAGCACGCCGGAAAGCGCCTCTTTCTGCTCATCGACGAGGCCGACCTGTTCTTTCGCGACGAGTCGGCCAACGGCTACGGCCAGCTGGCGGCGCTCAGGGCGCTCAGCGACGAGGGCCACTGCTGGTTCATGCTCGCGGGTTTCTGGGATCTCTATGCCACCGCGGTGCTCGATTATCAGTCGCCACTGCGCAACTTCGGTGAGCTCATCACCATTGGCGGACTGGAGCAGGCCGCCTGTCGGGAGCTTGCCACTGTACCGCTGGCGCGCCTGCGCCTGGGCTTTGCCGGCACTTCGCTGGTCGACGAAGTGGTCGAGGCGAGCGGCCAGCGCGCCAATCTGGTTGCCATCATTTGCCAGGAATGCCTGGAACTGCTCGAGCCTGGCCAACGCGCCATCGAACGACGGCATCTTGACCGGGCGCTGCGTTCACGTGCCGTGGACGACGCCTTGGCGGGTTGGGGGCGGCTGACGCATGACGCGGCCGCCAGCCGCGTAGACCGCATCATCGTCTATCTGGTGGCGCGTCACGGGTGCAGCACGGTTGCCGGGCTGGTGTCCGTGTTCGAGCAGGCCGGAGTCGACGTGGAGGTCGATAGGCTGACGCGCGCACTGGCACGCCTGCAGCTCGCTCATGTGCTGCGCCGTGATGGCGTCAACTTCCGGTTCGCCGTGCCCTTGCTCGAACGCCAGTTCGAACAAGGTGAACTGGATGTGCTGCTGCGCCAGGAGCTTCACGGGGCGACAAAGTCGGCCTGAGCAACGGATCGAGGTCCGAGCCGTGCCTGGAAAAAGGGCGCGGTCGGTCGCTGGCCCCAGCCGGGCGCGTGGTGCCGATTGCTTCGGTCAGTATGCAGAGGTCGTGGTTTGCAGACGACGGGCGGTGGCCAGCCATGCGGTGAGGTCCAGCCAGGCCTGCGCGCGTTCGTGTGGCCCGGCGTGGGCGTCGATGCTGCGATCGAGCAGCCTGGCGACGCTGCTCCAACCCAGCAGGGCGGCCTCGTCGGCCAGGATACGTCCCTTGGTGCACAGCGATTCGCTCGGATCGGCCAGTCCGGCGATCCGCACTTCGGTCAGCCAGGCGTGGCTGCGCGTGAGCCAGTCGTCGACCGGTGTCACGGCATCGTTTGCGATCGGATCGATCACCGGTCAGGTGTTCCTGCTGGCTGAAGTCTGCGGCTGTCGGGCTGGAGCTTGTCGCGCATCGTACCGGATCCTGTGTGCGGTCGCCTGGAACATGGCGTGTGAAGGGTGAGTGCCCCGGATTTTGGCACAGGTCAATCGGTGGTGGGGGCGTGGAAGGCGGGGCTGTCTTGCCAGCGTATGCCGATGGGGAGCAGGCGCAGGTTCGTGCCTTGAATCTCGACACGCCCGAATACTTCCACCGGGCGGTTGGCCAGCCCGAGGCGGTGTTGCAGGGAGCGCAGCAGGGCAGCCTCGGCAGTATGCAGTGCGCCTCGCAGTGTGTAGTCGACGCCATCGCCCTGCACTTGCAGCGTCCAGTGCTGTTGAATGGCATCGGTTGCGGGCATGCCGCAATCGATGACCGCCAGCCGGGCAAAGCGCGGCGGCAGGGTGCGCCACGGATCGGCCTGCAGGCTCGAAGCGTGCGCGCGCAGCAGCGCGACGGGATCGTCGGGTGGCGGCAGCGGCGCGGGGTTTGCCGCGTCAACCAGTTGGGTGCCCTCGCGGCTGGAGAGACGCCCGTCGTCGCTGATCCAGCCGCGCAGCAGTCGGTGCGGGGAAGCCAGCAGGCGTCGGGTCGGGCGCTCGCCCAGGGTTGCTCGCGCGAGTGCGACGTCGGGCACCCAGTCGGGGTCGAAGCCGTGGCGTCGCGATTCCGACCAGCGCAGGTAGCGTCCGCTCAGCGCGTCCTGGAAATGCAGCGAGAAGCCGCGCTGACCGTTGCGGGTGTGCCAGACCTCGGCCGCGATGCCGTACAGAACGAGATCGCCCTGGCGGCGGTAGGTCTGCCGATGCACGCCGGCCAACTCGTGGAAGGGGCGCGGCAGCGGATGTTGGCCGAGGCCGCGCACGCACATCCACAAGGCCGCGAGGTTGTCGCCGATGCGTTCGGCCGCGCCGCCCCGGCCGAGGCGGTCGTCGCGCAGGTTGACGGTGAGGGTGGCGAGCAAGGCGCCCGGGCGCGGGAGATCGGCCTGGCGCAGTTCGGTGGCGAGGGTCTCGCCCTGGTCCAGGAAAGCGGGGCCGATGCCGGTCGTGCCTTGAAGGGTGAGCGCGGTGAGCCACTGCCGGGCCTGCGACAGGCAGGCGAGGGCGGTGTCGTCCAGCACGGTTTCGGGCAGCGGCGGCGTTGCCACGCCGGCTGCGCGGCGTGCCTGCAGGGCGGCCAGCGCGCGGTGGGCGCAGGTCGCTGCCTTGCAACTGCAACTGGCCGCCGCCAGGCCGCCGGCGCGGGGGAGGCGCACGGTGACTTCGTCCGGATCGCTCAGCTCGGCGATCAGGGCGCCGTCGCTTTCGCGCAGCGCGGCTTCGAAACCCTGGGCCAGCCAGTGCAAGGCCTTGCGCACGGCGGGGGCGCCGAAGGCGTTCGCCACGCTGTCGGCGGCACCCTCCAGCCAGGGCGTGGCCTCGGTGCTTGCCGCACCCGTGCCGCCCGCCTCGGCGGCATCGGCGACACGGGTGCGCAGACCGAGCAGAAAGGCACACAGGTGGTGGCAGGGGCCGAAGGCCGGACAGTCGCAGTGCAGCGCGGCGAATCCGGCGCCGTCAAGCGTCTGGGTGTGTGCTTCGATGCGGGCCTCGGCGCGCTCCGGCGTCAGCGTCCAGCTGCCGGGGTCGGCGGCGGCAAGCGCCTTGGTGCCGCGCCTGAGCAAGCCCTTGTTGGCCCAGTCGACGATGGCGTCGTCGTCGAGCGTGCGCAGCCATTCCCACATCATCGGCGTGGCCTCCACAAGGTGCTGGCCAGCCAATCCACGAGGTGATCCGGTGTCATCGCCGCGACCTCCGCGCCGCAGGCCACCATGCGTGCGGCGAGATCGCGGTCGTAATCAGGATGGGCGTTGCGGTCCAGCGCGGCGAGTGCGAGCACCCGCGCGCCGCTGGCGACCAGACGGGTCGTCTCCCGCAGCACCTTGCGTTCGTCGCGACCTTCGTAGAGGTCGCTGATCAGCACCACCACGGCGCGGTGTGGCGTGGCAAGCCGTCCGGCGACGTGGCCCAGCGCCCGGCCGATGTCGGTGCCACCGCCCAGTTGAGCGCCCATCAGCAGGGCTTCCGGAGCGTGCAGCTGCGAGGAGGCGTCGACGACCGCGTCGGAGAACAGCAGCAAACGCGTCTGCAGTGCCTTCACCCGCGCGAAAATGCTGCCCATGACCGCGCTGTGGATCACCGATTCGTACATCGAACCGCTCTGGTCCACCACCAGCCACAGCTCCCAGGGCAGGTGGCGGGCTTCGCGGGCATGAAAGAACAGGCGCTCCAGAACCAGCGTCTGCTCTGCCGGCTGGTAGTGGCGCAGGTTGTGACGGAGCGTGCGTGGCCAGTCGAGATCGGCTAGGCGCGGGCGGCCCCGACCGCCCCGGCGCAGGCGGCGGGGAGAGAGGGCGGCCCGGATGCGCGGGGCGATCCGGGCTTCGAGCTGCGCCACCACGCGCGCGATCAAGCGTTGGGCGGCGGCGTGTACGGCCGGAGGCAGGCTGGCGCGGATGGCCATCAAGGTGGCCACGATTTCCAGGCTGGGGGGCAGCTCGGCGAGCACCTGCGGGTCGGAGAACACGTCGTTGAGTCCGTAACGCGACAGTGCGTCGCGCTGGAGGATTTCGGCCGCGGTGCCGGGAAAGAGCTGCCGCACCTCGTCCAGCCAGCGCACCGCGTCGGGTATGGGCTTGTCAACGCCGCCCCGGCGGGGGTGGGGCAGGTGCTCCGCTTCGCCGCGCGTGTCGCGGTCGTCCCACTCGTCAGACTCGTCACTCCTGCCCTCGCCATCACCCCGGTCGGGCCCGTCTTCCGCGTCGGCTTCGCCGCCGTGCAGCCAGGCCTCGAACTGTGCCAGGAGGTCGTTCTCCGTGCCTGTCTCGCCATACACGCCAACCTGTCGGGCGAGATACTCACGCCGGTAGAGGTAGTCCAGCGCGTCGTCGCGACGCTGGTCTTCGGGCGAGAGCCGGCCGGCGCCGGACAGGGCCGCGTCGGCGTCCGCGCCGAGGATCAGCCGCCAGCGCCGCTGGGTGGCGGGGTCGGGGGGGCAGTCGCTCATGTCAGCCCCCAGGGGGCGAGCGCGGCGGCGACTTGCGCGGCGAGGCTGCGGCTATGTTCCAGCGCCTCGTCAGAGGGTAGTCGTACCCGCGTGCGGGCAGCGTCGGGGGTGCCGGCCAGCGCCTGCGCGAGTCGCTTCAGTTCGGCCCGGCTCAACTGTGCGAACGCCAGGCGCAGCGCCGGCAGGCCATTCAGAAAGGCGTCCTCGGACCAGCGCGCGACGCCGTTGCTGAGCATGCGCAGGGCAGGAGGGTGGCCGAGCAGCCATCCGCGGCCGACGCGCAGCCAGCCCTGCAGGTATTCGCCCATGCATACCGGGTCCGCCTCGGCCAGCGCCAGGGTGTCGCGCAGCGCGGCCTCGCTTTGCGCCGATTGCCAGCGGCCGCTCATGCCGAGGATGCCGGCGGCGGCACCACGCACCCGGGCCGGGGTGTCGGCGGCGTGCAGGGCCTCGCAGGCGTCGTGGAAGGCGTGGCCATCGGCCCAGGGGGCGGCACGGCGCACCATGCCATGCAGGTCGGCAAGCGCATCCAGGGTGGCGTGCTGGCGGGCTTCGTCGCTTTGGCCCAGCCACGGCAGGCGCAGGCAGGCCTGGGCGAAGCAGCGCGCCAGCATGGGGGACAGGCGTGTCCAGCCGACCGCGCCGAGTGCATGGCGGGCTTCGTAGGCTTGGGCCAGTTGACCGCATGCCTGGGCCAGGGCCAGCGCGTCGTGGCTGTGGTCCAGCCAGGCGTCCACCGCGTCGAGCACCGGAGTGGCGATCCGCTCCAGCCCCATTACCAGCACTTCCAGCACGTGCCGGGCCGGCTGGCCGGCGACGCCTTGTCGGAGGTGTTCGAGCAGGCGGTTGACCGCGGCTTCCTCCAGGCTGGCGCCGTAGCGCAAGGCCTCGGTGAGGGCCACGGCGATCTCGACCTCCCAGCGCAGGCGCCAGATCTCGCGCACGCGGGTCAGGTCGGTGCCGTGGACGAAGTCGGGACCGGCCTCCAGCGTGGCGTAGGGCACGTCGAGGTAGCGCAGGCGGTGCAGGCCCTGCGAGCATTCCCGCTGGCGCGCGCGGCGATAGCGGTCCAGCGTCTTCGTCTGTGGCGCCGAGGGCTGCAGCGGCAGGCGATGGCGGGTGCAGAAGGCCTGTACGTCGCGCAGCAGGGGGGACACCGGGGCGTTCGGCGGCAGGCGGCCGAGTCCGCTGCCGGCAAAGAGCGCCTGGCGGCAGCGCTCGAACAGCGCTTCGTCGCCGGGATGCTTGAGCAACGTGCTGCGCAAGGCCTCGGTCAATTCGGTACGGCCGCCGTCGCATGCGCGCAGGGCGGCGAGGCCGTGGGCCAGGCGCAGCGCCTCGGCGGCGTCCGGCAGGGTGGCGGGCAGGCCGGTGTCGCGCAGCGAGGTGGTCAGCCGTGCGGCCAGGCGTGGCCAGGCGCTGCCGTCGGGGTGTGCGGCGCCGTGCTCCCAGGCCTGCCATACGGCCTGGTAGTAGCCGGGCGAAGGCATGCCGGCGGCGTAGCCGCTGGCGCGCTCGAGGCGGTCCAAGGTGTAGGGGATGAGGTGGACGCCGGTGTCGCCGGCGTTCGCTTCGGCGGGCGGTGTGGCGGACGGGGCGGGGGGCGGCGTGGGGGGGCGGGCGGTCGGGCTGGAAGGCGCGGCGCTTTCGATCCTGCCGAGGTGGACGGACTGGAGGGGCGAGTCGAGCCCGGGGGCCAGCCCCAGACCGGCGAGAATGCCCGGCACGTGATAGCCACCGCAGACGACCAGGCAGCGCGCGCCCTGCGCCAGCGTGTGGCGGATCTCGCCCGCCATGCACGCTTCGCGGGCGGCGTTTTCGGCGACGTTGGCATCGTCCGTGTTGCCGTGGTGCGTGCGCAACCACTGGCTGAAAGCCAGGACGGCAGCGAAATAGTCCTCCGCCGTGTCCGCTTCGGCTCCGGATTCGAAATGGCGGTCCCACCACTCGTCGAAATCGCGGCAGGGGCTGGCGGCGATCAGATCGTCCAGCGCGCCGGGGGCGAGTTGCGCCGGTTCGTCCTCGAGCGTGGGTTCCGGGGCGGTGGCGAAATGCTCCTGGTGTTCGGGTTGCGTCAGGCGCGCGGTGTAGGGCAGGTCGATGAAGCGCACCTGCCCGCCTTGCCGGCTGGCTTCGCGCAGCGCCACCCACTCGGGCGAGAAGGCGGCAAAGGGGACGTAGCAGCGGCAGCGCCAGACGGTGGTGGTGTTCTTGCCGCCCGCCGCGCCGACGGCCGCGTGCAGGTAGGCGGCCAGCGGTGGCCGTGCCTGCGCGTGCTGCAAGGCCGGCAGCAGTGCGTTCAGCTCGGCCGGCCCTTCGATCAGCACATGGGTGGGGCGGAAGTCACGCATCAGCGCGCGCAGGTGGTGGGCACAGCGCGGGCTGTGGTGGCGCACCGGCACCAGCCTCAAGGCCGGCAGCGGTGCCAGCATGGCCTTCAGGCCTTGCGGCGTGGGCCGGGGGTCAGTCGTGCTCACGGCCACCCGCGACGAAATCTTGCCAGTCCGGGCGGTCCGCGCGCTCGCGGGCGACGACCCGCAGGTACTCCGCGAAGCGGCGACGGTCTTCGTCGTCGTCCTTGATGACGGTGCCCAGCAGGTGGCGTGCGAGGTGGGCGGGGCGCACCGTGGTTTCGTCGAAATACCAGCACTGGCAGGCGGCATTGAACACCACGTCGATGGCTTCGGCGGTGGACAGCACGGTGCCGGGGCGTTCGATCGCGGTGCCGGCCACATTGCCCTTGCGCAGTTCCTGGAAGGCGGTGGCGAGTAGGGTGAGCACGTCGGGTGCGACGGTGGTGCCGATGCGTTGCTGCGCCATCGCGCGGCCGACCTCCTCGCCGATCAGGGCCGCTTGGGCGTCGATACCGTCGAGCGGGCGCATGGTTTCGAAGTTGAAGCGGCGCTTGAGCGCGGCGGACATCTCGTTGACGCCGCGGTCGTTGAGGTTGGCGGTGGCGATGACGTTGAAGCCGGGGCGGGCGAGCAGCCACGGGCGTTCGTCCTTGAGCTCCGGAATGTGCAGCAGGCGTTCGGACAGTACCGACACCAGGCTGTCCTGCACCTCGGTGGCGCAGCGGGTGATCTCCTCGAAGCGCAGCAACCGGCCGGTGCTCATCGCCCGGTGCAGCGGCCCGGGCACGAGGGCGTCCGGGCCCGGGCCGTCGCGCAGCAACAGGGCGTAGTTCCAGCCGTAGCGGATCTGCTCTTCGACCACGCCGGCGCCGCCCTGCACCGTCAGCGTGCTGTCGCCGCAGATCGCGGCGGCCAGCAGCTCGGACAACAGCGACTTGGCGGTGCCCGGTTCGCCTACCAGCATCAGCCCGCGCTGCCCGGCGAGGGTGACGATGGCGCGCTCGACCAGCGCGTCGTTGCCATGGATCTTGCGGGCGACCGGTGGGCCGTCGCTGGCCGCGCCGCCGAGAATGAAGCGCCGCACCGCGCGCGGGCTGAGCCGCCAGCCGTCCGGGCGCGGACCCTCGTCGGCGTCCGCGAGGGCGGCAAGCTCCTCGCGGCGGGCGAGTTCCACCGGCAGGCGCTGGGCGTCGTCGTACCCGACCGACGGCGTGGCGGGGGCGTCCTTTCTGCGTCGTGTGACCATGGCGGGGCGACTCACTCGGCTGGTAGCGCTTTCGCCGCCATGGCCAGAAACTGGCCCTGCAGCGTCGCCAGCAGCGGGGTGGGTAAGCCGGCGACGTCGACTTCGCGCCAGTCGTCATCGCTCAGGTCGATCACGCGGATGTGCTCCACCGATACCGGCAAACCCAGCTCCATGTACGGCGGGTAGTAGTCGTGCGCCAGCTCGATGCACATTTCGAGCGCGGGCAGGCGCCAGATGTGTTCGTTGATGCTGGGACCGTCGCCGACCGGACCGGGGCGGTAGCCGTGCTTCTTGAAGAGGCTGGAGAGTTGCTCCTGGGCTACGGTGATCGGGGCTGGCGGCAGCAGCGTGCCGTCCTTGAACTGCGCTTCGCCCGGCAACTCGGCGCAGGCGCCAAGCTGGTCGACCAGGGCGTCGAGTTCGTAATCGGCAAGATTGGTCTGCCAGGCTTCGCGTTCGCCGTCCGCGGCGGTGGCCGGGTGCCACAGGCTGATGCTGCAGTCGTCCGGCAGGGTGACGGGGTCGTCCTCGACATCCACCAGGCTGAAGTCCTCGGCCAGGCGGAAGCTGGTGTGCGCCAGTTGCGGGGCGTCCTCGATGCGCCAGATCAGGCTGCGGCCGACGATGCGCAGCAAGGGGTGTTCGACGAACAGGCGTTGCCAGCGCGCGCGCGGCCAGCGCTTGCCGGTGACCAGTGCGGCCTGCATGCGCGGGCCTTGCTGCTTGATCACCGTCTTGAGGCTGGTGTTGAGGGTTTTCAGCTGGGCGCTTGCGGCTTCCCATTCGGCCTTCAGGCTTTCGTCCTTGACCGCCGGGATGGACTTGCGGGCCTTGCCCTTGTCGTCGATCACGCGCAGGCTGAGGTCGCCCTGCAACTCGATGCGATAGGCCTGTGGGCCGACGCTCAGGTTCAGGCCGGCACCGAGCCCGAAATCGGGCGTGACTTCGTCGAACAGCTCGGCCACGCTCATCTTCCGGCGCGCTGCGGCAGCGCGCAGGGCGGCTCGGGCGGCGCGCACCACGAGGTCCTTGAGCTTGCGCGACTCGGAAATCTCCTGCACCCGCAGCAGCGCGTACAGGGTGTCGACCTCGCCAAGCTGCTCGGTTGCGGCGGCGGCACGCTGCAGGCGCGGCCGGTTCCAGTCGTTGATGGCCTTCATGAACAGGTCGACCACGCGGTCGTCGGCATTGCCCGGCACCAGCTTGAGTGCCCAGCGCCGCTTGGGGTCGCCGTCAGCCGCGATCCAGTGCTCCACCAGCGCCAGCGCGAGCCGCGCGCGGTTTTCCGCCGGAACATGGGCAAGCAGCTGATCGACCATGGGGGGCGGGGTGGCCTCGGCGGTGGCCGCGAGGTGCAGCAGCACCCGGGCGGCATGTTCGGACAGGGGCGCGCAGAGGCTGTGCAACTCCGGGGTGTCGAAGGGCTTGATGGCGGCGGCCAGGCGTTTGACCTTGGCGGCCTGCGCCTCGAGCGTGTCGAGGTTGGTCGCGGCGGTCGCGTCGCTAGCCGGACTCGGGCCGGTGGCCGTCCCGGCTGCGTCCGCTGTGGCCAGTCCGAGTGTCTGCAGACGTTGTGTGACGGTACTCGCCGAGGCGATGTCCAGTTTGCCGCTGGCCAGCAGCTCGGCGAGCAGCGGACCGGCGGACGGGTCGGGGTGGGCCAGCAATACGTCGCGGCAGATCAGCAGCAGGTTCTTGGGCGGTTTTTTCAGCCATCCGGCTTCGATCAGCCAGGCCGGCTCGAACTGCCCGGCGATGTCGGCGAGAGCAGCGCGCAGGGCCTTGGAACTGCTGCCCGAGATGATGGGCGTCAGCGTCGGCAGGGTCGCTCTCAGGGTGTCGCGGTCGAAGGCGGGGAGAATGTTGACGAGATCCTTGGCCCCGATGCCGTTGAGATCGTTCGGTCGGCTCGCGGCCAGCTCACGGATGAGTTCGGCGTACTCCTTGAGCTCTTCCGTGTACTCGCAGCGTTGCGCAATGGCCGGCAGCAGCAAGGGCAGCAACGACTTGTGTCCGGCGGCGATTACATGCCTGGCCAGCCCCGGGCTGATCTGGTAGCGGCCCGATTCCTTCATGTATGGTACGAAGGCGTCCGGGCTTTCGCGCAAGCGCCGGTCGAAGACCGCTTTGAGGTGATCGGAGTCGAATTGATCATCGTAGCCGAGCCATGACATCAGCTTGCATCCGAGGTCGATACGGAGTTGAGCGTTCGCGCTGTCCCAGCGTTGGTCGAGCAGCTCGACGTCTTCGATGTAGACTTCGTCATACAGATGGGGGTGGCTGGCGAAGAAGGGCTTCCAAAGGCGCCAGCCTTCACCGCGCGTACTCGCGGGTACGCGCTCCCGCTGGACGTGCTTGATGATGTCCTTGAACAGCGCGCCGCCGACCGCGGCGTAACGCAGCAGATCGTCGTCGTTCAGGGCCGCGATGAGGGACTGCCAGTTGGTCCAGTAGTCGTTGTCGCGGCCGACACCGGCTTCGGCGCGCAGCGCCAGCATCCAGTCGAGGGTGGCGACAACGTCCTCATAGGGCATGCCGGGGTAGTACAGCCAGGGCATCAGGCGCAGAATCACCTGACCGATGCCCTGGTTGGGCGGCAGCGGTGCGGCGCGCACCTCGACCAGCCGCTGCTCGGCCAGCGCGCGGACGGCTGCGGACAGTTCGGCGCTGCGGGGCATGTCGCGCGCGGCGCTGAGAATGTGACCCCGCGACAGCGTCAGGCGGACAAAGGCGAGCCAGCGCTCGGCGTCCCGACCCCAGGGGGCATCCCGACTTGCGAGATGTGACAGGCGCTGCAGGCAGCGCTCATCGCAGTCACGGAAGAAGGCGCGGACTTCGTCGGCGCGGCCGTCGTACAGGCGAGTGTCGATTTCGTCGGCGAACTCGTCCATCGTGAAGATGTCGAACGTGTGTGGGTAAAGTTCGGACAGGGGGGTGGTGTGGAGATCGGGAGTGCTCATGGTCGGCGTGGCCTTTCTTTCTCTTGTTGATCTGTGTTTGGGAGGTCTCGTCAGAGGCATGACGGAATCGCCGGGGCATTATCGCCCGCGTGCCGCGGACGCGCAGTGCCGTTGTTGTCAGGTCACCCGAATTGGCGCTTGACTTGCCGTCAAGTCGGCGTACGTGCGGCTGCATCGTGCCGGCCGAGCAGGTCACAGGCAGTGCTCGAGCCAACCGGGCCAGAGCCCAGCGCGCTGTGCAAGTGTGGGAGATGCGGACTATCGGTCGCCGATCAGGCGTTGCAGCCTGGGGCGGAACGGGAGAAAGGCGCGGTAGCCGACTTCGAGCAACCATGAAAGCGGCGGTAGCGTGCCGACGTAGCCAAGCCAGCGCCAGCCCGGGATATGGCGCCACAGGGTGGCGAACGCGATGCCGCCGGAGTGCAGCCGGCCGCTTGTTTCCCTGACGTGGAAGCGCGCCATTGCGGTGCTGCAGCTCAACCCGTCGCCGAGTTCGGCAGGTGCGCTCACGTCTACCCACTCGATGGTGCCGGCCTTGGCGCGTCGGCGGCAAAAGCCGATCTCGCGCCGGCAGAGCGGGCAGCTGCCATCGTAGTAAACCGTCAATTCCGGTGCGGGAGTCTTGTCCATGCGCGTCGGACCAACGCAAAGCAGCGCCGTTCCCGGCGGCCGCATTCCAGGTGTCGAGGGGCGCTCAGGTCTTGGCGGCTTCGGTTCGCTGTTCGGTGTCCGGATCCGCAGGGCGGGGCATGTTGGTGAGCATCTCGGCCAGCGCTTCGCGGCTTACCTCGCCTCTGAGCTCGCCGGATTCGTCGACAACCGGTAGCGGGGCTTCGTGCTGGAGGCTCTCCGGCAGCGCCTGCTCGACCGGGGTATCGGGCGTGTAGGCGGGCAGGTTCTCGACCAGCTCCGCGGTGCCTTCCTGCGGGCTGACGAGCACCCCCTTGAATCCTTCGTGGTCGACCCAGTAGGCGTAAGACTCGGGGCGCTCGCGCATCTGGCGCAGGGCGTCGTCCAGCGTCGCGGCGGTGATTCGGGCCGAAGGCGGGCGCATGACGGTTTCGACGGTCAGTACCCGGCTGCGATTGA
>CAYTAY010000011.1:0-30813 GCA_964435845.1 uncultured Azoarcus sp.
ATCGGGGCATATGGGTTTTCGCCAGCCTGCCGGATCTTCTGAGGATCGTTCGAGCCGCGGTATTGAGCGCTATCGCAATGGCGGTCGGGGCATTGCTGCTCCAGCCCGCGCCGACCTTACCGCGGCTGGTCTGGATGACCTATCCGCTTATGTTGTTGATCATCATGGGGGGCGGCCGCGCCGCCTACCGCGTGTTCAAGGAGCATCGAGAGTTCGGTGCTTTACGAGGAGTCGGTAAACCGGTCATCGTGCTCGGTGCGGGACGCGAAGCGGCGAATCTGGTCGAAGAGCTTGCCCGCTCGGCAGAGTGGAATGTTGTTGGCCTGCTTGACAACGATTGCGCGAAACGTCACCGGGAGATCTTCGGCGTGCGCGTGCTTGGCAATTTCAGTGATGTTGGACGCTGGGCCGAGGTGTTGAAAGTCAGACACGCGATCATCGCCATGCCCGGGGCGAGCCAGAGCCTTCATCGCACTGTGGCTAACTTCTGCATTCAGGCGGGTGTCAAGGCGTTCACTCTGCCTGCTATTGGGCAGCTGCTCGCGAACCATGACTCAGCGTCGCAGCTGAGACAGCTCCGGGTCGAAGACCTTCTGGGCAGAGAACCGGTTGCCATCGACACCCCGCAAGTTGGAGAGCTTCTTGCCGGAAGGGTCGTGATGGTCACTGGTGCCGGCGGGTCGATCGGCGCTGAACTGTGTCGACAGATTGCACGTTTTGGTGCAGCCCGGATTGTCGCGTTCGAAGTCAGCGAGTTTGCGCTCTATAGCCTGCACGAAGAGTTTTCGCTCCTGATGCCAGAAGTGGATCTGGTGCCGGTTGCCGGAGACATCAAAGACCGCCATCGAGTCCGGGAGGTGCTGGATCGTCATGCTCCCGCTGTCGTGTTCCATGCCGCGGCATACAAGCATGTGCCGCTTATGGAGGAGAATAACGCTTGGCAGGCGGTACGCAACAACGTCGTCGGCACACTTGTTCTGGGGCAGGCCGCCGCGGAAGCTGGTGTTGATAAGTTCGTACTTGTCTCAACTGACAAGGCGGTCAACCCTACCAATGTAATGGGGGCGACAAAACGTCTAGCCGAAATAGTCTGCCTCGAGCTTCAGCAACAGTCCCGTCATACCCGGTTCGAGATGGTTCGATTCGGAAACGTGCTTGGCAGTGCCGGTAGCGTGATTCCCAAGTTTCAGTCGCAGATTGAGCGAGGGGGGCCTGTCACTGTTACACATCCCGAGATAACCCGGTTTTTCATGGCCCTACATGAGGCGGCCCAACTCGTGCTCCAGGCAGCTGCCATGGGGGAAGGGGGGGAGATATTTGTGCTCGACATGGGCGAGCCCATCCGGATCGTCGATCTGGCCCGGGACATGATTCGTCTGTCAGGCTATTCGGAGAGTGAGATCCCCATCGTGTTCACCGGCTTGCGCGCGGGAGAGAAGCTTTACGAGGAAGTATTGGCCGATCTTGAGGAGACACGACCCACCCATCATCCCAAGTTACGTGTGGCGCGTTCTGTTATGCCTGACTCATTTCCAATGATTGATTTCTTGGAGTGGCTCGATCAAAGCAGCGTAAATAGTGATGATGAAGTTCGCCGCGACTTAAGGCGCTGGGTTCCCGAATACGCGCCGTTCAATCCGCCGAAGCCTGTTTTGGTCAAGACGGCGAAATTACTGGAGGCGTGACGTGGGCGCGGTTTTGCGCAGCGTTTCAGTTTTTCTCTTATGACATGACTGATCATGCCAACGCGGGTGAAGAAGTACAGTCGGCTCGTCGAATTGCACTAGTGACGTCCCAGGCGTTCTCAATCGGCAACTTTCGCGGCCCATTGATACGCGAGTGGGTGGCGCGTGGCGATACGGTGTTCGCCTTTGCACCGGACTACGACGATAACTCTCGCGCAGCAGTCCGCGAGCTTGGTGCTCATCCGGTTGATTTCGTGCTTGAACGCGCGGCGATCAGGCCGCTTCAGGATCTGTTGAGTACGGTCAGATTGGCTCGCGCGTTCCGTGAGTTGCATGTTGACAGTGTGTTGAGCTACTTCGTCAAGGCAGTTATCTACGGGTCATTGGCGGCGCGTCTCGCGGGCGTCAAAAACGTCTACGCCATGATTGAGGGTGCAGGCTACGTCTTTTCGGACGTGAGTGAAGGCTCGGGCCTCGGACGACGACTGCTGCGGACAGTTGTCGTTGCGCTATACCGTTTTGCGCTCAGAGGTGTTCGTCGCGTACTCTTTCTCAATAACGATGATTTGCAGCTCTTTGTTGAAGCAGGCATGGTCAAGCCAGAGCAGACTTATCTGCTTGGCGCGATTGGCGTTGAACTCGACCGTTTCGTACCGGTTGCGCTGGTCACAAATCCCGTGACTTTCATCTTGGTTGGCCGAATGCTGAAGCACAAGGGTGTCGAGGACTTTGTCCAAGCAGCTGCGAGAATCCGGGAACATTTTCCGCAGGCGCGGTTTCTCCTTGTCGGGAGCCCGGATGCCAACCCCTCGAGCGTTGACGAAGTGACGTTGAGGAACTGGTGCGACCGCGGACTTGTGGAGTGGGTGCCTCATGTCGACGATGTACGTCCATGGCTCGCTCGGGCGAGTGTTTTCGTTCTGCCTTCATGGTATCGAGAGGGTGTGCCGCGAAGCATTCAGGAGGCCATGGCAATGGGGCGGCCGGTGGTGACCTCGGATATGCCGGGATGCCGTGACACCGTGGAGCACGGTGTTTCGGGTTTTCTGGTACCGCCAAGGGATCTGGACGCCCTGGTGCAAGCTCTCGAAAGGTTTCTCCTTCATCCCGATCTGGTGCAACGCATGGGGCGAGAGTCACGTTCGCGAGCTGAGCAGCATTTTGATGTGAATGCTGCCAATGCGCGCCTTCTCGAAGCAATCGAGATGCAGAACTCCTCGGCAAACTGACTGTGGCATCGCGTGTTTGTATCGTTCTGTCGAGCTTCAATGGTGCTGCATATCTTGCCTCGCAATTGCAAAGCATCGTAGCTCAGAGCGTGTCGGACTGGTGTTTGCTTGCTCGCGACGATGGGAGCGACGACGAATCGGTTTCAATTCTTCGTGCGGCTGCGCGTATGGATACGCGCATCCGGTTGGTGGAGGATGTCCCGCAGAGGTGTGGCGCCGCGCAGAGTTTTTTCGTTCTGATGGAACGCGCGCTGGCCACTGATGCGAAGTTCATCGCGCTATGCGATCAGGACGACCTTTGGGAACCGGACAAGCTGCACTGTCTGCTCGGTGTGTTGGAGGACGCGCGTGCCGCGGATCGGCCCCTCGTCCGCCTTGTGTTTTCCGACCTCCGTTGGATCGGGATCGAAGATGAAACCATTGCCGAGTCCCACTTTCGCGCAACTGGTATCGAACCGCAGCAACTGATCGACTCCCCCGCCAGCTTGCTTGCGATGAACGCCATACCGGGCTGTGCAATGCTTTTCACACGTTCAGTGGCAGAACTCGCCTTGCCCTGGTCGCCCCGAATCGCACATCACGACTGGTGGCTCATCCTTGTAGCAGTGACGCATGGTGACTTGCGCTTCGTCCGCGCTCCCTTGACCCGGTATCGCCAGCATCAGAAGAATCAGATCGGTGCGAGGACTCGTAGACAAGCTATGCTCACTCTTTTGTCGCATCCTCAGCGGCTGTTCGACGTCGCTTGGACAACCTACTGGCAGGGCGTAGATATGGCGTCCGAGTTGCAGCGGCGATCTGTAGCAGGGATCTGTAGCAAGGAATGGGCAGCAAGGTTGCATCATGCGGTAAACGGCCTCGGCGCGGACTCGCGCTGGCATCGAATCAACTCGGTTCTGCGCGGCCCCGTGCGTCGCGTGGGCTTGCCGCGCCTTTTCTTGCAGTGCATTGCGGCGCTGCGCGATAAGCCCTCGCGATGATTGGTAAAATCTCACGCTGGAAAACCCACTCGCAAAAGACATGCCGGTAAATGATCAATTGATGTCCCTCAGGCCAACCGAATCCCTTTCCCCAGAAAAGCGTCGGTTGGGAGAAATGATGATTCAGGCGCAAAAGCTGACGCAGCGCGACCTAGACCAGGCTCTGATGGCGCAGGCGGAGATGGGCGGGCTGATTGGCAGAGTGCTCGTGAAACTGGGCATGTCGTCCGAACTCGATGTTGCGCGTGCTCTGTCTGATCAACTCGGTGTGCCGTTGCTGTCGGCTGGCGACTTTCCGGAGGTCGCCCCGGAAGTCCCAGGACTGAAGCCGGAATACTGCCTCGCCCACGCCATCCTTCCCCTGTCGGTTGACAGCGATCAGGTGCGCCTTGCCATGGCTGTCCCGCAGGACGCGTTCCTGATCAAGGCAGTCAAGCTCGCTTCCGGACTTGACGTACATCCCGCTCTGGCCCTTGAAAGCGAGTTGCAAGCAGCGCTGGAAAGGCTCTACTCCGAGCCCGCGGATGACGAGGCTTTTGCGGGCGATGCCGGTGGGCAGCCGGCAGACAGTGAATTCGTCGAGCATCTCAAGGACTTGGCATCCGAGGCGCCCGTTATTCGCCTGGTCAACCAGATCATCGGGCGTGTGACCGACCTCCGAGCCTCGGACATCCACATTGAACCGTTCGAGGATGGGCTTCACATACGCTATCGGGTTGACGGCGTACTCCAGACTGCCGAGTTGGCCGCCATCGATCTCGCGGCAGCGGTCACGTCACGCATAAAGCTGCTGGCCCACCTGAACATCGCTGAGCGCCGATTGCCCCAGGACGGACGCATCAAGACCAGGGTCAAGGGGCACGAACTGGATCTCCGGGTTTCAACCCTGCCCACTGTTCACGGCGAGAGCGTGGTCATGCGCGTGCTCGATCGCGCGAGCATCCAGCTCGACCTTGAAAGCATGGGGTTCTCGGAGGACACGTTGTGCCGCTACCGGACATTGGTTGAGAAACCGCACGGCATCTTGCTTGTCACGGGCCCGACCGGATCCGGGAAGACCACCACGCTCTACGCTTCTCTTGCCAAGCTTGACGCCGGATCGACCAAGATTCTCACGGTGGAGGACCCGGTGGAGTATCAGCTCACAGGGATAAACCAGGTCCAGGTGCAGGCCCAGATCGGAATGACGTTTGCGAATGCGCTGCGCTCCATCCTGCGCCAGGATCCCGACATCATCATGATTGGCGAAATGCGTGACACTGAGACCGCCCAGATCGCGGTGCAGTCAGCTTTGACCGGTCATCTGGTCCTTTCCACCCTCCATACCAACACGGCCGCTGCGGCGATCATCAGACTCGAAGACATGGGTGTCGCGCGCTATCTCATCACGTCTTCGATCAACGGGGTGCTTGCCCAAAGGCTGATCCGGTGCTTGTGCAACGACTGCAAACAGCCAGTCCGGCTGCCAGACGAGGTGCTCTCGCGTACCGGGCTCGATCGCTACGCCTCCCCAGGCGAAGGCGCGATCTTCAAGGCGGCGGGTTGCCCCGCATGCAAGCACACCGGCTATGTCGGTCGAACCTCCATTCATGAGCTGTTCGTGCTTGACGACGCGCTTCGGCAGGTTGTGCTTTCCGGGGGTGATGCCGTCGCCTTGCACCAGTCCGCGCGAAAAGCTGGCATGAGAACGCTCTACGAGGACGGTCTGATGAAGGTGGCGGCCGGGATCACCTCCATGGAGGAGGTTATGCGTGTCACTCAGGACCAGATGAATGGCTGAGTTCCGCTATCGCGCCTCGGACGCCGGCGGGCATCAACAACGTGGCGTGCTGGAAGCGTCCGGACATGAAGCGGCCTTGCGCATGCTGCGTGCCCGGGGGTTGACGCCAGTCGAGCTTGTGGAGAATGGAGGGCCTCCCGAGGGGGGCGCGGACCCGCTCCCAGGAGGCGTGGAAGTGCCGCGCTCAGGTCGCTGGGGCTGGCTCAGGCGCAGCGACCGTGGGGTCGGTTCGGACGACGTCCGTGCGGTCACTGCGGAGCTTGCGATCATGCTCAAGGCCGGCCTGCCACTGGACCGGGCCCTGCGTCTGCTCTCGGGTATGGGCATCAGGGCTTCGCTCGCCTCGCTCCTTGAGGACGTGTCGCGATCCGTTAAATCGGGCAAGGCACTCAGCCAGGCGCTCGTGCCTCATGCGCATGTCTTCGGTGAGTTCTACGTCAGCCTGATCAGAGCGGGTGAGACCAGTGGTCGTCTCGCAGAGGCGCTGGGTGATCTGTCCGAGCACCTCGAAAGGGTCAAGGAGCTCCGGGACAGCGTAGTGTCCGCCCTGATCTATCCCGCCATTCTTGTCGTGGTCGCGTTCTTGTCGGTGGCGCTGATGCTGGGCTTCGTGGTCCCGCAGTTTGAATCGCTTTTTGACGACATGGGCGAGGCACTGCCGTTGCCGACGCAGATCGTGGTCGGGGCCGGCCACTTTGTGGCCGAATACGGTTGGTTGTTCGTCGTTGGCGTGGTCCTGGTCGCTTCGATTCTCCAGCGGTGGTGGGCCACTGAAAGGGGAAGAACGTGGAAACATCGGCGTCTGCTCGCATTGCCCATCTTCGGGGATGTACTCAGAAAATACGAAATCACCCGTTTCACGCGCTGCATGGGCGCCTTGCTTGGCAGTGGCGTGCCCATAGTTCAAGCGATTCGCACCTCCGCCGACACAATGGGCAACGAGTTGCTTCGTGCGGCGATGCTTTCGGTACCGCAGGCGGTCAAGCAGGGTGGGCGCCTGGCCGACGCCCTTGATCGAACCGGGTTGTTCACCCAGTTCTCAGTGAACATGGTCAGGCTCGGTGAGGAAACAGGGCGGCTCGACAGCACCTTGCTTGAAGTAGCTCGAGTTCATGACCGCGAGGTGCAAACTGGTGTCAAGCGTGCACTAAGTCTGATCGAGCCGGCGCTGATTCTCTCTCTGGGGGCGATCATCGCCGCAATCATCGTGTCCATCCTGATGGGCATCCTGTCGGTCAATGAACTGGCGATCTGATGCGCGGTCTTCTATCGTGCCGGGCATCGCTGCGTCCATGACGGTGCCTGGTCGGCGTACAATACACCGCCACTGAAAATGCAATGCACCCGGAAACTCCCGGGATTCGACGAGGTTGTCATGACTAAAAGATTTTCAAATGGCCCGATGAACAAGGGTTTTACGCTGATCGAGCTATTGGTCGTTCTCGCGATTCTTGGTTTGCTCGCTGGTCTCGTGGGTCCCCGGGTACTGAACCAGCTCGGCGGTGCAAAAAGCCAGACCGCTGTGGTCCAGATCTCTGATCTCGAGCAAGCCGCCGAGCTCTTCAAGCTCGACGTGGGCCGCTTCCCCTCGACCCAGGAGGGTTTGGAGGCCCTGGTAACCAAGCCGGCCACCGCAAATGGCTGGAACGGGCCCTATCTGCGAAAGGGCCTGCCAAGAGATCCTTGGGGTAACCCCTATCGTTACGCATCGCCCGGAAAACGGGGCGACATCGACATCTATACGCTGGGTGCCGACAATGCCCCGGGTGGTGATGGTGAAAATGCCGACGTAGGGAACTGGAACTGAGCGAGGGTCGGTTTCGGATATGAGACGTCGATCTCCGGGGGCGGGGTTCACTCTGGTCGAGCTCATTGTCGTGCTCGCAGTGATCGGATTCGGTGCCACGCTTGCCCCCGCGGCCTTCTCCAGGCTGCACGCTGCGCAGGAGTACAGGTCCGATGTGCGTGCTGTGCAGCAGGCGCTCAAGACGGCGCGGCTGGAGTCCTTTCGCACAGGGGTGCCGGTCGCGCTGGAGGTCGATCTCGACGCGCGAGTAATGCTGCTGGGAAACGCCGTGGCAGCGCGAGTTTCGGAGGGTACCGAGATGAGGCTTGTCGCGGCAGCCCTTGAAGGTGGGCAGCCTCGACGAGGCGTCATCGTGTTCTATCCTCAGGGTGGCGCCTCCGGCGGCAGTATCGAGCTCGTGCGAGATGGCGGTCAGGGTATCCGGCTTCGGGTCGACTGGCTCCTGGGTCGAGTCGAGCGTCAGCCCCTTTTCCCGTCGTGAAGCCGGCCTCTGATTCCCTCGCGTGGGCTGCGCGTGCCGAGGCTCTGCCGGGACCACGGCCGCCCAGCCGTATGCTGAATGCGAGTCGCCGCTTTCGTACCGGCCAGACCGGGTTCTCGCTGCTCGAGGTACTGGTCGCCTTCTCGATCATGGCGCTTTCGCTCGGCGGGCTGTACCAGTCGCTAATGGGCAGTGTGAGGGCTGTCGACGAGTCCGAGCGCATGACCTCGGCGGTGCTGATCGCCGAATCGGTATTGCGTTCGCGTGCCGCGGTACCGGCCGATGGATGGCGTGAGCGTGGGGCTGACGAACAGGGCTTCGAATGGATAGTGGTGTCGTCGCCCCTGCATGATGTAGAGGCCGCCAGCATGCCCTGGAAGCTGCATCGCGTACAGGTGTCGGTCGGCTGGGGCGGACGGGCGGGCAGGGTCAGTCTGGTTTCCTACCTGCCTGAGGGCGTCCCGCCCGATCCCCGGTCATGAAGGTTGTGCGCGGATTCGGAAGACGTCGCCTGCCAGCCGGCTTCACGCTCGTCGAGGTGCTGATAGCCTTGACCCTATCGACCTTCGTCCTGCTGGGACTGACCGCAGGGCTCGCGGCCTTCGCCGACACAATGGAGCGGGTCGACGTCCGAACCGAGCGTATCGAGTCGATGCGAACGGTCACCAGCGTGCTCGCGCAGATCGCCGCCTCAGTCGTGCCGGTGCACGAGCGCGACGCGCTGGTCGCCGGCCGACCCGTTGCGCTTTTCTTTGCCGGTTCAGCCGATCGTTTGCGTTTCGTCGGTGTGATGCCTGCCCGCCACGGCTTTGGTGGCGCGCATGAACTCTCGCTTCGTGTCGATCCGGCGAAGCGCGTGCTGCTGTTGGAGATGGCACCCTTCCTCGGGGATGGGCACGGATTCCAGCAAGTGTCCGCTACCCTCGTCGAACTCCAGAACCAGATCGATGGTTTCCAGCTCGCATATCAGTTTCGCGATGACGAGCCCTGGCTTGATCGCTGGATTGATCCCGACCGCTTGCCTGCAAGAATTCGGATTCGCGTTAGCGCGTCCGGACAGCGCTGGCCCGATCTTATCGTCCCGCTTGATCAGGTCGACGCCGCCGCGAGTCGTACCTCCGAGCAGGGTGCACGATGACTCAAGGCCGCGATTTCCGTCCGCTTCGCCAGAACGGGATGACCCTGGTTGCTGTCCTGTGGGTGCTGGCTGCCCTGTCTATAGTGGCCGCGTCGCTTGCCGGCGTCGCACGCGTCGAGATCCGCGGGGTCCAGGCCATGCGCGACACGGCGCAGCTTGTCGCGCTGGCGGATGCCGCGGTGCAGCTTGCCTCGCGGGCGGTTGCTGCCATGGAAACGGAGCCCTCCCGCTCGATCCGCATGACCGTGCAGGTCGAAGGCAGAACGATTCCGGTCGAAGTCACGCCTTTCGGTGGGTTGCTGAACATCAACCTCGCACCCGAGTCATTGCTTGCCGACGCACTCATCCATCTGGGCGGTTCGGATCCAGCGCACGCCGCGGCAACTGCCGCCAGGATCGTCGAGTCGCGCCAGCCCAGCGGCGCGATCGACCCGGCAGGCGTTACAGGACTGCGTAGCGGCCCCTTCGTGTCGGCGGAAGACCTTATGCAGGTTGAGGGGCTGGACTACCTGATCTTTGGTAGAATCCGTCCCTTCATCGTCACCGAGCCTCTGGGAGACGGTAAAATCGCGCCCCTGGCAGCACCCGAGCCGTTACTCAGGGTGCTTGCTCGGGGAGATCAGGCCGTTGCCGCCCGTATCGGCCGCCTGCGCGATGCGGGAGAACCGATTATCGACACTACGCAGCTCGTGCAAGCTCATGTGGGTACCCATGTGGGGCAGCCCTGGCGGGTTCAGGCGCAGGTGGTCGGCGCGGACCGGCGAGTCGTGAGCCGCAGTGCGTTCGTTCGTATCTCGGCAGACCGACAAGGGCGACCAAGACCTGTCGTCCTGCATCCCCGTACGGACGTCTGGATGACGAGCGACATGGATACTTCAGACAGGAAATGAACCAGTCACAGCTTCGCCTCTTCGGAATCGATCTGGGTGACCTCCTCGCGGATGTCCGCAATGGCTGGACCGACGCGTTCGCCAGCCCGGTCATGCGCAGGCTCCTGCCGGACGAGCCGGTGCGGCTCCGCCGCCCGGATGGTGGCGAGTGCATTGTGTTCAGGGGAGGTGTGACGTCCGCCGCAGGCGGTCGGGCGGCAAAGGCCTGGGGCGTCATTCTGCCTGCCTCGTTGGTTCTTGACAGGACGCTCCGTCTCCCGGTACTCGCCGCCGAGGACATGGAGAAGGCGCTTGCTTTAGAGATTGCAAGCGCATCGCCGTTTCCGCCGGAGGACGTCGTCTGGGGCTGGTCACTCGCGGCCGACGACGACGCGGGCTGCTTCGTCAGGCTGGTGCTGGCCTCGCGTGCGCAAGTCGAAGATTACCTGCGCGGCCATGCCGACGCCGGTGGCGGCGAAGTCTGGGCGGACGGGGTGCCGCCTGTGCTTCTGCGCGGATTCGGCGAGCAGAGCAGGTTGCAGCGGCGCAGGCGCGCCAGTCGGCAACTGCTCGGCTTGCTCATGCTCTCGGTGCTGCTTGCCGGTGCGCTGGTCGCCAGCCCGCTGCTGGTTGAGCGGCAGAGGGTTTTCGCGGCGCAACAGTCCTTCCATGACCTGCAGCGTGCCAGTGCGGATGTCGTCGCAGCCCGAGATGGTCTCACGAGCACTGCCGAGCTGTTGGCGCGTCTCGAGCTCGACCGGCAAGCCTACCCGGACATGCTGGCGCTGCTGGAGTCCTTGTCCTCGACACTGGCGGACGATGTCGTGTTGAGCCAGATCGACGTTCAGCGCGGCGGTGTCGTGCGCATCGCCGGGGATGCGCTCAACGCTTCGCAGGTGATGGCGGCACTGGAGCAGCATGCGCGCGTCTCCGATGTCCGTTCGCCGGCGCCTACGCGCCGCAATGTCCAGACCGGCAAGGAGAGCTTCGTGATCGAGTTCGCCTTCCTCGCCCCGCGGGAGTCATCGTGACCCGGCGGCGCGCGCGAATGCTGACCGTGGTTGGCGCGAGCGTCCTGGCCGCAGTCTTACTGCTGGCGCTGGCTGTGGATGTCGCATTGAATCGACACGCGTGGGCCGTGCGCACCCTCGACGAGATCGAGCCGCGCCACGCCCGCTTGCAGGGGCTCGTGCAGGCGCGCCCCACACTCGAGCAGTTGCGCGAGCAGCAGGCGCGTAAGCTTGCACAGTACGCCTACTCCTCCCGTGACGGCGGGCAGGCCACCACCTTGCTGCAACAACGCGTGCGCGAACTCGCAACCGGCGCCGGTCTCGACGTCGTTTCGATCCAGGGCTTGCCTGCACGGGCGGACGAGGGGTTCGAAGTGCTTCAGGTTTCGATCAGCGTCACCGGACCGATCGAAGCCATCCAGGGTCTGTTGATCGGCCTCGCCACGAGCCAGCCCGCGCTTCATGTGGATACGGCGACATTGGGGCTCGGTCAGGTCAGGCGGGCCGATGCCGTGCAGGGGGCGGAACTGATCGCCCGTCTAGTGCTGAGCGCCTACCGGGCGGGAGAGTGAGCGTGTCTCTGCGTGGCCTGCTTGTTGTGGTGAACCTCCTCCTGCTGGCCGCACTTGGCTGGTACTGGTCGAATGCCTCGCTCAAATGGACCCCCCCTGCGCCGGTCCTGCCTGCACTTTCGGCCTATGTTGCCTCCGGAGAGCATGCCGCCAACGCCGATTTCAGCTCATTCGGGGCGACCCTCGAGCGCCCCCTTTTCTCGGCCGACCGGCGCCCGATTCCGCGTCACCTCCCTGCGGCGGATGATAAGACCTTCGACGCCTTCAAGCTGGTCGGTCTGTTCGGGTCGGGTGACGACGTGGGCGCATTGCTGCTCATCGACGAGGGCGTCGTCCGCGTGCGCCTGGGGAGTCAGGTCGGAGGGTGGACGCTCATCGAAGTGTCGCCGGGTGCTGCCGTCTTCGTGCGCGGCATCGAGCGACGCGAAGTCAGACTCGTCAAGCCCGCGTCGTCATCGGGAACGCCCGGTCCATCGGTCCGGCCGGCGCGTGCCGAAAGTTCACAGCCGGCGCAACAGAGGTAACGCCGCGGTGCCGGCGTAAAGCGTCGTACCGCACCAGTGACCAGTTCATCCCGGCAGTGGTGCCGGTTGTCAGAGGGTCGAAGCATGCAGAGAGTAACGACAGGTTCAATGCGATTGATGAACAGCATCCCGGTCTCCGCGCCGGACCCCGCGTTGCAGGGGCTCGCCAGGCGCCCTTGCGCTTCGTGGCTGCCGCTGCTGATGATGGTCTTCGTGCTTGGTGGCTGCGCGACGGTTCCGCCGCTTGCCGAGAGCCTGTCGCCGGGCGTTCGTGGGCTGGAAACCGCGGCCTGGCCCGGCGAGCCCCTCCCGGCATCGACGGACTTGGATGACACGCGCCCGGCTCCGGTGATGATGCGCGGTTCGGACCGCGTGGTCAGCTTGCCCGCGAGCCGCCCCGCGGTCGAGTGGACCGGCGACGCGGTCAGCTTGCGCTTCGAGCGGGCGCCGATCACCGATGTCGTGCACGCTGTACTGGGCGACATCCTCGAGGCCGACTACACCATCCACCAGCCCGTGGAGGGACAGATCACCGTCCATACCCACCGCCCCGTCCCGCGCGAGCAGATTCCCGCCCTGCTCGATACACTCATGGCTGCGCATGGCGTGGCCATCACCCGCGATGCACGCGGCCTCTACCATGTTGGCAGGTCGGAGACGCTTCGCACCACGGCGCCTGCGCTGACCCGGGCCGGACAGGGCAACGCAGGTTTCGGTACCGTCATCGTACCGCTGCGGCACGTCGGTGCGGCCGAAATGGCGACCATACTCCGACCGGTCGCCCCGGCGGACGCGATCCTCCGAGTCGACACCGTCCGCAACCTTCTGGTCCTGGCCGGATCGCGTTCGCAGGTCGATGGCTGGCTCGACATGGTGGCCACTTTCGACGTGGACCTCCTCGCCGGCATGTCGGTGGGGATCTTTCCGATCGAGCACGCCTCGGTGGCCGAGATCGAACTCGCGCTGCGGGCGGTACTCGGCCAGGGCGCGTCTACGGCGTCGTTGCTGGCGGGTTCGCCCACCGCGCCGCCGCCCGAAGGCGAGGCCGCTGGCGAACCGGTTGATCTGCTCGAGGGCGCCGGCCCTTTGTCCGGCCTGTTGCGGGTGATTCCGATCGAGCGCCTCAACAGCCTGCTCGTGGTCACCCCTCGAGCGGAGTACCTTGACAAGGTGAGGGTGTGGATAGAGCGACTGGACCAGCCGGCGGAAACCGAGCACGGCCAGCAGTTGTTCGTTTACCCGGTGCAGAACGGCTCCGCAGCCCATCTTGCCGGCCTGCTCAACGGTTTGTTCGGTGTCGAGGGCGCGCAGCCCGTGACGCCTCAGGCGGACAGTGGTGTGGCGCCGGGCCTGATGGCGGCGACAACGCAGAGCGCCGGGTTCGCGGGTGTGTCGGCGTCAGCTCCTGGCTCGACCCCTCCGCTCGCGGACGCCCGTCAGCCGCGTGCCGAGACACAGATCACGCAGGTCAGCCTGGGGCCTCGCATACGGGTGGTGGCAGACGAGCACAACAACGCCCTGCTCGTGTTTGCCGCACGTCGGGACTACCGGACACTGGAGGTGGCCTTGAGGCGACTGGATGTCGCGCCTACCCAGGTGCTGGTCGAAGCGAGCATCGTCGAGGTGTCGCTGAACGACGAGTTGAAATACGGTCTGCAGTGGTACTTCAGCAACACGATTGGAGGCGGCAGAACCGGCGAGGGTCTGCTCAATCTGCGTAACGAGGGCGATATCGGCCCCGAGCAGCCGGGCTTTTCATACACCCTGTCCAACTCTGCGGGCATGGTGCGGGCGGTGTTGAACATGCTCGCCGCCAAGTCCCGGGTCAATGTCATTTCCACGCCTTCGGTCATGGTCCAGGATAACCACACCGCGACCATCCACGTCGGCAACCAGCAGCCAGTGCGCACCTCGGAGACGGTAACCGACGGCGGACGCTCCACCTCCATCGAGTTCAAGGACACCGGCGTGATGCTGTCGGTCACTCCCTCGGTCAACGCCGGCGGCATGGTCACGATGAACGTCCACCAATCGGTGACCGACGTCGGCCAGATCGATCCCGCCACCGAGCAGCGAAGCTTCCTGCAACGGCAACTGTCCAGCCGCATCGCGGTGCGTTCGGGTGAAACCGTCGTGCTCGGCGGGCTGATCCGTGACAACAGCACCCGGGGGCGGCAAGGTATCCCCTTGCTGCACGACATCCCCGTGGTCGGCAATCTTTTCGGCGGCACCGCGATCAACACCGACCGGACCGAATTGCTGGTGATGATCACGCCGCGTGTACTTCAGCGCGAGGCTGACCATCGCGCCGTGCTCGACGAACTCAAGAGCCGCATGCACGGTTTGCAGAGTCTCCTGGCAGTGCCTGCTGCGTCGTCCGACGCTGCATCCGAGGCGTCCGCGCGATGAGTTTCGTCCGACAAACCCGTCGGGCCGAAGCCAGCTCGCCCGCACTGATTCCGTCAATCGCGCATCTGCACGGCCCGTGCAGCGCATCCGGCACCAATGGAGTTCAACGGTGAAGCAAGAACATCCCGATAACGTGGTGCAAGCCGGCATGCTCTCGCCGGCAGCTGCCGAGGCCTACCACCATTGGTACTACGACACGGGGGTGTGGGAGGGCGTCACCTTTCTTGGCGTGCCCTGTCTCAAGTCGGTCAGCGACATGTGGTCGTACCAGGAGATCATCGCCGAGCGCCGGCCGGCGCTGATTGTCGAGTTTGGCACGCGTTACGGCGGTTCGGCGCTCTATTTCTCCACGATAGCGCGCCGGGTGCGCGCCGACGCCCGGGTGCTCACCGTGGATATCGACGATGGCTTGATCGATGAGCGCCTGTACCAGGACCCTGCGATCGAGTTCCTCAAGGCATCGTCCGCCGACGCCCGCGTGGCCGATCGAATTCGGGCGCTGCGCCAGACATGCGGCGGACCGCTGTTCGCGATCCTGGACAGCGACCACCGCGCCGCGCATGTGCTGGAAGAGATGCTGCTGCTGAGGCCACTGCTCGAACCGGGTGATTATCTCGTCGTGGAAGACGGCAATATCAACGGACATCCGGTACTGCCCGGCTGGGGAGATGGCCCGTTCGAGGCCATCGAGCGCTACATCGCGAGCCACCCCGAAGACTATGAGCACGATCGCGCGCGCGAGGCCAAGTTCGGTTTCACCTTCGCGCCGGCGGGCTTTCTGGTCAGGAAATGATTCCCCCGCTGCGCCAGCTGTCCGAACGCTTACTCGGCTGGCTGCGGATCCCGCCGCCGCTGCCGGCGGAGTACGACGCAGCCGCCTTCGCGCACTTCATGCGCCGCGAGATCTTCCGCATGGGCCCGGCCTACGCACGGCGTCGGGTGGCGCTGCGCCCGCATCCAGCGCCGCTCCCGTCCACCGGCGCGGTCGTTGCTTTTTTGCACAGTGGCAGCTTCTTCCTCAGTGGCCTGGCCCTCATGGCGCACACCGGTCGCCAATATACTGCGGTAGTCACCGGCCGCAACCTCAGCCCCGAGGTGCTGGGCGAGGCCGACTACCGTTACTGGAAGTCGGTCCACGAACAGGTCAGCCGGCTCTACTCCCGCCCGGTGTTCTACTCGGACGCTCCGCCGCATGGGGCTGTCCGTTGGCTGCGCGCCGGCGGACTGCTGGGTGTGGCTCTGGACGTGCGCGAGGCCGGGTTCGCCGCCCCTGAAGACATCCACCCTTTTCGCGGCGCACGCTACGCCTTTCCGCGCGGGGCGGCGCGGCTGGCGGTAGCCGCACGGGTGCCGCTGGTGCCGGTATCGATCGAATATTGCGCCAGCCTCGCTCGCCACTGTCTGCATGTAGGGCCTGCACTGCGCGACGACGATCCGGTGCGTCTCACCGGCGCCGCCCTACATGCTCTCGACGCCTTGCCGGTCGATGAACGTCAGTGGTTCCACTCTATAGAGAGTTTCCGGGCGGCATGACGAATCACTGCGATGTTGTATTTTTGACACATGCCGACGGCAGGCATCCTCGCCTTTGGGGCGCTTTCAGCGGTGTCCGCATCTGCCGCGCAGCGAAGCGCCGATTCCGGGTTTTCAATCGTGTGGTGTCTTTCTGCGTGTTTGGCCGTGTTTCTAAACCATTGAAACAAAACTGTTTGCATGCTTGCGGTCGCGCCATGTCAACCCTTTGCGCGTGCCACGTCCACTCATGGGCAAGCCGAGCGACGTGTCTCGAATGTGGCCAATCCGCGTGCCCGGCCGATTGGGCCGGGTGTGAGGCATTTGGCACCCGGCATGCGAAGTTGTTGACATGGTTGGGCCGATGGGTAGACTTCAGTTCGCAGATACGACGAATCTGCTTAACACGATTGGTTGTATTTGGTGATTGGGCCTGAAAAAGGGGAAGCGCTTTAAGCCTTTTTTGGGTAGGGGGGTTTCACTGGGCCCGAATCCACACAAAAAAGTTCGACCTTCATTCCTCAAAAAAGGAGTTTGTTCATGAGCAATTTCAAGAAACTGGCTGTAGCTACCGCTATCGCTGCAGTGGGTTCGACCAGTGCATTCGCGATCAACGTGGGTGAGCCGGGCGCAGCCCTGCTGGTGCCGACCGCGATCTTCAGCAGCGCCGATCAGATGAACACTTTGGTGGGTATCACCAAGCTGAACACCACTGGCCAAGTTGGCGTTGACGGTCGAACCGGTGCTGGATACCTGACCGAAGCCGTGGTTGCAGGTCCGAGCAACAATCTTCACTGGTATTTCTTCAACGCGCGCAGCGTCCACCAGCTTGACGGCGCCTTGGCCGTTACCGACCAGGGTTTTGTCGGCTTTGACCTCGGTGCGCAGATCGTCGTCGCCGACGGCGGTGTCGGTGGTACCCACGACGGCATGCCTGGCTACCTCGTATTCGTCGATAACGCTCAGTTCACCTCCGGTGGTACGGCTGGCTCCGCGGTCAACCTTTACGGTGATGCCGCTATCGTGACCGGCAACTGGGGCTCCGCCGCATTCGTGCCGGTGATGCCGCTTGCTGATACCGGTGCTGCCGCGATCGCCGCTACCAACCATGTCACCTATGCCGCCAACGGCATCCCGACGCGTGTGACCCCGGTCACCGCCGGTGTGGCGCTTGCCGATCAGCCTGGCGCCGACGCCACGGTGAACGCCACCTTCAACATGCGCTATTTCGTCGAGAGCCTGGGTCTGGGCGGCAATGCCACCACCGACCTGGTGGTCTGGTTCGATCACAACAGCGCAGCACGCACCAACCTGCCGGTCAACATCTATGACACCAACCAGGTTGCCAACTCGGCCAACATCAACCTGCCTGACGAGATGAACGTCGTCAATGCAGGTGCGCTGCCTTGGGTTGCTTCCAAGGGTGCCGGTCATGTTGAGATCACCGTTCCTTCGGCCGCTGCCACGGGTAGTGACATCTGGACGTCCGCTGTTGCCTTCTCTCTGGTCAGCTTCGGCCCGGCCGCCACCGACGGCGTTCAGACCATTCTTGCCCACGAGCGCGGTGTTCAGTAATTTGCTCTAAGCGAGGCGCCTTGGCGCTATTTGGCCAAAGCGTAAAGAATGCCGCTCCGAAAGGAGCGGCATTTTTGCTTTGGGTGCGTCAAGTTGATACAGTAGCGAAGTTTTTTTGCCTGGCGTATCTGTTCAATGATGAAGAGTTGTTTCAGAAAATGGTTTGTGCTGGGTGCGGCGATGTCCGCACTCGTCGGATTGGCGGGTTGCTCCTCGGGGGCGCTCGATCAGCCAATCTCAGTTGGCGCGATCGCGCAATCGGATCGGGTAGATGCGGAGCAGGGAGCGCCGTCGTCCATTCACTGGCTGCCGATGCCCGGTGGCGCCATCCACGGCATGGCTGACGATCTCAATGGTGATGGGCGCAAGGAACTGGTGTTCGTCAATCATTCGGGTAACTTCGCTCGGGTGCTGGTGCGCGACGGTCTCGAAGGCTGGCGCGGCTTGCCACACATTGGCGACGTGGGTTTTCACCCCAAGGACATGATCGCGCTGCCAGGTCATGAAGGGCGCTACTACTTGAGCAACTCCGAGGGGGCTAGCCGATTGCGTGTGTTTGCGCCGGACGCTTCAGCGCAGTTGTCGCTGGTGGCCGATGTCGAAGCGCACAATCCACGCTCCAGTAGCGCCTTCGTCTGGCCGGGCTGGGGGCTCTCGCTTGCGTCCTTGTCGTACGAGGGTAATGAAGTGACGCTGCGAGGCGGGTTCGATCCGCAAAGTGGCCTGTCTGAATTCGAGCATGTGGTTCGCGGAATGACGCAGCGCCGGTTGGGCGAGCATGTGCTGGTTGCCGACCTCGATAGTGACGGGATGGATGAGTTGTACGTCACCGCATTTGAAGATCGGGCGGTGTGGCGGCTCAGTTTTCCGGATTCGCGCGCCGAGCCAGTGCCTGAGCGTGTAGCGGAACTGCCTGGGCGTGGCTATCTCGCGACGAGGTTGGTGGTCGTCGATGTTAACGGCGACGAGTCGCTGGATCTGTTAGTGCCGTCGAGCACCGAGCCGGTCGTGTACGTCATGCTTAACGACGGAGAGGGCGGATTCGATGAGGTCGCGTATGAGCTCGTGTTGCCGGGCGCTGTGACCGGCGTCAGCGCGATTGCTGCGGTGCCAACGGGGGATGGCGCGCTTGTCGCCGTGGGTAGTTTCGAGCGTTTGGTGCTCTTCAGGCTCGCAAGCGATGGTGGACTGGAGGCGCGAGTTTTGCGATTGCCAGGCAATGGCGTTCGATACATGTTCTTCGATCAAGTTCTGGGTAACGCTGAACCGGATCTTTTCGTGACCACGGTGCTCGGGGAACGCTCGGTGTTCATGATTCCCGGCCCCGTATGGGATAATTCCCGCTTCCTTCCCGATGAGACGACTGACTGGCAGTAGTGCCATGAGATCCTCAACTTGCTTGGTTCTAACATTCTTTTTGCGATCACATGCTTTTTTCGGAGTATCGATGCCTCATTTTGGATTGCTTGCTGCATTAGTCTGTGCTCTTTCCCTTGGCTCGGTTGGCGCTGCTCAGCAGGAGGTCCCTGGGCAACCCGGCGCGCAGCCGCCGAGCGTGCTTGTGCCTGAGCGCGTGGTGATGGTTCGACTGGGTGACGAGGAGATCGCGGTTGAGGATTACATGCGCTACATCAGTCAGGATGCTCGGCTCGTGCGGCAGGCCTTGAGCGGCGAGGGGCGGCGAGCGGTCGTGCGCGCAATGGTGTCGGATCTGCTGCTGCAGCGCGAAATGCGTGACCAGGGTCTTGTGGAGGCGAAGCCGGGTGAAGCCATCACCGGCGAGGTCTTCGGGCGTGCGATGGCCGAGCTGGCGGGTCGGCACTGGCCCGCGCCCGACGAAATCGACGAGGCCGACCTCAAGGCCTACTACGATGTCAACATCGCCGATTACGGCATGCCTCCCACCTTTCGCCTGAGCCAGATACAGCTGCGCTTTGCCTTTGTCGAAGGTGAAGACGTGAGCGAGGAAGAGCGCGCGGCGGTGCGCGTCCGGGCCGAAAACGCGCTGGCCCGGATCGAGGCGGGTGAGTCTTTCGAGACCGTGGCCGGCGAGGTGACCGATAACGAGCGCGGGCGAGTGGCCGGTGGCGACCTCGGCTTTCTGCGCGAGGGGCAGAGCGCCTGGCTCGACAGCGTGGTGGGCGAGCTTGCGCCGGGCGAGATGACCGGCGTGATCGAATCCCCGGTCGGTTTCGAGATCTTGCGCGTCACCGAACGCCGTGAATCGGTGATCATGCCCTACGCGAACGTGCGGGAGCTTGTGGTGCAGCACTACACCCGCAAGAAACAGCTCGAGGCGCGCGATGCCTTCGTTCGTGAGCTGGCCGCACAGGCTGACGATCTTGAGTTCCTCGAGCCGGGTCTTGAAGGACTGTTCGACTGAAGGGCGAGGGCGGATCGATCATGGGGCTGTTCTTGGCTCCATGGACGACATTTGGCTGACTTAGCAGCCTCGTGAGGCGTCTGCAAATCATTTCTTGATTCGGCTTATTGGGTTTGGCAGCAGGGGCGGCTTGGGCTCCTCCTGTTCCCGTCGCTTTCCATGCGCCAGGCGCATTACAGACATTTTGGTGAGGTGTTCTCATGGTTTATTTTTCGCGTGCGATATTGACGGCGTTCGTTGCGCTGTTTCTGAGTGCTTGTGCCAGTCTGGGGACGGAGCAACCGTCGCCTTCCGAGGCGCGATTGCTCGAGCGTGCTCAGCAATACTGGGAGGCCCGCCGCACCGGTGATGTATTCACTTTCTTCGCGATGGAGTCCGAGGGACGCCCCGGCGGCTGGATTACGCCGATCATCGCATCGAGAATGGGGCAGGGCATGCAGATCGAGTCATTTTCGCTGGGCGACGTGGCCATCGACGGCGATTCGGCCCGGGTGATGCTGTCCGCGCAGGTCCGTTTCCTCGCCATGGCCTCGGTCGGTTCGCCGGTGTTCGATCAGACAGTGGTCGACCAATGGCGCTGGATCGACGGTGACTGGTATCACTATACCCCGGAGTGGAAGCCGCTCAGCGACGTGGTCGAACGTTGGAAGCAGGAGAACCCGCGCTCGGAGGGCGAGCCTGCCGACCGTGAGGCACCTGAGGCGGGACGGGACTGATTGCGATGGCCAGGGCGCGAGTGTGCCGGCCCGTGTGTTCGGTGATGGCGTGATTGGTGAGGTGGTGCGTGCGCGTGGCCTGCTCGCCGAGATGGTTCGCCGCGAGCTTCGTGCGCGAGTCTCCGGTACGGCAATGGGCCGCTTCTGGCTGGTCGGCCGCCCGGCCTTGTTCGCGCTCGCCTACTTTCTGATCTTCGGCTTCGTGTTCGAGCCCAAGCTGCCGCTGGTTGAAGGGCGCGAGCACGGCAAGCTGGCCTTTGCCTTCTTTCTGCTTTCCGGCCTGCTGCCGTGGATGGCTTTCGCCGAAGCGCTGGTGGGTGGGGCGGCAAGCGTGGCTGGCAACGGTGACCTGCTGCGCAAGACCGCGCTACCGCCCGCCCTGTTTCCGCTGCAGGCGGTGTTGGTCACCGGGATCATCTACGCGGTGCCGATGCTCGCGCTGGTGGCGGTGGCGCTGGTCAGCGGCCTGGGGTCGTGGCAGGCGGCGCTGCTGGTGCCGCTATGGTTCGCAGTCCAGTGCCTGCTCATGTTGTGGCTGGGGGTGGCGCTTGGCATGATGGTTGCGGCCTTTCGGGACGTGGAGCAGTTCGTGGGCCTTTCGGTCGGCGTAGGGTTGTTTTTCGCGCCGATCTTCTACGCGGTGGAGCACGCGCCGGCGATGCTGAAAAGCCTGATCTGGATCAACCCTTACACCCCGTTCGCGAACGGCTACCATGCCTTGATCCTGCGCGGCGACTGGCCGGCGGCGCACGACCTCCTCGTGGCCTTCGCCTGGTTGGTCGGTGCTGCGCTCTTGGCCGGCGTACTCTACCGGCGCGGGCGCGATCAGGTTGTTGACTGGCTATGAGCATGCGCCTGCAACTTGAGGGTGTGGGCAAGCGCTACCGGCTTTATCCGAGTCCGGCGGCGCGGTTGCGCGAACTGCTGACCGGACGGCCGGGACACCAGGCCTTCGATGCCTTGCACGATGTGGAACTCGTCGCCCGCGAGGGCGAATCCATAGGGGTCATCGGTGACAACGGCGCAGGCAAGAGCACGCTGCTGAAGCTGGTGGCCGGCGTGCTGCAGCCGAGCGCGGGCCGCGTGCGTGTGCAGGGCCGGCTGACCGCAATCCTTGAGCTTGGCGTGGGTTTTCACCCGGAGTTTACCGGCCGCGAAAACATTTTTTATGGTGGCGCACTGATGGGCGTGCCGCGCAGCGCGCTCGATGCCCGCGTTGACGAGATCATCGCCTTCGCGGAGCTTGAGAACTTTATCGACCGACCCGTCAAGACCTATTCTTCCGGGATGTTCGTGAGGCTGGCGTTCTCGCTCGCGACCTCGGTGGACCCTGAGATTCTGATCGTCGACGAGGCATTGGCGGTGGGCGACCAAAGCTTTCAGAAGAAGTGTATTGACCGAATGGCAGCGTTCAAGCGGGACGGTTGCACGATTCTGTTCTGTTCGCACAGCATGCATCATGTGTCGCAGTTCTGCGACCGTGCAGTGTGGGTCGATGGCGGACGGATCGTGGAGGATGGTCCGGCGGATGAGGTGATCGCCGCCTACACCTCGGCGCGTTTGCGTCGCGAGGAGGTACGCGAGGTGGTGGCCGCCGGGGTGACCGGGCACACTGGCGCCGCTGTCGAGCAGCGCCGTGAGGGCTGGTGCGTGGTCACCGCGCTCGAAGTCGACTGCACCGCGGTCACTCGCGGTACGGTCATCCGATTTCGGCTCGCTTTCGAGGTTTTGCGCGCGCGTCGCTTTGTCTTCGGTTTGACGGTCGATCGCGCCGACGGTCTGCGATTGGTGGCCGAATCGACAATAGGCAGTGATGGCGCGGTCCGGCTGGAGCCGGGCGAGCACGTGGTGGAGGTCGGCCTGGATACCGGAATCCTCACGCCGGGTGAGTACGGTATCTCGGTGGGCTTGTTGGACGAAACCCTGTTGCACATCGATGACTTCCGCACGGTGAATGTCGAGATATCCGATCCGCTTTGGCACCGGATGCCTGCCATGGCGCGGGCAACGGTGAACTGGCCGACAGTGCAGCAGGTCGAGGTCGAACCATGAGCGCCATGCCGACCGGCGCCAGGCGGATCTGAGCATGTCGGGCCCCCGTATCTATCATCGTGTGTTCGATCCGGGTGGCGCGGACTCGCTCGCGATGATCGCGCGAAGGGTGTCGCAGGGGGCGCGCGTGCTCGATCTGGGTGCCGGCCCTGGTGTATTGGGTGGGTATCTGCATGATGCGCTGGGGTGCACCGTAGATGGGGTTGAAGTATCACCTGACGCAGCGGCGGCTGCGCGCAACCGCTATCGACGGCTGGAAGTGGCCGACCTGGACAGCGTTCCACTCGAATCGCTGGGCTTCGAGGGCGGTTACGACTTCATCGTTTGTGCCGATGTTCTCGAGCATCTGCGCGACCCCGAGCAGTTGTTGGCGCAGTTGCCGTCCTTGCTTGCGCCGGGTGGAAGGCTGATTGCTTCAGTGCCCAATGTCGCTTATGCGGGATTGGTTGCGGATCTGCTGGCGGGCCACTTTGACTACCGCGACGAGGGACTGTTGGACCGCACCCACTTGCGCTTCTTTACGCGCGCGAGCTTGCTCGCGATGCTGCGCCGGGTGGGGTGGAGCCCGACAAGCCTGGACCGTGTGGTCCTGCAGGTGACCGCTTCGGAGTTTGCAGCCCGCGATCTCAGCGCGATGGCACCGGCTCTGCGGCATGCCTTGTTGCAGCGCCCTGATGCGCTCACTTATCAGTTCGTCGTGGAGGCTGGACGTGAGCCGTGCACGTCGGTGCCCGAAGACGAGGGCGGCCCCATCGATGCCCCGGAGTGGTGGTTTCGCTGCCAGTTGTTCTGGCGAACCGAGGCGACCGGTTTCAATGAGTCCGAGAGCGCGGTGACGCTGCTGCGGATGGGAGAACGCCGGCAGTCTGTGCGGTTCATTCTGCCGGCAGATCGGCGGCCGCTCGCCTTCAGGCTGGATCCCGGCGACCGGCCGGGTTTTGTACATCTTTTCCGGCTTGCAGTGTTTGGCGTGGAAGAGGGCCCCCCGCTTTGGGAGTGGACCCCTGAGGCGACGCTGCCTGCCAGTAATTGGCAGCAACTGCGTCCGGTTCCGCCGTTGGCAGAGGAAGCTGAGTGTCTGGTGTTGCACGCTTTTGGTGATGATCCAGCGTTGTCATTCGACCTGCCGGAGTCTGTGGCGTGTGCGCTCGCTGACGGGGGTACCGTCGAGGTCGAGTTGTCGTGGCCGATGTCTTCCGATGCCCGCGCACTGGCACGCGACTTCGTGCCGCGAGAGGATTATGAGACGGTGATCCGGACGCTGGAAGCGGCCCAGGCGGAACTGGAGGGGCTACGGCGCAGGTTGACGAACCCACCTGCGCCAGTGCGCGGGTCGCGCCTGCTTGCCGCGTGGAGGGCATGGCGTGAGCGCTGAACACTCGGCCACGACCCAGGTCGATGTGATCGTACCCGTATACGGCAATCTGCCGGCCGTGCAACGGTGCCTGCAAAGTGTGCTGCAGGCCGATCTGCGCCGGCTCGCGCGCCTGATCGTGATTGACGATGCTAGCCCGGACGCGCAACTGCGGCATTATCTGGACGGCCTGGCCGCTTCGGGAGCGATAGAGCTCCTGCGGCATGAGCAGAATCGCGGCTTCGTGGCCGCGGCAAATGCCGGTATGTCGGCTTCGATGCGCGACGTTATTCTGCTCAACAGCGACACCGAGGTGCACGCGGACTGGATTGACCGCATGCTGCGCTGTGCATACCGCGAGGCGCGGATCGGGACGGTCACGCCCTTTTCAAACAATGCGACAATCTGCTCCTATCCCTGGTTGGGCTGGGAGGCGGGTTTGCCGGGCGGACTGAGTGTTGCCGCCCTGGATGAACTGTTTGCGCGAGAGAACGCCGACGCGTCGCTCGAGCTGCCTACCGGGATTGGCTTTTGTCTGTTGATTCGCCGCAGTTGTCTGGACGAAACCGGTTTGTTCGACGAGGCCCGCTTCGGGCGGGGTTATGGCGAGGAGAACGATTTCTGCCAGCGTGCCCTGCGTAGCGGGTGGCGCCACCTTCTGTGTGCGGATACCTTTGTCTATCACGAGGGGGGGGCGAGCTTTGCACACGAGCGGCAGGCGCGTGCGGAGCAGGCCGAGCGCTTGCTGGCAGAACTGCATCCCGCCTATGCCTCGGCGGTCAAACGTTTCATTCTGGCCGACGGGACACGCGTGTATCGCGAGCGGGTCGATCGCGCCCGAGCGTCGCTGGATGCGTCGCAGATTGGGGCCATACTCGAAGAGCGCTCTGCAGAGATTAAGTGGATTCTTGGGTGGCTGGCGCATGTGTCCGCCGAGCTTGACCGCGCGACCGAGGCGAGAGGCCAGTCGGGCTGGCGCAGTTGGCTCGGGGCAATTGGAAGACGGGCGTAGAGGCGTCCTGGCTGACTTGTGGGGTTGTTGATGGAGAATGAAATGAAGCCGGTTCGTGGCGCGAGCGCGGAGGAGCATCTCGTGTGCGTGGTGGTGCGCGAATCGGAGGTGTCAGGCGTAGCGGATTATCTTGACTACCTGCGGGAGCGGACGCTTGCAGACCGGATCGTGATTGTGGTGCCCGAGGCTGTGCCGCCATTTTCGGCAGTGGCCGAAAGCGACACGCTGCGGGTAGCGTTGCCCGATGATGAAGCGGTACCGGCTGTCGTGCTGCGTGCATGCGCCGGGGAGCACGCCGACATCGCCTTCATTCGCGTTGGTGTGCGAGTGCCGGTCGGTTGGGATAGCGTGCTCGCCGCCGCCGCAAAGCGCTGTGCTCGCGCCACCATCGTCAGCCCTCGCTCGAACCGGCTACCAGCGTTCGCTGTCGAGGAGTCCGCGATGGAGGCAGGTGACCTTCTCGCGATCAATGAATGGCTGCAGCGTGAGTATGCGGTCACCAGTCGCGACGTTCCGAGGTTTCTCGACACCTGCGGCCTGATCAGCGGTCTCGTCACTGATGCTGAGAGTCTGACGCACTGCGACGACAGTGATTTCATGATCCGCTTGAGGCGATCTGGTGCAGTGACCCTGGTCTGCGACACCCTGTTTGTGGACGACAAAGAGGTGGCTGACATTCCCCGGCCCTTTCTTGACCGAAAGGCGCTTCGGGAGCTGCAGTCCGTTGCCGCGCTTCAGCGCGATTCGCACAGTGCACGCCTGCACGTATCCCACAGCTGGGGTGGCGGCGTCGAGCGATGGATTCGGGATTTTGCGCATGAGGACGGCGGCGTTAGCTTTGTGCTCCGTTCGGCCGGGACTCGCAGCGCATTCGGTCAGCATCTTGAGCTTTATCGCGCCGATTTTCCGGAAACTCCGATTCTGGCCTGGTCGCTTTGCATGCCGATCGAGGTTACCGCTGCATCGCATGCCCAGTATCGAGAGATCCTTGCGGGTATCGTGGATGCGTTCGGTATCGAAGCGATCATCGTATCGTCCCTGATCGGACACTCTCTCGATGTGTTGACCCTCGATGTTCCGACCGCAGTCGTCACTCATGACTACTTTCCTTGGTGCGCCGGCATCGTCCTGCATTTCGGGGATGTGTGCCATAGCTGCGATCGAACACGTCTCGGCTTTTGCCTGGATGCCAACGAGTGGCATCCGTTCAGGGGTATGACGAACAGCGACGAGTGGCTCGCCCTGCGCGACCGGTATCTTGATCTTCTGGCAAGCGATCATGTTCGGCTGATCGCGCCGGATGAATCGGTTCGGCAGCACTTGACGACAGTGGATGCGAGGTTCTCTGCGCTCGACTGGAGCATCGTTCCGCACGGGGCGGATCTCGCTCCGAAAGCACTTTCGGCGTGGGCTGGTGCATCTCCCGAGGAGGCGAACGAAGCACTGTCGCGACCACTGCGCGTAGTGGTGCTGGGGCGGCTCAATCCACACAAGGGGCAGTCGGTTTTTCGTCTTCTGGCAGAGAGTCTAGGTGCGGAGGTTGCGTTCATTCTGCTCGGTTGCGGCCCCTACGGACTTGAGTTCGAGCGATTGCCATCGGTCGAGCGGGTTGTCCCGGATTTCCAGCAAAGCGAGCTCGAGGGACTGCTGCGCGAGACGGCCCCCGATTGCGGTCTGCTGCTATCGGTGTGGCCGGAGACGTTCAGTTACACGCTGAGCGAATTGCGCGCGTTCGGCATCCCGCCGGTGGCGACGGATTTCGGCGCGTTCGGAAGCCGCATCCACGATAATGAGGATGGATTCCTTTGCGATCCGGCACCGGCGGAGGTGAAGCGCGTGCTGCTGGGTTTGCGGGAGGCACCTGGAAGGCTCGCAGCAGTCGCGGCGCGTCTGCGTATGTTGCCGGTGCGCAGCGTGGCTGACATGGTCGCCGACTATGAGGCGGTGTTGCCGCAACGGGGTTCGCGCAGAAGCCGCGATGGAAATACCGTCGACGTGATGCTGGACGGGGTAGTCGGGAACGTGTCGCTTCTCAATTGCTTTGGTGTGCTCGATGCCCAGGCGAAAGGTCGCGGCAATGCAGTGGCCGAGTTGCGCCAGGCGTTGGCAAGCCGCGAGTTGCAACTCGACGAGGCTCGCCGGATCATCGCCGGGCTGGAGGCTCAGGTGCAGGCGAAGTACGACGAAGCCCATAGCCTGGGGCAGGATTTACGGCAGGTTGACGCGCGGAGGGTGGCGGCGGAGAGCCAGCTGGAAGCCGTGTATGCCTCAACCTTTTGGGTGTTGACCAAACCATTGCGCGCGGGAGTGCAGGGACTGCGTCGGTTGCGCGGGATTGTCTTCCCCCTGATACGGGTTGTGTTACGTGAATTGAGGCACCCCAGACGTTTCGCAATCAAACTCTTCGATGCTGCTCGACAGCCCAACTGGGGCGGGCTGAGACGGCTCGGGGGTAGCGAGGGCAAGGCGGGTGCCGTACCGGAGACCCAGATCGCGGGTGCGAGCGCGGTTACCGTGTCCGACGCCTATCGGGACTTCACCAATGACGAGGTGCCGCCCGCTCGAATCCGTGCGATCGCGTTCTACCTTCCTCAGTTCCACCCGATTCCGGAAAATGACGAGTGGTGGGGAAAGGGATTTACTGAATGGACGAACGTGGCACGTGCGCTCCCGCAGTTTGTGGGCCATTATCAGCCGCATTTACCCGGGGAGCTCGGGTTCTACGATCTGAGGGTGCCTGACGTTCAGCGACGCCAAATGGCGTTGGCCCGTCATTTTGGCATTCATGGATTCTGTTACTACTACTATTGGTTTAGCGGCCGGAAACTGCTTGAACGGCCTCTTGCTCAGCACGTGGCAGACCCGAAGATGGATTTGCCGTTCTGCATTTGCTGGGCAAATGAGAACTGGACGCGTCGCTGGGATGGTAAAGAAGCTGACGTGCTCATGGCCCAGCGCTACGATGAAAGCGACGCGGAGGCGTTTATCAGGGACGTTGCGCCGTTGCTTGGTGACGAGCGCTATATCCGGGTGGACGATCGGCCGGTGTTGCTCGTCTATCGGGTAGACCAGATTCCCGAAATTGAACGCGTGGTGGAAGTCCGGCGCTCGTACTGTCGGGACAACGGCATCGGCGATCCCTATCTGGTCGCGGTGCAGTCTTTCGCGATCGATGACCCGCGGCCTTTCGGTTTCGATGCGGCCGTCGAGTTTCCGCCTCATCGAACCCAGCCGCGACCGCCGGACGGTGGCGTTCAGTTGCTGAATCCGAACTACATCGGTCAAGTGTACGATTACCGCAGCTTAGTGCCGGAACGGGTGGAGTGGCCCGCATATGAGCTCTTCAAGGGCATCATGCCCTCTTGGGACAATGAAGCGCGGCGCTCCGGGCGCGGGACAAGCTTTGTGGGCTCCGAGCCGGGCGTTTATCAGCAATGGCTCTCAAAATTGTGTGAGGCGACTGATTCGCATCATTCCGATCCAGCCCGCAAGATGGTGTTCATCAATGCATGGAACGAGTGGGCGGAGGGCGCGCATCTCGAACCGGATCGGAGGTACGGTTACGCTTTTCTGCAGGCCACTGCCGACGTGCTGAGAGAGTACCCTCAGAGGACGCTGGAACTGATTGAGGCGACCCAGGGGGAAAGAGCCGAGTTTGCTCCGCGGGCAGTGATCATCAACCTGTATTACGATGATTTATGGGAGGAGTTGGCCGAATGCCTCGGTAATCTGGACGACTTCGACTTGTACATGTCCGTGCGCCCCGGCATCCGGATGTCGGTTCTCGCTGATGTGCTTGAGCGGTATCCCGGCGCGCGTCTGTATGCGTTTCCGAATCGAGGGCGGGACATAGGCCCCTTCTTTGAAATTCTCGCGCGTGTCCCAATCGAACGGTACCGCTTCGTATGCAAAATCCACACAAAAAAATCTCTTCACCGGAAGGACGGTGACGCATGGCGTCGCGACCTGCTCGGCAAGTTGCTGGGTAGCCGTGAGACGGTGGCGAAGATCGAGCGCATCTTTGACGGCCATCCCGATGTCGGTTTGGTCGGCCCCGAGGGGCATCTGGTGCTGGGGACGACCTTCTGGGGATCGAACGAAGCGCGAGTTAAGGAAATTGCCGCTCGAATGGGGATGTCCGCGATGCCGGATTCGTTCTCGTTCTTCGCCGGATCGATGTTTTGGTTCCGACCTGCGGCGCTCATGCCTCTGATCCAACTGGGCTTTCGCTCGCACGATTTCGAGTTGGAGGCGGGTCAGGTCGATGGCACGCTTGCGCACGCGATCGAGCGGTTGTTTCCGCTGGCGGTGAAGAGCGCAGGTTTTCGCCAGGTCGATACTTCGATGGAGACTGGACTTGAGCGCGACGGTGCTGACCGGTATGCGTTCTGTGGCGTATGAGAACAGGCCCTAAGGTGGCGGCTCGCGGCGTTTCAGCGCCCGAGCCGCTCGGGTGCGTTTAGCGAACGAATCACGGCAGTTTCACTCCTGCCGGGTCGGTCGGTTTCCGGGTGACCAGTACCTCGATGAACTCCGCCCGGATACCTTTGCTCAGGTCGTCGATGAAAACGATCTCGGTGTTCAGCCCGGAGGCCTCGAAGATATGCTGGGCGATGTCGAACCCCCAGTCGACCGTGACGAGCGATCCCCGATCGTCGATGGGGTTGCCGTGATACTCGGCCGGCAACAAGTGGTCAATCTCCCCGTCATCACAAAGGCGGGCACGCAGTCTGCTCGACTCATGCTTGTTGACCAGGGGTACCGTGAAGATGTGCGCCCCCCCGGGCTTGAGGGTCCGAGCGATCTCGCGAAAGACCTCCGAAGGACGAAAGACATGCTCCAGCACGTCCTGTGAGACGTGGATGTCGATCGATTCGTCTTCGAAAGTGAGTGCTTCGAGATTCTCGCAGCGAGTGCTTTCGCGATGGCTTCCGGGTTCGGTGTCAGGGTAGAACTGGGAGGGGATGTACCCGGGGCACTCTTCTGCGATACGTTTGCTTGCGCCGCGGTTGCCGGGTGAGGATTCGTGTATGGTCAACGTGCGCCATTCGGGAAACCGCGTTTCCAGCACGGTCATCAGGGCACGCTCGCGTGGCAGGCTACCGCAGTGACTGCAAAGAAAGTGATCGCGAAGCCACGCTTCCTGTGAAACAAAGATCGATTCGCGCGAACAGGTTGGGCAAACCCCGGTCGATTGCAGGAACGCGTCTGACTCACCGAGGCGGTGAGCGGACGATTCGGCAACGGTACCAAGATTTTCTCCCAGCCTCGTCCAGGTCCGGTCGAGGCGACGCCAGACCCGACACAGCGTTTCCCGTATTCTGAGCTTGGCCCTCATAAGCTTGGATTCATCATTGGTTCTCACAACTCCAACCGCTGTCTTGACCCGGACCATCGGTACCTGCATTGGCCGGGGCCGCCTTCAAGTAGGTCATGTTCGCGCTGACTCGCGTGTAGGGTAACTCAGACCTTGGATGACCAGTTGTCCCCATGTCGAACATGTCCTTGATTCTTGCGCAGGCGACTATAATCTGCGTCCAAGTTCAAGATCCGGTATTCGGTTCGTCGTGAGGTATCGTTTTGCCACTGACCATTCTCGGCCTGTCCGGTGCACTGACGCACGACCCCTCTGCAGCGCTGTACGTCGACGGGAAACTGATAGCGGCCGCTGAGGAAGAGCGCTTCGTTCGCGACAAGCACGCAAAGCACCGGATGCCCTACGAGT
>CAYTAY010000012.1:0-30541 GCA_964435845.1 uncultured Azoarcus sp.
ATGCTGGAACTGCTCGTCGGTAAGCTAAGAGCAGAGCCAGCACTAGGAATGACATACGCTGATTACTATGCGATCGATGATCGTGGCAATCTCCTTCAGGATCGTAGTTGGAGAGCGCACAACCGGCCGAACCCTGCAAGCGGTGAGATTCGCTTACCACGATCGACAGAGATGCTCAATGTTGTGCAGGACAATTTCATAGGCCCCTGCTTTATGTACCGGGGCTGGATTGGGCGTTGTATTGGGGACTATGATCCGCAGCTTGGCGTTGAGGACTACGATTATTGGATGCGAATTAACGCATTCTTTCCTGTACGGCACCTTGGCGACGATAGCCTGCTATATCGCTACCGAGTCCATGACAATACCTTGAGCGCCAAAGCCCATGAGCACAAAATTCTCGAAAAAGCTCAACGGCTGATGGCTTACGAAAAAGAGCGCGCGGCATTTTATGAGAAGCCTCTGGCATATGTGGCGGACTCCAGTGGGCGGTCTTGGTTACAAGCGCATGGAATTCTCGATGCCGCTATCAATAATTTTGAGAACGACGTTGATCCAACCGCGCTGTCCGTTATCAGCGGTGAATGTGATGAGAAGAATATCTCGGAGTTGCTGCGTTCTGGATGCCCTGTTGCCATCATTATTAACAGATTGAATACTCGTTATCACAAGCTGGTTCGGTTGCTTAACGGAGGGCGCTGCGTTGCACTCGCCTGTGACAAAGAAAGTGCTGACCGATTAAAGCTGTTGTCATCAACCTGCGTTGTAGTCGATGCAAACTCTGCAGTAGCGTTAAACGCATTGCAGGCATTCGCAAAAAATCTACTCTTTATCCGAGCTACCCGCACGGAAGAAGAGCTGAAACGGGAGGTGCCACGGCTCATTTCCGTCAAAAATTCGCGCCATGTCGTTCTGCAGGTTGATAGCTTTACCCAAGGCGGCATGGAGAACGTTGTGATCGATCTGGCATTATCATTGGAAAACAACGGCTACCGGGTAACCATTGCAAACTATGGTAAATCGGGCGATGCTGCTGAAAAGGCAAAAGAGGGGGGGCTCAAGGTGGCATCTCTGTCGGACAACCTCAGCGATGAAGCCTATCGCTCTTGGTTGATCGAAGAAAGAGTCGATCTGGTAAATGCTCACTACAGCATTCGTGGAGCAGATGTTTGCTTTAGCGTAGGTATCCCCTTCATTCAGACAATTCATAATTCTTATGTCTGGTTGGATCCTGTCCAAATTGAAAAATACCGCACAGCTGACCAATACACTGATCAATACATTTGTGTTTCCATGACGGCAGCGAGATACGCTGATGTCGTGCTTGGTCTCGATGCGAGCAAGATGCGAGTGGTGCCCAACGGCATCGATCCAGATGCAATCGATGCTGCAAATTTTGAAGTAAATCGCACTAGCTTGCGACGTGCTTGGGGTGTCGAAGATACAGCACCAGTCTATCTTAATGTTGCATCAATCATGGCAACCAAGGCCCAACTGCCTCTCGTGAAAGCTTTTGCTCAGGTTGTTGAAAAAATTCCGCAGGCTCGCTTAGTGCTTCTGGGTGCAGTCATGGAGGCGCCATACCAGGCTGCAATAGAAAGAGCGGTACGTGAGCTCGGGCTGCAGGAGCATGTGATTTTTGCTGGTTACGACCGACAGGTATCGCGTTATTACCATGCATCTGATGTCTTCGTGCTGCCGTCATATTGGGAGGGTTGGAGTCTCTCCTTGGGTGAAGCTATGGCTAACGGATTATCTTGCGTCATAACCGACGTGGGCTCGGCCTATGAGTTTGAGACTTTTGATAACGTCGTAGTCATTGAGCCACCATTTGGTGACATTACCCAGCTTAATTATAAAAACCTGGGGGATTTTGTTTATGGCGAGGATGCGGCTTTCGAAAATCGCTTGGCTGAATCGATGATTAAGATGTCGCGAATTCGAAGGGCTCCAGTTAATATATCCCTTGCAAAGCAACTTAATCGTGATATTTCCTATTTAACCTACTCGGATATATTTTTAGACTTGGTAAAGTTGCGAATTTCATTGATTCTGCAGAAGCTCCCGTTCGTGGGTAAAACCTAATTTTTTAACATTATAACTTTAGAAGGAAAGCCTTAGATGAAAAATGTCCCAGCAATTACAAAGGCGCGACCACCATTCATTAAAAGCTTGACGTTGAAAGGTGACGATAAGCCTTTTGCTCCATTGACTGATCCAGCAAACCATGGGTCGCTTGAAAAATTCAATAGAATTGCAAACGAACAAGGGCTCCAATTTTCTGTTGAGGATTATCTTTCAAGGGATAAATCCTCGCTACCTGAAACTGTTGATAGAGAGTATTACTACGGAGAAGATCATGCTTCATATTGGGTAAGTGGACTAGTGGATTTCCTTAAGATTCAGTCGACATGTTCCAAATATGGCGTTAGCTTGAATGGTGCTAGCTATTTCGAATTGGGTTGTGCGTCTGGTCGAGTGATACGGCACCTTGCATCACAAACAACTGCTGATATTTGGTGCTGTGACCTCAATTTGCGGCATACTGAATGGATCCGCTTGTATCTGCCTGCCTCTATCAAGGCTTTCAATAATCATGCGCTACCACATTTACCATTACCAGATGGTTCATTTGATTTTGTCTCGGCGTTTAGTGTGTTTACTCATATTGACGATTTCGAATTTGCTTGGTTGAGCGAGCTTCGAAGGATATTGAGACCTGGCGGCATCGCATATATAACCATTCAAACTGAAAATACTTGGGAAAAGTATAAGCATGGTTGGATTAAAGAACAATTGCTCCCGCTGAGCGAGCAAATATCTGAGTTTAAAATTAACGCAGAGCTATTTGACGGGCCTTTGCAAAAGGAAAAGACAGTTTTTTGGTGGCCAGCACAAGATGTTTATAACTCTACGGTGTTTCATACTATTGAGTATATTTACCGTGAATGGGGGCGCTATTTCGAAGTTTTGGAGATTCGTGAAAATGGGCATGTATACCAAGATGTCGTCATTTTGAGACGCTCGCAATAACGATGTAGGGCTTGACCAATGAAGAGCATTCTCTGCGTGATCGGTACCCGCCCCGAAGCGATCAAAATGGCGCCAGTGATTTTGGCGCTGAAAAAAGAGCCTTGGGCGAACGTGCGGGTTCTTGCGACAGCCCAGCACCGGCACATGCTGGACCAAGTCAACGCGTTTTTCGGCATCGAACCCGATATCGACTTGGACATCATGCGCCCCAACCAAGCGCTCACCACTTTGACGGCTCGCCTGCTGCTTGAGTTAGATGATGTTCTGCAAGCAGAGAAGCCGGATGCGGTTTTGGTGCAGGGCGACACCACCACCGTGATGACCGTTGCGTTGTCTTGCTTCTACCACCGCATCCCGATTGGGCATGTCGAGGCCGGGTTGCGTACCTGGGACATGCAAAACCCGTTTCCAGAAGAAGCCAATCGCGTGATTGCAGGAAAGCTTGCCCGTTGGCACTTTGCACCTACGGAGGGCTCAAGGCAGAATTTGCTGAAGGAGGGCGTCCCGGATTCTGAAATTATCGTGACTGGCAATACCGTCATCGACGCATTGTTGATGACAGCTGCCAAGGATCTGGAGCTTGCTGTCCCGCTGGACCCCACTAAGCGTTTGGTCTTGGTGACGTCCCATCGACGAGAGAATTTCGGTGAGCCGTTCCGCAATATTTGTCGTGCGCTGCGCTCCCTTGCCGAGAGTAACCCCACAGTACAGTTCCTTTATCCGGTGCATCCCAACCCCAACGTCAAGGATGTGGCCTACGAGTTCTTGGCTAGGCTGCCGAATTTCACGCTGTGCGAACCGCTGGACTACGCACCTTTCATCGCTGCGATGAAGCGCGCATACCTCATCCTGACTGATTCAGGCGGCGTGCAGGAGGAAGCTCCTGCCCTTGGCAAGCCTGTGTTGGTCCTACGTGACGAGACAGAACGCCCGGAGGCTGTTGAGCAAGGTGTGGTCAAGTTGGTTGGGCCAAACTACGACCGTATCGTCGAAGAGGCGCAGCGCTTGCTGGATGATGAAACCGCCTACAAAGCCATGGCGCGGGGTGTATCGCCCTACGGTGATGGGCATGCCGCAGAGCGTATTGTGAAGACGCTGCATGAGCATTTCACCTGATGCGCCTGGTCTACCTGTCGCCCGTCCCTTGGGCGAGTTTTGCCCAGCGGCCCCATAAGTTTGTTGAGTGGTTCCATGACCGTACAGGCGGACCTGTCCTGTGGGTTGACCCTTACCCCACTCGCTTTCCCCATTGGAAAGATCTTCGGCGTTCGCGTCTGTCCGGTTCAACGAGTCAACACACTAGCCCACCAACTTGGCTCACATTGCTGAAACCGGGCGGGCTACCCATTGAGCCCATACCGGGTTCTGGATGGGTGAACGGGCTGATGTGGCAGGGCCATATGCGCACGATTGGCGACTTTGTGACAGGCGGCAGAACCCTGCTGGCTATTGGCAAGCCTTCGGTGCTTGCGCTGGAGCTACTCAAACGCTTGCGCGACTGTTCATCTTTGTACGATGCAATGGATGACTTTCCGGCTTTCTATGCAGGTATTTCCCGCTTTGCCCTAATGCGAAGAGAGCGTGAAATCGCACAGCGGGTGGATGTCATCCTGGCATCGAGTTCTGCGCTCAAATCTCGGTGGATGGATTTTCATAAAGATGTGCGCTTGGTCCACAACGCTCTCGATCTGTCGGCTATTCGGTCAGTGGGACCAGCATCGATATCTTCCGAGAAAAAGGTGTTTGGCTATGTCGGGACCATTGCATCCTGGTTTGACTGGGATTGGGTATGCGCCCTCGCAGAGGCTAGACCGGACGGTGCAATCCGTCTGATTGGACCCGTGTTCCAGCCACCGCCTAGAAAGTTGCCCGGCAATGTTCATTTGATGCCCGCTTGTGGTCATGCAGAGGCGCTGAAGGCCATGTCGGAGTTCCATGTCGGACTGATCCCATTCAAGAAGAATGCGCTCACTGCCTCAGTGGACCCAATCAAATACTATGAGTATCGAGCACTCGGGTTGCCTGTGATCTCGACGGATTTCGGTGAAATGAGCCTACGCACGGGCGAACGCGGTGTGTTTATCACTCAATCCGTGAGCGATGCCCCTGCCATGGCTGATTCTGCGATCCAATTTTGTGGAGATGCAGGTGATGCCAGTGCGTTCGCAATCCAAAATACATGGGAGGCTCGTTTTGATGCGGCAAACCTCCTCCCATGATTGTGATGTCGTCATAGTCAATTACAACGCAGGCCGGCTTCTCACGGAATGCGTTCAATCAGTCTTGTCAGAACAAGTGCGGCATGTCTTTGTAGTAGACAACGATTCGCACGACGACAGCCTTGCCCATTTGTCCGCCTCAATCAGCGATGTGCGCGTCACCATTATTCGAAACGGCCAGAACCTGGGGTTTGCTGCTGCTTGCAATATTGGTGCTCGCGCTTCCAACGCCAGCACCCTGTTGTTCCTCAACCCAGACAGCGTGCTTGCCGTGGGTAGCTTGCGGCGCATGATGGACGTGCTGGAAAGCGACTCTTCAATCGGTATGGTGGGTGGGCTGCTTTGTAACCCGGATGGCTCTGAGCAGCCGGGTGGGCGCCGAGTCTTTCCCACGCCCAGGCGTGCATTCATGCGGGCCTTCGGCTTGTCGCACTTGGGCAAGTGGTTTCCCGCTCTGTTCTCTGATTTTTTGCTCCATAAGGAGCCGCTACCGCTTGAACCCAACCCCGTGGAGGCCATTTCTGGTGCCTGCATGTTGGTGAAGCGCGAGGCCGTGGAGGATGTAGGGCTGTGGGACGAAGGCTATTTTCTGCACTGCGAGGACCTGGACTGGTGCATGCGGTTTCGGCTGAACAATTGGCGTGTGGTCTTCGTCCCGGATGCCAGGGTGATCCACGTGTGGGGAGCTTGTAGCCGGAGTAGACCGTTTTTTGTGGAGTGGCACAAGCACCACGGCATGCTTCGCTTCTACAACAAGTTCTTCAGAAAGCAGTACCCGGGTCCGCTTTGGTGGCTGGTTGTATTGGGTGTCTGGTTGCGCTTTGGCTTGGTGTCCACGTACTTCGCTGCGCGGTTGGCATTGGCGCAAATAAAGGGTGCGCTCAGAGGAGGCGTGCGTGCCTGATCAGAAGGTCGGCGTCCTGGGGGCAAGTAGTCTCGTTGGTGGCTGTCTCCTAGCGCAGCTGGAGGAGATGGGGTGGGGTGCTGTCGCCTTCAGTCGTGAAAAACGGGTGGAGATTCAAGGTGGCGCTGTCGACTGGAGGCAGCTAGCTGCGCCTGACACCAAAGGCACCGACATTGCGAGCACCATCAGTTACTGGATTTGCGTTGCCCCCATCTGGGTGTTGCCGGATTATTTTCCGCTCATCGAGGCGAGTGGCGCGCGGCGGGTGGTGGCGCTGTCTTCCACCAGCCGTTTCACGAAAGTCGGCTCTGGCGATACGGCAGAAAACGCCATCGCGGCCAAGCTGATCGATGCGGAGGCGCGAGTGCAGGCGTGGGCTGAGAGCCGAGGCGTCGAGTGGGTGGTTTTGCGGCCCACGCTGATTTATGGCCAGGGGCGGGACAAAAACATCAGCGAGATGGCACGCTTTATTCGCCGCTTTGGTTTTTTTCCATTGCTCGGTTCCGCCCAGGGCCTGCGCCAACCCATCCATGCCGAGGATGTGGCGGCGGCGTGTGTGGCGGCTTTGCAGGCACCGGGTGCGGCAAACAGAGCTTACAACCTCTCGGGTGGCGAAACGCTGGCTTACCGGGAGATGGTGACGCGTGTGTTTACGGCATTGGGCCGCCCGGTGCGTTTGGTGACTGTGCCGCTGTGGGCCTTTCGCCTGGCGGTGGCCATGCTGCGGCGCTTGCCGCGTTATCGGCATTGGTCGGCGGCCATGGCCGAGCGCATGAACCGGGACTTGGTGTTTGACCACGCTGATTCAGCGCGCGACTTGGATTTCAAGCCTAGGGGTTTTGCGCTGACGGCAGAGGATGTGCCGCGATGAGCCTGTTGGCGACCATGATGGCGTTGCTCGCATCGATCGCCCTGCTTGCCTGGGGTGTGTCGGTGTGGGTGCTACGCCGTGCCGAGGCGCTGCGCTTGGTGCAAATGCCTAATCACCGCTCATCTCACGTGCACCCGACCCCAAATGGTGGCGGTCTGGGCATTGTGGTGGCCGGCAGTCTCGCCGGTCTCGGCTTGGTTCTGTTCTTTGGCTGGGGCGTCGGCGGGCTAGTGCTTGGGCTCGCTGCCGTGCTGGCTGCGGTGGGGCTGCGCGACGATATGGCGCACTTGCCTGCTCGGGTGCGGTTCGGCGTGCAGGTGGCGGTATGCGTGGGGTTACTGGTAGTGCTGGGGGATTTGCCAGCATTGGCCTTGGGCGGGGGGGTGGAGTATCAGGTGACAGGCTGGCTGCTGTTTGGGCTTTTGCTGCTGGCTGGCGTGTGGTGGATCAACTTGTTCAACTTCATGGACGGTATCGACGGCATTGCCGGGATGCAGGCTATCTTCATGTTGCTGGCCGGTGGGGCGATGGCGATGTGGGCTGCGCCGGAGGCGGTTCACAGTCCCGTTTGGATGTGGATGCTGTGCGTGGCAGCGGCAACGGTGGGGTTTTTGCTGCTCAATTGGCCGCCCGCCAAAATCTTCATGGGCGATGTGGGCAGCACGTGGCTGGCGTTCATGGTGTTCACGCTGGCGCTGCTTTCCGTTCAAGCCGGTTGGTTGAGTTACGCTGTCTGGCTGGTGCTGGCGGCTGTTTTTGTGACCGATGCAAGCGTCACGCTGCTCACTCGCATGTTGCGCGGGGAGCGTTGGTATGAAGCGCATCGCAGCCATGCCTACCAACGCTTGTCTCGGCGGTGGCAGGGCAACCGCAAGGCGGGGCATCGCTCGGTGACCTTGCTCGTGGTTGCAGTCAACGGGCTGTGGCTCGCGCCTTGGGCCTGGGCGTGTGTGCAATGGCCGGCCGGGTCTGTGGCGTTTGTGGTGGTAGCCTATTTGCCGCTGGTGTTGGCGGCGTTATGGCTGGGTGCGGGTAGGCCCGACTCTTGGTTGCCCGACGATCGGCGCGTGAGGAGCTAATACATGCCGCTGACAAAACTGGCGCTTCCCTTGCTGGCCCTGCCACGCCCGGCCAAGCGCGGGGTAGCGCTGGCCGTGGATGTCAGCTTGATCGTCATCACGGTGTGGATTGCGTTTTACCTGCGCCTGGATGAGTGGGTGCGTTTATCAGGCGAGGGCTTGTTCCAGCCCATGTGGGCGATAGCGTCGTCGTGGCTGATTGCCCTGCCGCTTTTCATCACGCATGGGTTTTACCGGGTGATCTTCCGTTACTCGGGCACAGCGGCGATGCAGATGGTGCTGCGGGCCTTTGCCCTGTACGGTCTGCTGTATGCGTCGGTGGTGACGGCCATCGGGCTGCCTGGTGTGCCACGTAGTGTGGGCATCATCCAACCCTTGCTTCTGCTGTTGGCAGTAGGCGCCTCGCGCGCGCTGGCGCGCTATTGGTTAACGTGAAAGAAACGCAAATCGAGACGAGCGCTGCCCTGGCCCCTGCAAGGCCAAACGCACAACGAAGTAATCTCGACCGGTCAGCGTTTCAGGCTGGAGTCGGCACAAACCCGTGTTTGACCAACATCTGCAACCAGCGTGGCGCATTGCGCGCCACCATCAAAGCCTCGTAGTCAACGGTTTTGTCCACGTAGTGGGTGTTTTTGGAGAGCATCGCGTAGATCGTGCGCAACATCTTGTGTCCCAGCGCCACGATGGATCGCTTGTGCCCCTTACGCACGTTGAGTGCCTGGAACTTGTCTTTGAGCGCACAGCGGCTGCGCCCGGCGGCCTGTGCAAACTCGCACAGCAGTCGACGCACCCAGGCGTTGCCCTTGCGAATACGTCCGCTTTTGCGCTTGCCCGCCGACTCGTTGTTGCCGGGGCACATGCCCACCCAACTGGCCAGTCGCTGGGCGCTGCCAAACACGCTCATGTCAGAGCCGATTTCCACCAGCAACATGGCCGCACCCATCTGGTCAATGCCGGGCAAGGTTTGCAGCAGTCGCAAAGCACCACCGTAGCCAGCCTCATGCAAGCAGCGCAGCAACTCCATGTCAAAGCGCGCCATGCGCGCTTCAAGCTCCTCGATATGCGCCATGATCTCAGTGAGAACAAAGCGATGCGCCGCTGTGATCTCCTCGGCCTGCAAGGCCTCAAAGATGTCTTGCCGGCTGGCACGCAGGCGCTTGCTGGCCAGACTCAACACTTCAGGTACGGTCTTGCCCGCGATCAGCGCCTTGACCATGGCGCGTGCCGACTGGCCGTGCAAGTCTGACACCACCACGCCCAAACGGATGCCCGCGTCGGTGAGCAGTTTGTGCAGCCGGTTTTTCTCGCTGGCCAGCATGCCACCGAGTTTTTGCCGCTGGCGCGCAATGTGGCGCAGGCTGCGCAGATCCGCCTTGGCAATGAAGGAGGCGCGCAGCAACCCCGCGCGCGCCAGCGAGGCCAGCCACTGCGCATCGGCCACATCGGTCTTGCGACCCGGCACCGCTTTGACGTGGCGGGCGTTGACGACCCAAGCCACGATGCCAACGGACTCCAGTGCCGCATACGGGCTCTTCCAGTAAATGCCGGTGCTCTCCATGACCACGACATCGGGGGCAATAGCGCGTGCCCATTCGGCCAGGGCTTTGCGGTCGCGCTTGAAGCCGCCAAACTCGCGCCGCTCGTAGGTGACGCTGCCGTCAGGCTGCTCGGTGATGGCGCAGCCCGTGATCTGCGCCTGATGCACGTCCAGCCCTATGACGCGCTTGTAGATGGGGACAATGTCCATCGCTTGGCTCCAGTTGATGTGTAAACTTCAGAACTGGAGGTGCCGGGGTGCCCCACCGAAATTGCTTGTCCGGGCTTCTCGCCCGGCAGCCCTGTTTAACGTGCGATCTCATCGGGCAACCGATGGAGTCAATTCGGGGTACGAGTCGGTGTGGGTGAGTCAAGTTAGCTATCGGGGTGCTGTCCCCCAAAGAATTTTCTCGACTTCTACCCCGGCACCTCCACCCTCAAGTTTCTTTCATCATCCGGGGCGTCGGCCTGGATTCATGAAAGTTAGGCGGCCTGTACCTGAGCATTTTTCAGCGCATGAGCCTGCCCAAGGCGGTGATCTACGGTGCGGGACAAGCAGGCCGGCAATTGGCACAGGCGATGGCCCACGGCCATGAGATGCAGGTCGTGGCCTTTTTGGATGACGACGATCGCCTGCATGGGCATGTACTGAATGGTTTGCCGATACACAGCCCGATGGACTTGCAGGGGCTGGTTGAGACGCAAGACGTGCGCACTGTGTTGCTGGCCATGCCCAGTGTCTCGCGCCGCCGCCGTAACGAGATCCTGAGCCAGATTCGCAACGCACACGTGGCGGTGCGCACCCTGCCCAGCGTGACCGATCTGGCGCAGGGCAAGGTGAGCATCTCGGACTTGCACGAGCTGGATATCGACGATCTGCTCGGTCGCGAGCCGGTGGCACCCAACCACATCCTGCTGGCCAAAAACATCACCGGCAAGGTGGTGCTGGTGACGGGCGCCGGCGGCTCCATTGGTAGCGAGCTGTGCCGCCAGATCCTGGCAGTGAACCCGGCCAAGCTGCTGCTGATCGAACAGAGCGAGTTCGCCCTGTACGCGATTCACCAGGAGCTGGAAGAGAAGCTTGCTGGGCTGGACGGCGCCGCGCCACCCGTTCTGGTGCCCCTGCTGGCCTCGGTGCAGGACGACGACCGCATGCGCGAGATCATGTCCACCTGGCACCCCGACACGGTCTACCACGCCGCCGCCTACAAGCACGTACCGCTAGTGGAGCATAACCCGGCAGCGGGCATCAAGAACAACGTGCTAGGCACGCTGCGCACCGCCCAAGCCGCCGCAGAAAACGGCGTGAGCGACTTCGTGCTCATCAGCACCGACAAGGCGGTTCGCCCCACCAACGTGATGGGGGCCAGCAAGCGACTGGCTGAGATGGCGCTGCAGGCCCTGGCAGCCACCCAGGCGGGCACGGGTGGTACTGTCGGAACAGGCGGCACCAAGTTCAGCATGGTGCGCTTTGGCAATGTGCTGGGTTCATCCGGCTCGGTGGTGCCCAAGTTCCGCCAGCAGATCCGCGACGGCGGGCCCATCACGCTCACCCACCCGGAAGTGACGCGCTACTTCATGACCATCCCAGAAGCGGCTCAATTGGTGATCCAGGCCGGCGCCATGGCCAAGGGCGGCGACGTGTTCGTGCTCGACATGGGTCAACCCGTGAAAATCATGGACCTGGCGCGGCGCATGGTGGAACTCTCGGGCCTGACGGTGAAAGACGAACAGAGCCCCGAGGGCGACATCGAGATCGCCGTGACCGGCCTGCGCCCCGGCGAAAAGCTGTACGAAGAACTGCTGATCGGCGACAACCCCAAGCCCACCGTGCACCCCCGCATCATGAAGGCCCACGAGGAATTCATCCCCTGGGCTGAATTCGAGGCCAAGCTCACCGCCCTGGAAATGGCCCTGAATGTGAACGACGTGGGCGTGATCCGACTGATGATGCAGCAACTGGTGGCCGGCTACACCCCCAACGACGGTATCGTGGACTGGGTGTACCTGGAGCAGGAGTCTGAAGCAAAGGCGATTGCGTGAAGACCAACGTTCATCGCTTGGTTGGCTGGAAGTTGTTTTGCACGGCGTGTCGCGAGGGGAAGGACGATTTTTGCTCGGTGGCCACCAGAAGGCAACTGAACCGCTTCTACGCAAGGTATCGCTTGGCTACACACTTTGAAGCCGTGCATGCACATGGGTACAGCGAAAAGTCACTGCGCGGCTACACCGCTGGACTGCGTTTGCTTGCGGCTTACAGTGCCGCCGAACTGCTTGGCGAAGCCATTGGGAGCAACGTCACATCTTGGAAGATCCCCGATTCCGCCTTGGCGGCAGCGTTACGAAAAGTTCTGTTTCGACCTTCTGCGGATTCCAAAGGACTGTTCGCACAAGAAGGATTGCGAAAAAAGCTCCAGCTGTTCATGGACGGTGATATTGATATCCGCATTCCTGCTACAGCTTTACGTGTCATGGTGGCCCACGGAAGCTTCACGCCGACAGGAACGGACTCCCTGACAAAGGCGGGTGCCGAAGCGCTACAGCGACTGTCTGATGTTTTACTGCAGGAGTGCGAGCGGCGTTTTGGCGCCTGGTTGCATGAGATGCTGGCGCAGCGTGATGAGGCCGCATGACTCCGCGCGCTTCCGCACCAATCCGCAGGCGTTATTGAGGAAAGTTCGATGGAGTGCTAAACTCCACCACCAAAGTTCCAAAAACCAACCATTATCGGTTGGTTTTTTTTCGCACGTTCCCCCCAGTGTTGGCGCGGATTCGGGGCATGGCCTCGCGAGCGCCACCCCGCCGAAACCTGCGTTTTCACCCCCGCCCACGCCTCTCCGTTCTCCGTTTTCTCTGGTGGTCTCGCGAGCGTGCGCGAGGGCACTTCCTGTATTGGTGCGGGTTTGCGGGCGATGGGTTGTGGCCGGCAACTCCTGCAGCGTGAGCGACCGAGAACATCGCAGGCACAAAAAAACCGCCCGGAGGCGGTTGCTGGCGCTGGGCTCGGCGCGGTCACGCGGACGGTGCGAGCACCAGCATCTGGTCACTCCAGCCGGTGGGCCAGGGGCGGCGCATTACCTGCTCCAGCACAATGTCGGGCGCACCCACCAGCCGTTCGATGACCTCCGGGGCCAATAGGGTCAGGCGTAGTACGCGGCGCACTTGAGTCGTGTCCATGCCCTCGGCCTCAGCGATCTCGGCCACGGACGCCGCTCGTTCCTCATCCAACAGGCGTTGCCAGTGGTGCGCCAGCCCGAGCGCACGCATCAGCGCGCTGTTCTGCGCCGCCGCCCGAACCGCCCGCTCCCGGGTGGCCTCGGACAGAAATTCCTGCGGCGCATCCAATGGCGTGATGATCTCCTTCTTCAATCCTCGCCTCACCAGCGTCCAGGGTACAAAGGTCTCCAGCCGCACGCCGCCTGCCGGTGTTGGCAGCGCATGGGTGATGGGGCGACCAGTCTGCTTGCCGTAGTTTTTCTTTGACATCTCGTCTCCTGCTTGAAGCGCTCAAGCATCTGGCGCTGGTCAGGCCAACGCGCCGGGATGTCGTTTCGCATCAGCCACAGCAGGGTCAGCCTTCGTGGCTGGCATCCCCTCATGAACTGCTCAACGATGTCGGGGGCTAACCGCGCCAGCCGCAGCAACCGGCCCACCGTCGTCGGCATCAGTCCCTCGGCTCGGGCAATCTCGACCACACTTTTGAAGGTGCCGGAGTCGAGTAAGGCATGCCAATACAGCGCCCGGGCAACGGCCTCGATGATGCGGACATCGTGCGCGAATTCCCTCCCATCAACCAGCAGCTTTCCCTTCTTCCGCTTGAACTGCAGGGGTACAAAGGTTTCCAGCAGGCTGTCCATCAGGCCTCGACCTCCAGCAGTTCCGCGCCAATCCCCCTCGGGGCGAATTCACCGATCAGCTTGTCCCAGCCCAGCTCGCGCCACTTCACCTTGATGCCCTGCACCTCGCCGACGTGGACGAGGTCGATACGCTCGATCATCAGGTTGGCGATACGGTGGCGCTCGACCGGGAACAACTGATCCCACACATCGTTGAGCCGTCCCATCGCCATCACCGTGGTGGCTTCGTCGATCTGCGCACCGTTGCGCTGGATGTGGCGCACCACCGACGCGACAGACTCCGGGCTGGTCAGCACCGTGCGGATCTGGGCGACCACCGCCGCCTCGATTTCCGGCGCGGGCAGGCGCTCGTAGCTCTTGCCCGGCGCGCCGAAACGGCTTTCCGATTTGGACACGTAGTAGTGGTACTTGCGTCCCTTCTTGCGCGAGTAGGTCGGGTACATCCGCTCGCCCGAGGGGGCGTAAAGCAGACCGCGCAGCAAGGCATCAGTGCGCGACCTGATCTTGGTCTCCACCGACCGGGCGTGACCGCTTTTGGTCAGCACCGCATGAACCTTGTCCCACAACTCCCGGTCGATGATCGGCGGGTGAGCGCCGGGGTACCAGTTTCCCTTGTGCGACAATTCCCCAAGGTAGATGCGGTTGCGCAGCAGCTTGTGCAGGTACTTCTTGTCGATGCGCGTGCCGCTGCGGGTCTGGCCTTCCTGCGTCGTCCAGGCCTTGGTCGTGATCCCTTCGGCGGTCAGGTTGGCGGCGATCTGTGTCGGCGAGCCGATGGTCAGCATCTCCTCAAAGATGCGGCGCACCACTGCCGCCTCGGCCTCGTTGATGACCAACTGCCGGTTCTCGACGTCGTAGCCAATGGACGGCACCCCGCCCATCCACATCCCCTTGCGCTTGGCAGCCGCTATCTTGTCGCGGATGCGTTCGCCGGTGACCTCGCGCTCGAACTGGGCGAAAGACAGCAGGACGTTCAGCATCAGCCGCCCTATCGGGGTGGTGGTGTTGAATTGCTGGGTGACCGAGACGAAGGAGACGTCGTTGCGTTCGAACACCTCAACCATCTTGGAAAAGTCGGCGAGACTGCGCGTCAGGCGGTCGATTTTGTAGACCACCACGATGTCGATCTGCCCGCGCTCGATGTCGGCCAGCAGACGCTTGAGCGCCGGGCGCTCGGTGTTGCCGCCGGAGAAGCCGGGATCATCGTAGTCGTCCGAAACCGGTATCCAGCCCTCGGTGCGCTGGCTGATGATGAATGCTTGGCCTGCTTCCTTCTGGGCGTCGATGGAGTTGAACTCTTGGTCGAGGCGTTCGTCCGTGGACACCCGGCAGTAGACGGCGCAGCGCTTGCGCGCCTTGCTGGAGGCAATCTCGCTCATCGCGCACCTCCTTTGCCCAGACCGAAGAACAGCGACCCCGACCAATGCGTGCCAGTGATGTGCCGGGCCACGGCAGTCAGACTCTTGAACGCGCGACCTTCGTACTCGAACAGCCCTTCGGCGGTGACCAATACCCGATGCTCGCGCTCGCCCCATTCGCGCAGCAGGATCGTGCCCGGCGCGAAGTCGAACTCACGGGGCTTGGCGCGCAGCTTGATCTTGGAGTGTTTAGCGCCGATGGCTTCCAGCCGCTGCTTCGTTTCGGGCGCGAGGCCGCCGAAGGCTTCCTCCTGCAGCTTGTAGGCAATGCGCGACTCGACGTGAGTGCGGTTCGGATAGTCCGGGCGGCGGGGAAAGTACCGATCCCAGAGCGGCCAAAGTTCGGCCATCGGCATGTGGCCAAGCCCAGCAATTTGTGCGGCGACGGATGCTTGTTTCTCGTTCATCACAACTTCTCCTCTTGATAGGGGGTTGTATGAACGCGCTGGTCGGGCAGGAAGCCAAGGCAAACTTCTCTCTGTTTTGGCTCGTGCGCGACGAGTGTGCGAACAATGGCAGCCGCAAGGATGGCGGCGATTTCGCCAGCACGGGCGCTGGCGCTCATCTCCGAGGGAGATGCGAGTTCGAGGTTCTTCATGACGGCTCCGAGGAATTGCAACCGTCAGGGATAGTGAGCCTGATCTTCCGAAGCGGATGGCAACGTAGGGCAATGTCCTTGCTTATGGCGTTTCGCAAGCGTATCTTGCAACACGCTGTTAGCAAGATTAGAATGTCGTTTTGAAGGAGCCAACCCATGCTCGACAAGATCTCGCACAAGCTGATCGGCTTTCGCGTAAAAGCGGCGCGCGAGGCCAAGGGCTGGACCCAGGATCAGCTCACCCAAGGCCTCGGCCTGAACGACCGCCAGTCTGTTTCCGACATCGAGAACGGCAAGCGCACGCTGCGGCCGGAGGAGATGCTCGTCCTGTCCGATCTGCTGGATCGGGACATCGAGTTCTTCATCGACCCTTTCGCCGTTGCGGGTGAGGCGCAGTTCAACTGGCGCGCCGATCCGGGCGTGCCGGAGGACAGCCTGGATGGATTCGAGCTAAAGGCGGGTCAGTGGATCGGCCTGCTGCGCTGGCTGCGCGAGCAACGAGACAGCCGGGTCAGCGTTCTCAAGCGCGCACTGCGCTTGTCCACCCAGTCGTCTTTCGAGGATGCGCAGGAACGTGCGGAAAGCTTGGCCGTCGAACTCGACTTGGGTGTCATCCCCGCCGAAACCCTGATCGACAAGGTCGAGCGCGAACTGGACATCCCGGTGCTGTTCGTCGACATGGTCGAGACCGCCGACGGCAAGTCGATTTCGGGCGCGACCTGCCATCTGGAGGAGATGGGCGTCATCCTCATCAATCGCAATGAAAGCGAGGCCCGGCGCTTCTTCGACCTCGCCCACGAACTCTTCCACGCCCTGACGTGGGATGCGATGAAGCCAGAGCACCGGGAGTCGAACTCCTTCGAGGAGCGCAGCAAGGGCAAGCGCATCGAGCAGTTGGCGAACAGCTTCGCCGCTGCGCTGCTGATGCCGCGTGCCTCTCTCGAGAAGCTCGTCGACAAGGAGCGCATCAACGACATCGCGCATCTGTGCGAGGTCGCCGGGCTGCTGCGTGTCGCGCCCGTGGCGTTGGCGTGGCGGCTGTTCAACCTCAAGCTCATCTGCGACGAGACCCGGCAGAGTCTCTCGCAGGAGAAGCAGCGCCCCTCTGTGTCTGGGGCACCCAAGCGGTTCTCGCCATCCTTCGTGAAAATGCTCCACGATGCGCTGGACAACGGACGTCTGTCGGCGCGCAAGGCTGCTAAAACCATCGGCCTTGGCCTTGGCGGATTGACTGAGCTGTTCGGCCAGTACGACCTGCCCGCTCCGTTCGAGCTTTGAGGTGAATACCGTATGCCTCAAGTGCGCGTATTCGCTGACACGAACGTCATCCTCGAAGCATTTCGCACACGGTGCTGGACAGCCATCACCACGCACTTCGCCGTCGAAACCGTCGAGAAATGCGTCGAGGAAACGCTGACCGGCGATCCCACCGATCCTCGCCATGTTCCGGTTGCGTCCGCTGAACTGCACGCGGGCCTGACCGCCCGGCACCCCGTCACCCGCAAGGAACTGGCCGTGTTGGTCACCAGCCAGCCCGAATGCATGACGCTGGATGACGGCGAAAAGCACCTGTTCGCGTGGCTCCACACCAGCAAGCTGCTGCCGTCGAATGTCATCGTCGTCACGACTGCCGACAAGACTGCGCTCGTGGCATCGAATGGACTGGGCTGGCTCAACTGCATGATCTCGCTGGAAGACCTAGCCCGCAAGGCGGGCGTCGGTCGCGTCAATCTGGATGCCCTGGCCTTGCAGTACCGCGAAGACTGGCTGTCCAACATCAAGACCAAGATCATGTTGGGAATCATCCCGTGACTGTCGAACCGCGCTGACGGTGCCGACGCAAGCGAGGCCACTCAGCACTATTCCAAGGAGCATCAAGTGGCCAAGAAGTCTCACAAGAACAGTAAGCACCTTGCCGACCTGATCGAGTCGGCAACAGTCTCGGCAATCCGACTGCTGGCGCAGGTCGACAAGTTCGCCTTGCTAGGTGGCGTCGACGCGTCCTTGCCCGAAGATCAGGCTCGCGCAGCGCTGCGCGAACACATCCTGACGATCAAGCGCGAGGACATCACCATCGCCGACCAGGAGGCCGTGCGACTTCTCCATCTCGTGCGATTCCGCACCGAAGAAATGCTGGAGCATGCCCACAGGGAACTCGAATTCGAGCAGCACGCAGAGATTGCCACCTTCGACAGATCGGCGGATGCGATGACCCGGCTGATCTGGCTGCACGTAAATGCGCCCCGCGTCTTCGACCAGATCGAGACCATCTACTTGACCCACCACTTTCACGGGCACAAGAAGTTCCTTGGGTTCACCGTTCGCGATGGTGACGGCCGCGACTTCCAGTGGACACCAGAGGTTGAGAAGAAGCTGCACGAAGGCGTGGGTGAAATCCTCGAACTGGACGACGAGTCCAAGCAAAACTGCGAGTTGATCCATTTCGAGATGGACGAAGGCGATGCTGACGCTCAGCGACGCATGCACTACCTCGTCGTCTACCACCCCGGGAAGATGAAGCTGCTGCGGCAGATGAAGGATCGTCGCCGCGATTTGCTGGTTTTCACCCCCGCCCTGGAAGCGACGCTGGTGTACGACCCTGCGGCCAACAAGGTACATGTGCTCTCCGACAAGCGTGGCACGGCGCAGCGCCTCGCGGATCGCTTTGTCGCTGTGGGCTTCGACAAGCCACTCTCGAAGCAGCCTGTCGGGGCGATCAGCTACGAGTTGGGCATGTTCAAGCGCGCGGTAGACCTTCGCGCAGCAACCGCCAGGGGCGCGGTGATCCTGGACGCATGGATTTCTTCGCTCACCGTCACGCTTGGACACACCCGGCACACGGTCACGATTGCGATGGCCAACAGCGACAGCGTCTGGACTGTGTCCAACTCGCACTTCGGCGATCACAACCCCTTGTCGAGCTGCCGTTCCGTGGTCGAAGTGAAGCTCTCGTTCTCGATTCGCTTCGACGGCGAGCAGGACGCGCGGGCCTTGGACGTCACGGTGGATCAGCGCGGTTCTTGCAACCTGCTGAACTTGCCCGACCCACGCTTGCGCCAGTGCGGCGAAGACATCCTGACGTCTCTGGGCGTGATGAAGCGCGTCGAACCGGTAAAGGTCGGTGCCGACATTGGCCTGTTCCACGCCGAGATGAAGCTGCTCGATCTGGTCGGCCACGAAGCGGATGGACATCTGCTGACTGCGCTGGGCCTGACTGCCACGGACCTGGTAGGCAAAGGTCTGCTTAAGCAGAAGGCTCCAGGCGACTACATCACCGTTCCCATCGAGGATGACGATGGCCAGGAGGGGTTCCGGCGACTGAAGGTCAGCTTCAACAGCATGAGCACTTCTGCGGTAGACGATGTCAGCGGCGAACGCTACGACCTGAGGGAAAGTGACCTCTGCCGGTACGACATCAACAAGGGCTACCTGCGTGAGCGGCTGGACGAACTGCTCCGGCCTCAACTGGTCGACATGCCGCTGACTGTGGATGAGGAAGAGCCCTACGTGCTCGGTAACTACCGTATGAGCGATCAGCGCATTCCCGTGGCGCTGGTGTCACGACTGTGGGACGCCAAGCACGCCGACAGGCTGGACACGAAACTGCGGCAATCCAATCTCGGCCTGACTATCGTGCTGTCGACCACGGCAGGCCTGCCTCGCCGCTACTTGGGACCCGGCATCGTCGTGTCACTGGATGCGCTCGCCAAGGACGTCAACGGGAAGGTGTCAATTGACCTTGCGCCGGTCGAGGCGGAAATTCGCCGTCGGCAAACCGAAGCGACCACGACCAATGCTCCGCGTCTGATCAAGGACGACGCGCGCAGCGGCACTCTGCACGGGCCGTGGCCCGACCCGTGGACGTTGACCAAGAAGGAATGGCTCGAGGTGGTCGAGGTCTTCGTCAACAGTTGGGCGTCCGGACGGCGTAAGTGGACAAAGACGCAGATAGAGTCGGCTTCAGGTGTTTCGTTTCGCACGATGGCCGAGTTGTTCCGGGGCGCACCGGAGTGGCAGACGTACTTCAGGGGCGCGGATGGCAACACCAAGCCCCGGGTGTGGGAACTGAACATCGGCACCCCCGACTATTTGGCTGCCGCGCAAGCAACTGGCGACGAGCTATCCGAATCAGAAACCGTATGAGGGACAGGCACTTGTAATTTCCGCGTGATTTCTGCGGGAAGGCTGCGAAATATCGCAAGCCCTGCGGCAAGAAAGTAGGAGCACTTCAACAAAAGGAGTGCTCCAAATGCAAAAGCAAGTCCCCTCTGTTCAATCCGGCCGGAAGCTTTCCCGGCCCCTTTCGGACGGTGCCACGCGCATCGCCCTTGACGAGAACGAGCTCGCCGCCCGCTGGGGGCTCTCTGTCAAGACCCTGCGCCGCTGGCGGCAGGAACAGCTCGGCCCGGTCTTCTGCAAGCTCGGTGCCCGCGTCACCTACCTGATCTCCGAGATCGAAGCCTTCGAGCGTCGCGTTTCGCGGCACTCGACCTTCGCTCGGGCGTACCAGTGAGGAGGACGGCCATGAGCGATCTGACCATCTTCCCCGCCGACATCGCCGAGATGTCTGTCAGCCAACTGGCTGCACTGCCGCCCGCGCAGAAGCACGAGATCGACCAAAACCTCGATGCCGCCATCGACTGGCTGAAGAAGGCCCGCGCCAAGTTCGATGCGGCGCTGGATCAGTGCTACGGCGAGCAGGCCCGTACCGCGCTGCGTGAATCCGGCCGCGACTTCGGCACCGCCCACATCAGCGATGGCCCGTTGCACCTCAAGTTCGAGCTGCCCAAGAAGGCAAGCTGGGATCAGAAGCAACTGTCCGAAATCGCCGAGCGCATCGTGGCCTCGGGCGAGAAGGTCGACGGCTACCTCGATATCAGGCTGTCCGTCTCCGAATCCCGCTTCACGAATTGGCCCCCGGCGCTGCAACAGCAGTTCGCCGCCGCACGCACCGTGGATTCCGGCAAGCCGTCTTTCACCCTTTCCCTCGAATCGGAGTAATGACCATGAGCACCAATCTCATCACCTCGCTGCGCCAGCAGCTGCCGTCCATCTGCGGCGAACACCTTCCCGACGAAATCCGGTATCGCCGCGCCGACGGCCAGGAAGTCGTCGTCCCGCTCGATGCCGCCACGGTGGACGAGCTGGCCTTCGCCATCCAAACGGCCAATGCGGAATCGCTGGCGCTCGGCCGCCGCCGTACCGCGCTGGAAGAGCTTCACACCGAGGCGCGCAAGCGCGCCGCGCATGGAGCCGACCGCATCGCCGACGTGTCGTGGGAGGGCTGACCATGAGCGCGATCATTCCGTTCCAGTTCGAAGCGCACGCCGTGCGCGTCCAGGTCGATGATCGGGGGCAGCCGTGGTTCAACGCCACCGATGTCTGCGATGCCTTGGAGATGGGCAACCCGTCCCAGGCGATCAAATCCCATGTCGATGCCGAGGATCTCCAGAAATTGGAGACCCTTACGGCAGGCGGTCGCCAGCGCCAGAACCACGTCAACGAATCGGGCCTCTACGCCATGATCCTCGGCAGCACCAAGGACGCCGCCAAGCGTTTCAAGCGCTGGGTGACCAGCGAGGTGCTGCCCACGATCCGCAAGACCGGCAATTATGCCGTGCCCGGAACCCTGGCGACCTTGCCCGCGCCGACCCACGACCGGGTGTCCGCGATCCTGTTGATCGGCGAGGCCGTGGCCAAGGTGCCGGGCGTGAAACCGGGCATCGCGGCGGCGGCGACGCTGACCTGCATTCAGGAGAACACCGGCATCACCACCGAGGTGTTGCGCCGCGCGCTGCCATCGGCCAACGAGCCGATTTGCGCCTTGAACGCCACGCAGCTCGGCAAATTGCTCAACCGCTCGGCGAAGGCCACGAACCAGATGCTGGCGGCCGGTGGCTTCCAGTTCCGCAATGAGCGCGACGAATGGGAGCTGACCGAAGCCGGTGAGGCGTGGGCCGAGGCCATGCCGTACTCGCGCAACGGCCACAGCGGCTACCAGATCCTCTGGAATCCTGCCGTCGCCGAGCGGTTGAAGGAGGCCGCGTGATGAGCCTCCCCATCATCTCCGCGCAGCAGCGCATGGCCGAGCGCAAGGGCGTCAAGCTGCTGATGCTCGGCAAGTCCGGCATTGGCAAGACCACCCGGCTCAAAGACCTCGATCCGAAGACCACGCTGTTCATTGACATCGAGGCCGGTGACTTGGCGGTGGCCGACTGGCCGGGCGACACCATCCGTCCGGCATCGTGGCCTGAGAGCCGCGACTTCTTCGTGTTCCTCGCGGGCCCGGACAAGTCGCTGCCGCCTGAGAGCACGTTCTCGCAGGCGCACTACGACCACGTCATCGAGAAGTTTGGCGACGCGACACAGCTCGACCGCTACCAGACCTTCTTCCTCGACTCGATCACGCAGTTGTCGCGCCAGTGCTTCGCATGGTGCAAGACACAGCCCGGTGCTACCAGCGACCGTTCCGGCAAGCCTGATCTGCGCGGTGCCTACGGCCTGCTGGGCCAGGAAATGGTGAGTGCCTTGACCCACCTGCAGCACGCACGCGGCAAGAACGTCGTGTTCGTGGCCATCCTCGATGAGCGCCTCGATGACTACAACCGCAAGGTGTTCGTGCCGCAGATCGAGGGCAGCAAGACCAGCCTGGAGCTGCCCGGCATCGTCGACGAGGTCGTGACGCTGGCCGAGATCAAGGCCGAGGACGGCAGTACATACCGCGCCTTCGTCACGCACACCGTCAATCCCTACGGTTTCCCGGCCAAAGACCGCAGCGGTCGCCTCGACCTGCTGGAGCCGCCGCATCTCGGCGCGCTGATCGCCAAGTGCGCGGGCGCATCCGCCACGCCCGCCAGCGCCGCCACCCCCACACACATCGAATCTCAGGAGTAATCGCAATGACCGCATGGAATGACTTCAACGACGCCGACGCCCAGCAATCCGGCTTTGATCTGATCCCCAAGGGCACCGTGGTGCCGGTGCGCATGACCATCAAGCCCGGTGGCTATGACGACCCCTCGCAGAACTGGGGCGGCGGCTACGCCACCGAGTCCTTCGAGACCGGTTCGATCTATCTCGCCGCCGAATTTGTGGTCACCGCGGGCGACCACGCCAAACGCAAGATGTGGTCGAACGTTGGCCTGCACTCCAAGAAGGGCCCGACGTGGGGTCAGATGGGGCGCAGCTTCATCCGTGCCGCGCTCAACAGCGCCCGAAACGTCCACCCGCAGGACAACAGCCCGCAGGCTTCAGCTGCGCGCCGCATCCAGGGCTTCCACGAATTGGATGGCTTGGAGTTCCTCGCCCGCGTCGACATCGAGAAGGACGGCAAGGGCCAGGATCGCAACGTGGTCAAGGTCGCGGTCGAACCCGATCACCCCGACTACGCCAAGTTGATGGGTCTGCCGCCGAAGGCTTCGGGTGACGGCGCTTCCGGCGCTCCTGCGCAGGCAGCGCCCGCGTACCAGGCACCGGCTCCGCAACGCGCACCCGTGACGGGCAAACCGTCGTGGGCGCAGTGAGGGAGGCCGATGAAATGCTGGGTCTGCAAACGACAGGCCCGGGGCTACGGCCACACCGACAACCGCCACGGTGTGGGCGACCCCCGGCGCTACCCCATCGACTGGGTGTTCTGTTCCCGTCGCTGCCAGGATGCGTTTCACGGGCTGTACGGCAACTGGCAGCGGGCCAAGGAAGGTCGCATCGACAAGACGGAGGTCGCCATGAGTGATCCGTCTGATGTCGAACTGGCCGCAATGCGCCAGTGCCTCAAGGCCTTCGGCGAGGCAGCGGGCGAGATCGGCTTCACCAAGCCGCTGGGCGACTACTCCGAGGCGGAAGCGCTGCGGGTGATCGATGCCATCGTCACCTGCTGGTCGGACGCGATGGTCGCGCATCACGAGGTCACCAAGTACCCACCGGTGCGGGGCATGACGCCTGCACCCGATCCGCTGGCACCCGATACCGCCAATCCGTTCGCGGATCTGGAGGACGACCTGCCCTGGGAAGAGCCGAAGGGGAAGAAGCCATGATCGACTTCAATTCCTCATCGAGCATCTCTGGCCAGGTCACGGCGTTGGTCGACGCCGGGATGCAGTTGGCCCGCAACCGCCAGTCCGAGCGCCAGTACCTCGGTGCCTCGCGTCTCGGCGTGGCCTGCGAGCGCGCGCTGCAGTTCGAGTACGCCAAGGCTCCCATCGACCACGGGCGGGACATTCCGGGTCGGATGCTGCGCATCTTCGAGCGTGGCCACGTCATGGAGGACTGCATGGTCGCGTGGCTGCGGGATGCAGGTTTCGACCTGCACACCCGCAAGGCCGACGGCGAGCAGTTCGGCTTCTCGGTGGCTGACGGTCGCCTGCAAGGCCACGTCGACGGCGTCGTCGTCGCGGGCCCCGAGGGCTTCGCCTATCCCGCGCTCTGGGAGTGCAAGTGCCTGGGCAACAAGTCCTGGAGCGACCTGGAAAAAAAGGGATTGGCCATCTCCAAGCCCATCTACGCTGCGCAAGTGGCGATCTACCAAGCCTATCTCGAACTGCACGAGCACCCGGTGATCTTCACGGCGCTCAACGCCGACACGATGGAGATCTACACCGAGCTCGTGCCTTTTGACGGGGCGCTGGCCCAGCGCATGTCGGATCGGGCGGTGAAGGTCATCACGGCGACCGAGGCAGGCGAGCTTCTGCCACGCGCCTTCCATGAGCCGACCCGCTTCGAATGCCGGATGTGCGCGTGGCAAGACCGCTGCTGGAGGACGACATGAGCAACGACAAGCAATTCATCGGTGGCGTTGAACCAATGATCGACGCCAAGCAGGCCGCTGCTGCACTACGCCTGCCGTACTACTGGTTCGCCGACCCGCAGATGCGCAGCAAATACAAGATTCCCCACTACCTGATGGGCGGTCTGGTGCGCTATCGACCATCCGAACTGTCTGCGTGGGCGGCGCGCAGCACCGCAGCGCAGGAGCGCAACGGTGACGCTGATGGTGTGGAGGCCGAATGACTCTTGACTTCAACGATATCGCGCCACTGCCTGACCACAACCACCGCATCATCAGTGATGCCGAACGAGAAGATCTGCGTGCCGAACTGCTTGCGCGTCTCGAATCCGTTCTGATCACATTGTTCCCAGCGGGCAAGAAACGCCGTGGCAAGTTCCTGATCGGCGACGTGCTGGGTAGCCCCGGCGACAGCCTCGAGGTGGTGCTCGATGGCGAAAAGGCAGGACTGTGGACGGATCGCGCCACCGGCGACGGCGGCGACATCTATGCGCTGATTGGCGCTCACCTCGGCATCGACGTACTGCATGATTTCCCGCGTGTGCTCGACGCTGCAGCTGATCTGCTCGGTCGCTCACGATCCACGCCGGCGCCCAAGACCCGCAAGAAAGACGTGCCGGTCGACGAACTTGGCCCAGCCACCGCGAAGTGGGACTACCTCGATGCGGCGGACCATCTCATCGCCGTCGTCTATCGCTACGACCCGCCCGGGCAGAAGAAGCAGTTCCGGCCCTGGGATGCGAAGCGGCGCAAGATGGCACCGCCCGACCCGCGTCCGCTCTACAACCAGCCAGGGATGGCCAGTGCCGCGCAGGTGGTGCTGGTCGAGGGCGAGAAATGCGCGCAGGCCCTGATCGACGCGGGCATAGTGGCCACCACGGCAATGCACGGCGCGAACGCTCCGGTCGACAAGACCGACTGGTCGCCGCTGTCCGGCAAGGCCGTGCTGATCTGGCCTGACCGCGACAAGCCGGGCTGGGAGTACGCGACGCAGGCAGCACAGGCCATCCTGTCGGCGGGAGCCAAATCCTGCCACGTTCTCTATCCGCCCGAAGAGGCCGCCGAGGGCTGGGACGTGGCCGACGCCATCGCAGAGGGCTTCGATGTCGCCACCTTTCTCACCCACGGCCCGCGTTTGCAGATGCACGACGTGGCCGATGACGTTGATCCGGTGGTCAGCAGCGACGAATCCGTCTGGGGTACGGAGGATGCGCTGGCGCTGTCCTTCACGCGCCGCTACCACCGTGACTGGCGTTACGTGGCCGGCTGGGGCAAGTGGCTGGTGTGGGACGGGCAACGCTGGCGCACCGAGGACACGCTGGCGGCCACGGACTTGATCCGCAGCGTCTGCCGCCAGACGGCTGTGCGCGCCGACAACCCCAAGGTTGCCGCCAAATTGGCCAGCGCAGGAACGGTCGGCGGCGTGGAACGCCTGGCGCGTGCAGACCGCAGGCACGCGGCCACCACCGACGAGTGGGACGCCGATCCGTGGCTGCTCAACACGCCCGGTGGCGTGGTTGATCTCAAGACAGGCCGGATGCGCCCGCACGAGCGCGCCGACAGGATGACCAAGATCACCACAGCCACGCCCAGCGGCGACTGCCCGACCTGGAGGCAGTTCATCGACGAGGTCACGGGTGGTGACAAGGAACTGCAGTCCTACCTGCAACGGATGGTCGGTTACGCGCTGACCGGGTCGACGCAGGAGCACGCACTGTTTTTCCTGTACGGCACGGGCGCGAACGGCAAGTCGGTGTTCGTCAACACGCTGGCCACCACCCTGGGCGACTACGCGACCAATGCGCCGATGGACACATTCATGGAGACGCGTACCGACCGGCACCCGACCGATATGGCGGGGCTGCGCGGCGCACGCTTCGTGGCGGCCATCGAAACTGAACAGGGCAAACGCTGGGCGGAGTCCAAGCTCAAGAACCTGACCGGTGGCGACAAGATCTCTGCGCGCTTCATGCGCCAGGACTTTTTCGAGTTCTTCCCGCAGTTCAAGTTGTTCGTGGCAGGCAACCACAAACCTGCCATTCGCAACATCGACGAGGCGATGAAACGCAGGCTGCACCTGATCCCTTTTACGATCACCGTGCCGCCCGAGCGCCGTGACAAGAACCTGCAGCAGAAGCTCCTGGCCGAACGTGACGGCATCCTCGCGTGGGCCGTGCAGGGCTGTCTCGACTGGCAGCGCCACGGACGACTCTCCCCGCCGCAGCGGGTGGTGGACGCCACCGAGGAGTATTTCGAAGCTGAGGACGCTTTGGGCCGCTGGCTGGACGAGCGCTGCGTGCGCGAGCCCAACGCCAAGTCACTGACCGCCGAGTTGTTCAACGACTGGAAACAGTGGGCTGAGGCCGCTGGCGAGTTTGTCGGCGCGCAGCGCCGCTTCTCCGATCTGCTCATCACGCGCGGGTTGGACAAATGGCGCAACGGCATGGGCGTGCGCGGGTTCCAGGGCATTGGCCTTAAGCACCCGTCGACACCTGCCTACACCCCTTACGCGGACGACTGACCCCATGAAAACCACGCGGTCTGACGCAGCTGACGCAGTTTGTCGTAACTCCTACGCGTGCGCGTGCGCGCGCGCCTCATGGAGGGTTTCGTCACGAAGTGTCAGCTGCGTCAGATTTGCACCGGATAAGGACTGACACCATGACCACGACTATCCTCGCCCTCGATCTGGGCACCACTACCGGCTGGGCACTGCGCGGCAGCGACGGCCACATCACGAGCGGTTCCGAGAGCTTCCGGCCGCGGCGTTTCGAAGGCGGCGGGATGCGCTTTCTGCGCTTTAAACGCTGGCTCACCGAACTGAAGGCCGTCACCAGCGGCATCGACTGCCTGCACTTCGAGGAGGTTCGTCGCCACGTTTCAACCGACGCGGCACATGCCTACGGCGGGTTCCTTGCCACGCTCACGGCGTGGTGCGAGCACCATCAGATTCCGTATCAAGGCGTTCCGGTTGGCACGATCAAGAAGCACGCCACGGGCAAAGGCAACGCAGGCAAGGACGAGGTTATTGCCTCCATCACTGCGCTCGGGTACGCGCCGGTCGACGACAACGAGGCCGATGCCCTGGCGCTGCTGCACTGGGCGATCAAGCATCACGACGATGGCCAGGAGGTGTGAAGTGAAAGTTCCCACACCCCAGTACCGCTGCCCCCTCGGGCGACTGCAACCTCAAGCCACCGATCTGGATGCGATCAAGGAACGTGGCTGGCGTGACCAGCACATCCTGGTGGTCAACGCATCCGACGAACGTCTGGACTTCATCGAGCGAGAGCTCGTGCGCCGCATTGGCGAACGCTTGTACGGAGGGTCGCGTCATGGCTGAGTGGACGATTGAGGATGTGGCGGCCCGCTTCGAGGAGGCCGCCAGCACCGGACGACGCCTGCCCCCTGTGCGTGTGAAGGGCTACTTCAACACCTGGCCCGTCATTGTGCGCAAGGAGTGGGAGACGTTCGCAGCCGACGAGCACGTCTATCGACCGTTCCCCCCCACGCCCGAAGCCATCGACCGGATGCTGGAGACGATGAAGTGGGTGCGGTGGCTGGAGCTCGAGCAGCGCCACCTTGTGTGGATGCGCGCCAAGCGCTACGGCTGGCGAGACATCACGATCCGCTTTGCCTGCGACCGCACGACGGCATGGCGTCGCTGGCAGCGGGCGCTGGAGATCGTGGCCGAGAAGCTCAACAGCGGAGGCATCCGCGCGCCTTCCAAAATCTTAGGCCAAGCAGGGTAATGCCTGCCCCGTTTGTCCTTCGTTTCCTGCGTTTGTCCCTTTTGACGCTCGCCGAGGCTGCAACAAATCACCCCAGTCGGGGGTAGTATTTCAGCTATCTTCTGGACAGCGGTGCGGGCAGTGAAGGTCTCACGAATCAAGAGGGGTCCTTCCTTCCCAAAATCCCATGCGGGGGGCGCGAGCGCGGCATTTCGCTAGCGTCAAACTGCAAACCGAGGTTTGCAGGGTTTGCAGGTTTGCACCCCAGTCCGGCCTCTCGCCACTGCGCGGGCCTTTTAGTTTCTACCGCAGCAGCGACCCTCGCGGCCCGTGACGGGGCTTTCCTCCTTTCACCCGTCCGGGCCGCACCTTTTTGGAAACCCGAACTGAACATGCTCAACGTCGAGTACCGCAAGGTCGAGACGCTGATCCCCTACGCCCGGAATCCGAGGACGCACAATGACGAGCAGGTGGCCAAGATCGCCGCCAGCATCGTCGAGTACGGCTGGACGAATCCGATCTTGGTGGACGGCGAGAACGGCATCATTGCCGGCCACGGTCGGCTGGCGGCCGCGCGCAAGTTGGAGCTGGCCGAAGTGCCGGTCATCGAACTGGCTCACCTGTCGCCCACCCAGAAGCGCGCCTACGTGATTTCCGACAACCGCCTGGCACTCGACGCCGGGTGGGACGACGCGATGCTGGCGCTCGAGCTGGCCGAGTTGTCCGAGGCGGGATACGACCTCGCCCTCACCGGCTTCGACGATGCCGAGATCGAGCAGTTGCTCGCCACCGACGTCGCAGTCGACGGCGAAGCGGACGACGCGCAGGAGAGCGACGAACCTGATGCGGCCGACGACGTACCAGCCACTCCGGCGACGCCTGTCTCTCAGCCCGGTGACGTCTGGCAGTTGGGTGCGCACCGGGTGCTCTGCGGCGATGCCGCCGATCCGGCTGTGATCGGGGCACTGATGGCCGACGAGCAAGCGGCGCTCTGTTTCACGTCGCCGCCCTACGGCAACCAGCGCGACTACACGAACACCATCATCGATTGGGATGCCCTGATGCGCGGCGTCTTCGCCCAGCTGCCAATGGCCCAGACCGGCCAGGTGCTGGTCAATCTCGGGTTGATCCACCGCGAGCAGGAAGTCATTCCGTACTGGGATGCCTGGCTCGACTGGATGCGTACCCAGGGCTGGCGGCGTTTCGCTTGGTACGTCTGGGATCAGGGACCGGGGCTGCCCGGCGACTGGAATGGTCGGCTCGCGCCCGCCTTCGAATTCGTATTTCACTTCAACCGCAAGGACAGTGAGGCGCGCCGCCCGAACAAGATCGTGCCCTGCATCTACGCGGGGCGCGACACCCATCTGCGCGGCGACGGTACCAGTGCCGGTGGCATGCGCAACAAGGACGGCAGCAAAACAGCGTGGAACCACGTCGGCACCGTCACCCAGGATTTCCGCATTCCCGACTCGGTGATTCGCATCATGCGGCACAAGGGCAAGATCGGTCAGGACATCGATCACCCGGCCGTGTTTCCGGTGGCGCTGCCCGAGTTCGTGCTGGAGTCCTACACCAACGAGGGCGAAATCGTGTTCGAGCCGTTCTGCGGTTCGGGCACCACCATCCTCGCAGCCCAGCGTTCCGGGCGAGTGGCCCGGGCGACTGAGATTGCACCGGAGTACGTCGATGTGGTGGTCAAGCGCTTCCAGCAGAACTTTCCCGACGTGCCGGTGACCTTGGCGGCCACCGGGCAGACCTTCGATGAGGTCGCTGCCGAACGATTGGGAGCGCAGGCATGAGTATCTCCTGGCTCGCCGACAAGATCGAGCAGTGGCCGACAGCCAAGCTTGTGCCCTACGCCAGAAACGCGCGCACCCATTCCGATACGCAGGTGGCGCAGATCGCTGCGTCGATTGCTGAGTTCGGTTTCACCAATCCGATCCTCGCGGGCAGCGATGGAGTGATCGTTGCCGGGCATGGCCGACTGGCCGCCGCCCAGAAGCTTGGGCTAGAAACGGTGCCGGTCGTGGTGCTTGACCACCTGACCCCAACCCAGCGCCGAGCGCTGGTGATCGCGGACAACCGCATCGCCGAGAACGCGGGCTGGGACGAGGCGATGCTGCAGGTGGAGTTGGTGGCCCTGCAGGATGATGACTTCGATCTGACTCTGACCGGCTTCGACGCCGATGCCTTGGCCGACCTGCTGGCCGGCGGCGAGACAACCACCGAGGGTCAGACCGACGAGGATGCTGCGCCCGAGGTATCGGAGATCCCGGTTTCCCGACCGGGCGACGTCTGGATTTGCGGCGAGCATCGTGTGCTCTGCGGCGATGCCACCGATGCCGATGCTTACGCCACGGTGCTGGGCGACGAATTGGCCAGGATGGTTTTCACCGACCCACCGTACAACGTGAACTACGCCAACAGCGCCAAGGACAAGATGCGCGGCAAGAACCGCGCGATCCTGAACGACAACTTGGGCGACGGCTTCTACGATTTCCTGCTGGCGGCAC
>CAYTAY010000013.1:0-30338 GCA_964435845.1 uncultured Azoarcus sp.
CGAAGCCTGGCTCGGCAGCGAGGCGCTGGAGTTGGGCCTGGTCGACGAACTCGCCACCAGCGACGACATCATCCGCAGCGCCTGCCAGCAAGGCAGGGTGCTGCAGGTGAGCTATCAGCGCAGGCTGAGCCTGCCGGAACGCATGCGGGTGTCGGCGCAGTCGGCGTGGGACGGGATCTGGCAGTCGCGTTCGCCGTTGGGGTGAGCGTCACGACGTGGTGCAGGGCATCGCGCGGGGCAACCGGGTGACTGGAGAGGCTTGGGTTCAGCTCTGAGTCGGCCGCTCAAAACCACCGCGCCGCCAGCCCCGCCGCATCCACCTTCGCCCGCAGCCGCGCCGCGAGCAGGTAGAGATCGCCGAGTTTGCGGTGCAGGAAGAGGGCGTCGGCCGGCGGGGTGTGCCACGTGTCCTTGTCGGCGCTCAGTTGCAAGCCGGCGTCGCGGATGCGGCGGGCCAGATCCGAGGTGCCGAAATAGTAGGGGCCGGTGTGCGCCGGGTCGGTGCGCGGCAGCGCGAAATCCGGGTCATTGACGAGCTGGTCGGCCACGCGACGGGCGTTGGCCGGTGTGAGCAGCAGATCGCCCATGCGCGGGCGCTCGATGCGCAAAATGGGGTGTTGCGCCGGGTGAGGCTGGGAGTGTGCTTCTGCAACCGAAGGTTCATGTTACGAATCAGTTGGGCGAGCCGCGCGCGCGCGGGATAAAATCGCGGTCGATCACTTCAGACCCGCCTCGCTCCAGTGAAACCCAAACTTGTTCGCCTGATTTCTCTGCTGCTCGCCTGTATGTCCGCGTCCGCGTTTGCGCAGAACGGGCCGCGCAACGGCACGCTCAGCTTCGTGCTGGAAAACGACTTGTTCTACAACGCAGACCGCCATTACACCAATGGTGTGCGCTTCGCGTGGGTGCCGGATCGTGAGCGCCCAGTGCCCGGGCTGGCGCGGGATCTGGCCGAGATCATGCCGTGGTTTCCGCGTGGTGCGACGATTCGCCACGGTTACGCGTTCGGGCAAAGCATGTACACGCCGCGTGACATTACGCTTGCGAACCCACCCGATGGCGAGCGGCCCTATGCCGGGTGGTTGTACGGTTCAGTGGGCCTGGGTGTGGAAACCGGCCGCGTGGTAGATCAGTTCGGTCTCACGATCGGCGTGGTGGGGCCGGCTTCGCTTGCTGCGGAGACGCAGAAGTTCGTGCATCGGGTGATCGATTCGGACCGGCCCGAGGGCTGGGGCCACCAGCTGCGCAACGAGCCGGGCTTGATCCTGAGCTGGAAGCGGAGCTGGCGAGGGCTATACGCCACCCGGATACTTGGCAATCAGTTGGATTTCGGCACCCATATGGGGGCCGCGCTGGGCAACGTGTTCACCCATGGCAAGGGCGGGTTCATGTTCCGTTTCGGCCCGGACCTGCCCAACGACTATGGCCCGCCGCGCATCGAGCCCGCGCTGCCGGGGGCATCGGACTTTTACGCGGCCGAGGGCTTTCGCTGGTATCTCTTTGCCGGCCTGGAAGGCCGCGCGGTTGCGCGTAACGTCTTTCTCGACGGCAGCACTTTTCGTGACAGCGCGAGCGTCGACAAACGCAGGCTGGTGGGCGACCTGCAGTTTGGGCTGGTGGCCGACTGGAAGGACTTGCGTGTTAGCTACACCCATGTCGCGCGGTCCAAGGAGTACCAGACTCAGCGTGAAAACGACGTCTTCGGCGCGTTTTCGGTGTTGTTCAAGTTCTGACTGGATACGCACCGCTCGGTCTCAGTCACCGGACGGCGAGGCGTTAGACCCGGCCGGCCGCGCACCAGTCGCTGCAGTCCGGGGCGTAAAGGCAGAAAGGCCCGATAGCCAATCTCCAGTGGCCAGGATAGCGGTGGCAGCGAAACACTCAGATCCCGTGCAACCGATTCCAGTGATGCACTCTCAGGCGGCAACAACCGCGCCACTGCTTTGTCTTTGAAGGCTTGTCCGTATCTGGCCACTTCGTTCTTCCAATATCGCCCCTGGGTTTGTGATTCTAACGAGGCGACAAGTATTCTGACTCAGGGGGGGGCGTTGGAGGCGCGTGGCCATCGATTCGTGCGCTATGCCGACGACTGCAACGTGTATGTTCCCAGTCGCCGTGCGGGCGAACGGGTGCTGGGAGGGTTGTGCAAGCTCTACGAGCGACTCCATCTGAAGGTCAACGAAGCCAAGACATCGGTGGCGCCTGCGTCTAGCCGGAAGTTTCTGGGCTATGCCTTCTGGTACGGCCGAGGCGGTCAGGTCAAGTGCAAGGTCGCGGACAAGGTCAAAGAGACCCGCAAACAACACATCCGACACATGACGCGTCGCTCGGGCGGGCGTAGCCTGCCGGAGATCGCCGAAGGACTGCGGACTCACATGCCGGGTTGGAAGGCGTACTTCCAGCTTGCGCAGACGCCCAAGGTGTTCTGCGAGCTTGACGAGTGGCTGCGTCACCCGCTGCGTGCCGTGCAGCTCAAGCACTGGTGTCGGGGAGCGACGATTTACCGGGAATTGAAAGCGATGGGAGCCTCGGAAACGGACGCTCGCAAGGTGGCTGCGAACAGTCGGTGTTGGTGGCGTAACAGCCGCATGCGGCTGAACCGGGCCATGCCTATCGCCTACTTCGACCGGATCGGCGTACCACGGCTCTCATGACCTCAATTACTCGAACCCGGACACTCTTCCTGGCTACGCGCCATTGTAAGAGCGCACGGCTAGAGATAATCGCTACGTTTCTCGCTAGGTATTGAGCAGCCTACTCTGGCTCGCACGAGGACTATCGACGGGGCGAAGGAGGTTAGTCTGTCGACATTGGGTCAGCGGGCTGAGTCCGTCAAGTTTCGGCGGAAGAAGCTAGGCCGGCGTTGAATTCGACGGTCGGGTAACGATTCTCGGGGCTTCCCTCTTCGATTTCGTAAGCGCGCACGCTGTCGTCATGCCTCGTTACAAGTCATGGGCGGTTCGATAATGGCAAGTGAGAATGCTGAATTGAGACTCGATGGCCAAGGGGTTCCGCTCTGGGTGGCGTTGGAGTTGACCTACCGTTGCCCGCTCAAATGTTCATGGTGCAACAACCCTTTGGATTTCGAGCGCTATGGCGACGGAGAGCTCGATACCGGTAGCTGGAAGCGGGTGATCCGGGAGGCGCGCGACCTCGGGGCGCTGCAGCTCGGCTTTACCGGTGGCGAGCCGATGTTGCGTGATGATCTCGAGGAATTGGTCGCTTACGCTGACGAGATTGGGTTTTACACGAATCTGATCACATCAGGTATCGGACTCACCGAAGATCGCATGTCCGCACTGGAGAAGGCTGGTCTCAAGCAGGTGCAGCTTTCGCTCCAATCGACACGCGACAGGATAACCGACGAGCTCGTCGGTGCCCGGGCGCACAAGCTCAAGCTGGAGGCGGCGAGACTCATAAAGGCGCATGGTTTCCCGATGGTGCTCAACATGCCGATCGTCCGCCAGAATATCGGGCAGGTCGGCGAGATGATCGAGTTTGCCGCGGAAATCGGAGTCGAGTACATCGAGTTCGCGAATGTGCAGTACTACAATTGGGCCTTGCTCAACCGGGACGAACTGATGCCAACCCTGCAAGAGTTGCGCGAAGCCGAGGCGGTGGTCAATCGCTGGCGAGAAGCGAATGGCGAAACACCGAAGATCTATTTCGTGATTCCGGACTATTTCGAAGGCCGTCCGAAAGCCTGTATGAATGGTTGGGGTGCGATCCACCTCACTATGGCTCCGGATGGGGTCGCGATGCCTTGTCAGGAGGCGAGGGTGATCCCGGGGTTGGAGTTTCATTCGGTACGGGACAAGTCGCTTGGCTGGATCTGGCATGAGTCTCCACTTTTCCAAAAGTACCGCGGCCTTGACTGGATGAGGGAACCCTGTCGCACATGTGACGAGCGAGAGCAGGATTTCGGTGGTTGCCGCTGCCAGGCATTCCTGCTCACCGGCGACGCGGCGAATGCCGATCCGGCGTGCAGCAAGTCGCCGCATCACGGCATCGTGCTTGCCGCGGTGCAGACCGCGGCCCAGCCGGTAAGATTCCACAAACCTCTGGTCAAACGATCTGCCAACGCGGTATCGATCTCCTTCATGGAGTAAGCGACTGATGAAGTGGCACCCTTTCGATACCGCGGCCGGGACGATCGCGTGCGGTGTGCTTCTCACTGCGGCCTTGTTTGCGTTGATGCGCATCTTCATAGCCTGACCTGTTATGGATGCAACGCTTTTCGATCTGATGCTGCGCTGGACGCACTTCATCGCCGGTATCATTTGGGTCGGTCATAATTACTCCAGCGTCATCCAGCGCCCGAACTGGCAGCCATACGCCGCCTCGGAGCTCAACGACAATCGCAGTGCGCGGTTCATGGCCCTGCTCAATCGCGAGCATGGGGTTTTTCGTTGGGCGTCGGTCGTGACCTGGGGCGCCGGAATGCTTATGCTCTGGTATCGTGGCTGGCTGCCCGGCGCGATGACGCTGGACGGCGCTCTGGCCCCGATCGGGATCGGCATGTACATCGGCACCATCATGATGTTGAACGTATGGCTCGTGCTGTGGCCGCATCAGAAGAAAGTTCTCGGTATCGTGTCGGCTCCCATCGAGGAGCGACTGCGTTGCAGTCGCATCACTCACTTGTCATCGCGCACGAACACCATGTTGTCGATCCCGCTGCTGTTTTTCATGGCGGCCTCGAGCTATGGTGGCTATCTCGTGATGTAAGGCGGGCCCGCAATGAGTGATGAAGCCTGGAGTTTCGCAGCTGGCCCGGCCAGACTGCCGGATACGGTTCTTGCCCGCGCTTCGGCTGAGTTGTTTTCGCGCGGCCCCGAGGGTGCTGCTGCGATAGAGAAGCCTTTCGCCGACCGGACCTTCCGCGCTCTGGCCGCGGGTATCCGTGATCGCCTCGCAAGCTTGCTCGGTTTGCCGGAAAACTATCGCGTGCTGCTGCTGGCAGGTGGTGCGATGCAGCAGTTCGGGCTCGTGCCGCTCAACTTGTGCAGGGATGGCGAGCGGTCAGCCTACGCCGTTTCGGGCTATTGGTCCGCGCGGGCGTTTGACGAGGCATCTAAATGGGCCGACGCTCTGATGGTAGCAGGTCGAAGTGATGGCGACACGCGCTCGGTGCCATCGCTGGCGGCTGCAGATCTGCCCGATGATTGCGCATACTGCCATGTCACACCCAATGAAACCGTGGATGGGATCGCCTGGCCTACGTTGCCCCTGCTGGGGACGATCCCTTTGGTTGCAGACTGCACCTCGTGTTTCCTGACGGCGCCGCTGGATGTCACCCGGTTTGGATTGATTTATGCCAGCGCACAGAAGAATATCGGCACCGCTGGTCTCGTCGTGATCATCGTGCGGGAAGACTTGTTGGGTCGGGGAGGGCGACGTCTGCCCAGTGCCTTCGACTACACAGAACATGCGCGCAAAGACCACTTCGTATACACCCCGCCCATGTTCGCGATGCATGTCACTGCCATGGTGCTGGAGTGGATTGTGGAGCAGGGCGGACTCGCTGCCATGGGGGCCGCCAATGCCAAAAAAGCGGAGCTGCTTTACGGGGTGATCGATGCGAGCGACGGCTTCTACGAATCGCCAGTCCTTGTCCCATGCCGCTCACCGGTGAATGTCCGCTTCCATCTTCGCGATGCGGCGCTGACCGAAGGCTTTCTGTCCGGTGCGAACGAACGTGGCTTGCATCATCTTGCAGGGCATTCGAGTGTGGGTGGAATGCGAGCGAGTCTTTACAACGCAATGCCGGAGCGAGGCGTCCGGGCCCTGGTCGACTACATGCGCGATTTCTCGATCAGATGGGGGTGATGGCTTTGTCTCGTTCACATGAACGTGCCGCTTGCCGGTGTCGTTTCGTTGTGCCGGGTAAAAACCGATGAGCGAAACTGACAAGACCGAACATGCAACCAATAAAGGGACTGCACCCAATGTGGGGGGGCTTGCCCGATGCCGCCCCGGCCTTGCCGGTGGGTTGGACACGGATGGAGGGCGTGCCACATATCTGATGGATAGTGGATTTGCAGCCGTGGAGTTTGGTACCGTGGAAATGAGTCATGAGCTTGGCGACGGATCTCCGTTGTCGGGCGTGGTCAGGCGCGTCGGGCAGGCGCGCGGGAGGCGTGCTCGCGCGGTTCCCGCCCTCGGTCTGTGTCTCGGTAGCCTTGCCGACAGTTCGAGCCCCCGCCTGCTTCAGGACTGGGTTGCGGGCATGCAGGAGGCAGCGCCGGTGTTCGATTACGTGTCCATCAATCTCAGTGCTCGTGCACGAGCCCCTTTGCTCGATCCGTACTGTGCGAGCCGGATCGGCAGGGCGCTCTGTGCACTGGTCAGCCGCCGCGAATCCGCAGGATTCACCAATCCGCGTCTTGCGTTGGCAATCAAGATTCCGTTGGGTGTTTCGACGACACCCTTGCCACGAGTGGCTAAAATCGCCGCTGACGAGGGTGTGGACGGTATCGTCGCGGTTTTGCCTGATGGACTCGGTCGTTTCGATCGCCTCACCGAGCTGTGCGAGTGGCTTGCTGGCCGCACGAGGGTTGTTGCGGTGGGTGGGATACGCAGCGCCGATGATGTTCGAGCGGCGCTCAGGGCTGGCGCCGACGGTGTTCAGGTTCATCGGCTGTTTTCCGAGCTGGGGCCGGTGAGCCTGCAGCGCTTGCTGCCCGGCTTTGGGACTTAAGCCGGCCGCACAAGAGCGCCTACGAAGAATTGAGCCGCCTCGTGTCAAGCGCGGATCGTGGCCTGCGGAGGCAATTTCATGATTTTCTGGACAATCCCGCCCGATCAATCGCGATGGTTGGCACGGCAGACAGCGCCATAATACGAGCTTGAGAGAGCGAATCTTACCCGATGTCTATCGAGGATCGCTCGCAGAACGATTCACAGCGAGGAAAAGTCAGCGTGAAAATACCGATTCGTTGCGCGTGGAATATCTGATCGTGCCCTATCTTGTCGATGATGCCAGTAAGCGCAGGTGCCGCCCCCGATGCGGCGCCTGCGTCCTGTTCTGACGCCATGCGGGTGCGCGTACTCGGTTCGGCCGCAGGGGGAGGGTTTCCGCAGTGGAACTGCAACTGCCCCAACTGCGACGGTTTTCGCAAAAAACGTATCAAGGCGACCGCACGCACGCAGTCGTCGATCGCCGTGAGTGGCGATGGGAGCGAATGGGTTTTGCTGAACGCGTCACCTGACATCCTCGAGCAATTGCGCAATACTCCGATACTGCAACCGGCGCGAGAGTTGCGAGACACCGCGATTGCCTCGATCATCCTCATCGATGCACAGATCGACCATACGACCGGCTTGTACATGCTGCGCGAGCACCGTCGGCCCTGGTCGGTGTGGTGTACCCCGCCGGTCCGGGAGGACCTGACCAGGGGCAATCCGATCTTCGGTGTGCTCTCTCATTACGCTGGCATAGACTGGCATGAGATTCCGCTGTCCGCGTCATCGTTTTGCCCGCAAGGTATCGTGGGTCTCGGTTTCTCCGCTCTTGCCCTGAGCAGCAACGCGCCGCCTTACTCGCCGCGCAGGGATCGGCCCGTGCCGGGCGACAATATCGGTATCACCATCACGGATTTCAAAAGCGGCAAGGCCCTCTTCTATGCGCCGGGCCTTGGTGAAATGGAGCCACAGGTCTGGGCCGCCATGGAGGCGGCGGACTGCGTCCTTGTCGACGGCACGCTGTGGACCGACGACGAGATGATCCGTCTGGGTGCCTCGACCCGAAGTGCCAGGGGGATGGGTCATCTGCCCTTGTCCGGCTCCGGCGGGATGCTGGAATGGCTGGACAGGCTGCCCCGGACCACGCGCAAGATCCTCATTCACATCAACAACACCAATCCCATCCTCGATGAGGAGAGTCAAGAGCGCGTCGAGCTCGACGCGCGTGGCATCGAGGTGGCGTGGGATGGTATGGAGATCGTATTGTGATTCCGGTCGAACACCTTGCAGCCGATCTGGTCGAAGAAGCCTCCCCCTGGCCGCTGGAGCGTTTCGAAGCGCTGCTCCGCGAGAAGGGGGCTGGATACCATATTCACCACCCCTTTCATGTGATGATGGCCGAGGGCAAGCTCGACCAGGCACAGTTGCAGGGCTGGGTGGCCAATCGTTTCTACTACCAGATCAGCATTCCCCTGAAGGATGCTGCCATCCTCTCTAATTGTCCGGATCGTGAAATACGGCGCGAATGGATTCAGCGGATCATAGACCACGATGGCCGTGCCGACGACCTCGGCGGGATCGAGGCATGGATCCGGCTCGGCGAGGCCGTCGGATTGACGCGAGACGACGTCATCTCGCTTCGGCTGGTCGCACCAGCGACACGCTTTGCGTGCGACGCCTATGTCAATTTCGTTCGGCAACGCCCCTGGCAGGAGGCGATCGCGTCCAGTCTGACCGAGCTCTTTGCGCCACATATCCATCAGCAGCGTATCGACACCTGGCCGGCGCACTACCCATGGGTTGATACCGATGGTTTGCAGTACTTCCGCAAACGCCTGAGCCAGGCGCGCCGAGACGTCGAGCACGGGTTGCGCTTCACGCTGGATTATTTCAGTCGCAGCCGCGCGTTGCAGCAGCGGGCACTCGAGATCCTCCAGTTCAAGCTCGACGTGCTATGGGCGATGGCCGATTCGATCATGCTCAGCCAGTGTGAAGTCACGATCGTGGGCTCCCGGCATCGCGCGATGATCGAGAAGTGAGTGACAGCGGCCTGTACATGATCGCAACCGTTTGCGGATGACAGAGCGGCGATCATGACGACCGGGTTCACGCTCATTGCGCTGGGGGCTTTCGTCACCGTCTTCGCAGCGAAGCTCGGGCTGATGTTGCGCCAGACTCGACACGTCTGGCGGCATAGGGATACGGTGCCTGAACTGTTTCGGCACGCCATTTCCGTCGAGGCGCAACGCAAGAGCGCCGACTACACTTGTGCGCGCCTTGGACTTGCGATTAGCGACAGCGCGGTGGCCCTAGCGTTCGTCCTTTCTCTGCTGTTTGGCGGGGGGCTCGACGCCCTCCACAGTTTGTTCGTTCCGCTGTTCGAGCCCGGAACCCCGGCGCATGGCTTGCTGTTGATCGCGGCGACGTTGGCGCTGGGACGTGTTCTCCATCTACCACTGTCGATCTACCGTATATTCCGAGTCGACAAACGGTTCGGCATGAGTCGCATGACGTCATCGCTGTTCGTCGCTGACCTCGTCCGCTCGGCCATGCTCTGGCTTGTCGTGGTGGCGCCAGCGCTGGCTGTACTGCTCTGGTTCATGGGCCATGCCGGCGAACTCTGGTGGTTGGCCCTTTGGCTCTGCTGGGTCGCGTTCGGACTGTTTTCGGCCTATCTTCGCCCTGCAATCGTCGCGCCGCTATTCAACCGTTTCGAGCCTCTCGAAGACGAAACGCTGAAAACGCGACTGGAGATGCTGCTGAAGAAGTGCGGGTTCCGTGCGAAGGGCCTCTACGTAATGGACGGTTCTCGCCGATCGACGCATGGCAACGCCTACTTTGCCGGCATGGGGAGGGGGCGGCGTATCGTGTTGTTCGACACCTTGCTTGCACGACTCGCACCCGCTGAGATCGAGGCCGTCCTGGCGCATGAACTGGGCCATTTTCAGCTCGATCATATTCGCCGGCGCATGCTGTTTGGCGTATTCGGTAGTCTGGTCATGGTTGCCTGCTTTGCCTGGCTGGCCGGACTCGAAGGCTTCCTCGAGAGTCTCGGCGTGACTAACCCGGATCATGCTGTCAAGCTCTTGGTCCTCATGCTACTGGCGCCGACTCTGAGCTTCCCGGTGACGCCGTTCCTCAATCGCTGGATGATGGAGAAAGAGTACGAAGCCGATCGCTTCGCGGTGCAGCTGACCGGGCAGTCCAACCTCGCCAATGCGCTCGTCAAGCTTTACCGAAACAATGCCAGTGCCTTGACGTCCGACCATTGGTTCTCATGGTTTTTCGACTCCCACCCATCCGCGACCCATCGCATTGCGAGACTTCGTGCGGCAGCGCCCACTGGGTCAAGATAATTGTCACCTCGATAGAATCACAAGCCCGAGGGCGATAACGGAAGAGCGAAGTGGCCAGACTCATGATTTTCAGGATTGCTGTTTGGCTCGATGCGAGATCATGTGCGATTTGTTTGGCGGTAGAATCAATCTGTGCGTACCTCGTACGCATTTTCAACAACCTGAGGAGGAAACATCATGACCTGGGAAACCCCCGCCTATTGCGAACTGCGTCTTGGATTTGAAGTTACGGCTTACGTCTACGTTCGCTGATGGGTTGCAGCCCGATGGTCGGCGTACCCACCATGGCCATCGGGTGTTGCAGCATCACTTTTGCTGACACGCCGAATCAGGAGTGAAAATGCCGGCTCCCACGCGGGAAATCTCTCCAGAATCCGTCCCGGGTTTGCGACCCCGTCACATGTTTCGCTGGGAGGAAAGCCAAAACTCCTGGCTGCTGCTTTATCCTGAAGGTGTCGTCAAGCTCAATGCCGTCGCCGGCGAGATTATGCGTCGCTGCGATGGCGTTCGTAACGTCGACAGCATAATGGCCGAGCTCGTGACCGTATTCGACGCGCCTGTCGACACGGTCAGGGAAGGTGCCCGATCCTTTCTCGAAACCGCACTTGAAAAAGGGTGGCTCGAAATCAGGAGTTGACGTGTTTCTCCCTGTCTCAAAGCTCATAGCCAAGGCTCACCCTTGGGGCACGTATTCCCGGATCGCGACCAGGGTGTCGAGAGCTTTGTTGCTCGTCTTGATCTCGCTTTTCTGCGTCAAGGGCGCGGTGGCGTTAGCGCAGGACGTCCACCTCGAAGACTTATTCCGTCAGCCTGAAATCGCGTTGTACAAGGCTTATGCGGAATTCAAGATGGCTCGCTACGACTCCGCGCGGCAAATCTGGGTCAAGCTGGCCGAGGGCGGTGTGGCTGAAGCCTGGTTCAATCTCGGCATTCTCGCTGAGGACGGTCTCGGACAGGCTCGCGACCCGTTCGGCGCGATGGTGTATTACCGAAAGGGCGCAGAAGCCGGTTCAACCAAGGCCCAGTTCCGGCTCGCGCTCGCCTATCTCGAGGGCAGGCTTGTCGGGGCCAACCGCGGGATGGCCGAACACTGGCTCAGGGCCGCGGCGGAGTCCGGCTATGAAGATGCCGCACTTCAGCTCGAGCAACTCGCGTCGGGGGCGGAGTCGAACGACTATCTGTCGGTCCGGATGCTGGAGGCAGAGGGAGAGGTCGAATTGGCAGCCGAGGCTTTCCGAAGGCTTTCCGAAAGCGGTAACCTGAGGGCAAGAACACGTCTGGCCTGGATGTATGAGGCCGGGCGAGGCGTGGAGCAGAATTTGAGCGAAGCTGCGCTACTGTTTCGGTCTGCCGCCGAGGCGGGCGACGCGGAGGCGCAGTTCGCCTTGTCGGTCATGCTGTCGACTGGCGCCGGCGTCGAACGCGACGAGGAGGCCGCTCGGCAATGGTTGCGTCGTTCGGCGTCGCTTGGCTACCCCGAAGCGGTGGGAAGCTTTCGCCGTCAGGAAGGCTTGCAAAAACAGTAGGTTTGTGCTGTGCCTTCCAACCTTCCAGGGCGAAGCCTGAAATCAGAAGTGGCCGGAATGCGCGAAATGCGTTAGCAGCCTGGTCTGAACCTGCGCCATCGGCGCGCAGAATGGGTTGTGATCACCGTCTTCGACATAGTGGCAAATCGCTGCGGGCAGTCGTGCAGCCAGTTGCTCAGTGTTGATGGGCCGACAGATGCGATCGAGCCGACCGTGCACCAGTGCGACCGGATGCCCCCTCAGGCGGCTGGTATCGTCCAGCAAGACATCCGATTCGATGAAACAGCCGGAGTGCAGATAGTGGGCCTGCACACGGTATTTGTGCAGAATCTGTGGTGTGATGCTTCCCACCGTTGCTGTGGGAAGGCTGTGGTGCGAGTCGGCTCCCTTCGAAAGTGCCGCTTCCCAATCGATCCAGCGGGCGACGATCTCGACGGCTTCTTCATTTTGCGCATTGAGCAGCCTCTCGGGCAGCCAATGCCACAAGTGTCTGCGGTCCGCAGGCGGTGCGAGCGCCGCCAGCCGGGCCCAACTCTTTGGTGACAAAGGCGCCGATTCGTCGAAGAACCAACGCAGGTCAGATTCGCTTGCCAGAAAACAGGCGCGCAGCAACACGCCGAGGCATGCCGTGCCATGTCTGACAGCCCAGGCCAGCGCCAGGGTCGATCCCCATGAGCCGCCGCAAACCAGCCAGCGTTCGATTGCCAAGTGTGCCCGCAGGCGTTCCATGTCGGCTATCAGGTGGTCGGTGGTGTTGTTCGCTAGCCCCCCGAGAGGTGTGCTTCGACCAGCCCCGCGTTGATCGTAGAGAATCACGCGCCAACGATCCGGATCGAAAAGACGGGCGTGCATCGCGCTCGATCCACTGCCGGGCCCGCCGTGAACGCACAACACCGGCATGCCGTCTGGATTCCCGCGCTGCTCGTAGTAGATACGATGCCCTTCACCGACATCCAGCCAGCCGCTGTTCCAAGCGTCACTGACGGCGTGGAGATAATCTTTGGACGTCGACATGCTTGACCATCGCCTGTATGCGGAAACTCAGGTGAAACGTGACACTATCCATTACCCTTGCTCAACGACAGCGCTGGCTCTCGATGCGGAATACGCGGCCTGACAGGAATCATGACCTTGCCTCTGCGACGATACAGCAGCAACGGTGCGCAGCGACGATCATCGTGATAGATGCCGACACAATCCAGGCATTGGAAACAATCGTCATAGCGGATGCTGCCGTCGCGCGATATCGCGTCGTACTCGCACCGACTTCGGCAGGTCTGGCAGGGACTGCCGCATTCTGCTCGCCGAGGCAACCAGTTCAGGATCCTGAGCTTGCCGCCAAGGGTCAGGGCGGCACCCAGCGGACACAGATAGCGGCAGAAGAACTTGTAGACGAAGGCGCCAATTAAAAGCAAGGCTAGACAATAGGCCACGAAAGGCCAGGTGCGCACAAAGTTCGTCGTGATTGCAGTCTTGAACGGTTCGACCTCGACGAGCCACTCGGAAACCTGTGGCGCAGTGGCTGCCAGCAAGAGCACGAGCGCGAGAAGCAGATATCTGCCCTGCGACAGGATCGCCGCCAGCCGCGAGGGCAGCCGTCTCTGGCGCAGGCCGAGCTTGCGGGCCGCCATCGACACGAACTCCTGCATGGCGCCGAAGGGGCACAGCCAGCCGCAAAAAGTTCCACGGCCCCACACGAAGAACGTAATCGTCGTGAAACCGATAAGCAGTAAAACCACCGGATCGAAGAGAAAACTCCCCAGTCCGCTGCCGGTGGATAGGGATTTGATTGCTCCGGTGAGGTGGACGATGGAGAGCTGTGCCTGAGCGACCCACCCCAGGTACACGAGTGTGAAGGTGAGAAACGCGAACCGGAACCCCTTGAACAGCCGCGCGTTGACTGTCAGGCGACGAGGCCGTGCCAGCACCACGGACAGCAGCAGCAGTGCCAGAGCGAGTGCGACGATCTCGCCGCTGCGCTCCTTCCAGCCGATAAGCCAGTCCGGCAGGGGTCGGGGTGGGTATTCGAACAGCGCCGACGGCGGCGCGTACTCGATGACCACCTCGCGTTCGACCCACTCCGCGAAGATATGCTGTCCACGGCTGCGCCCGATCATTAGCGCAAGTGATACGGCGCTCGCCGGGTCGATGCCTGCACTGGGCGGCACTTCGAAAACCCGGGCCAGTTCAAGGCCTGGAATCGGTGGCGGATAGGGCAGGTCGGCGTCAGCATCGCGCAATTCGACCGGGGCGCCGTTTTGTTTCAGAATCAACCGTGCTGGTACGGTGCCGGGAACGAAATCCTCGGCGATCATGCCGTAGCGGCCGGCTGAAGCAATCCAGAACAGATGCTGGCCCTCCCGCGCCCTGCGCATCGCACGCTCGAAGCCGGCATCGCCGAGCAGGGAGCGGCCGATGGTCGGTGTGTTCAGGTACGCGACATAGAGCTCGACGAACAGGTCGTCGGGGTAGTCGAGCGCCTCCCTGTCGGCGCGGGCCACGGCGCTGTTCGCGAACAGGTTCTCTGCCTCGGCGTTGGTCAGCCGAAGTCGCCCGATGTGACCGTTCGCGAGCATGTGTTCCAAGGTGAGTCGTTCGAAATGACCCTCGCGCGGCCGGGCGATGCGGTCGGCCTGCACCGGGGGGGCGAAACCGAGACGTGCTTGAGCGACGGCCAGAGCAGCCGCGATGATGGACTGGTTGGCCACACGGACCGACACCGTCGCCCGGGTCACGCCGTCGAGCACCACCTGGCTGCCGGAGACCGCGCCGCGCCCGCTGCCGTAGGCGCTGGCGACGGTGAAGCGCTGGCGCAGGTCGCGTCCCGCGTATTGCGACACGAAACGATCGAGCGGTTCGCGTCCGAAGCCGGCGACGAACACCGGCTCGTGTTGGCTCAGAACCTCGACCGTCACGAACTGCGCATGACGGTCCAGCCACACCAGCATGTTCATCGGCCGTCCCTCGAAGCCCGGCAACGGCGCGAAGTCGATGGTTTCGAAGACATAACCGACCGGACCCGTGTCGGGCTCGAGGCGGCTGAAGACTGGCCAGATCGGTTTGCCGTCGTCGGCTGGCTCCCCGACGTAGAGCGGTGGCAGCACCCTGCGTTCGATTTCGGCACGATCGAGCATGCCCGCGTGTGCGCCCAGCAGGGACAACAGCCCCAGGAGCAGGATCAGACAGGGTAGTGCGCGGGCGCGCGCTGCCGACCATGCGAGCGCAGGCCGGGCCGGGGGGTTTCGCGTCATGTGCTGCTGTCCGTCGCTCAGATCTCGATGAGTCCCGCGCGCACCGCGATCAACGTGAGCTCGGCTGCGTTCGCGGCGTTGAGCTTTTGCTTGATGTGATAGAGGTGTGTGCCCACGGTGCTCGGACTGAGGTTGTGGATGGTGGCGATCTCGGCGACCGAGCGACCCTGCGCAAGTTGTAGGAAGATAGCCAGCTCCTTGTCGGTGAGCGCTTCGGTGGGGTGGCTGGCGCCGCCCAGCTGGGCCAGCGCCAGCTGCGGCGCGAGTTCGGGGTCGAGGTAGCGCCGGCCCCGCGCGACCGTCGCCACGGCCCGGATGAATTCCTGTGGTTCGGCGCGCTTGGACAGATAGCCGGTGGCGCCGGCACGCAGGGCGCGTGAAGGGATCTGGCTGTCGTCGTGGGCCGAGAGCATGAGCACGCGAGCCTGACGGTCGCGCGCGAGCAGGCGGTCGAGCGCCCTCAGGCCGCCGATGCCGGGCATGCTCACATCCATCACCAGAGCATCGGGTTGCTGCGCTGCATAGGCGGACAGTGCGCCCTCGCCGCTGTCCGCCTCGGCGACCACCTGCGCCCCTGCGCCCTCGAGCAACATGCGGAAGCCCATTCTCACGACCGCGTGATCATCGGCAAGCACGATGCGAAGCTTGTCAAGCGCGAGCGCCATGGTCGTTCTCCTCTTCGTTGCGTATGGGCAGCGTCGCGCTCACGCGGAGGCCGCCGCCGTTCGGAGTGTCCAGCCGCAGCTCGCCGCGAAGGCCGGCAACGCGTTCGTGCATGCCGACGATCCCGAACCGGTTCGAGCGCAGGGCCGGAGGCAGGCCCCGGCCATTGTCGCGAACTTCGAGGAGAATGCACCCGTCGCGCGTCTGCAGCGTGATCTCGACGCGGGTGGCCTGCGCATGCCGTGCAACATTGGTAAGGCTCTCCTGCAGCAGGCGCAGGATCGTCAAGGCCGTGAGATTCGGCACCGGCACGTCGCCACTCGCGATGGTGTCGACCAGTTCGATGGCGGGGTGGCAGCGGGACCAGAGCGCGCAGTAGTTTCGCACTACTTCGTCAAGCTGGGACAGAGGTGCTTTGTCGGGTTCGCGCAGTCGTTCGAGGATTGTCCTGACGCCGTCCTGCATCTGGCTCGTCATCGCGAGGATCGCTTGTGCGCTGCCGTGTAGCTGAGGCTGGCTCTGGCTGCGTTGCAACATCGCGCCGGCGATCGCGCGTACCGCCGTGATGCCCTGGCCGAGCTCGTCGTGCAGTTCGCGGGCGATCAGCTTGCGCTCTTCCTCCAGCCGCGTCTGTACGGCGTGCGTCACCATCCGGTCATGCTCGAGCCGACGGTTCTCGTCGAGGCTCTCATCGAGACTGTCGGCCAGCCGGTTGTAGCTCATCGCCAAGCGGTCGAGCTCGGCGACACGATACAGCGGCAGTCGGGTTTCGAAGTGCCCGTCGGCGCTGCGCGCGAGCGCGTGGTCGATCTCGGACAGCGGCGCGAGCGCGCGGTGGAGGGCGAGGCGGCTGCCGACCAAGACCAGAACCAGCAACAGCATCGCCCACAGCGAAGCAGCAGTGAGCTCGTCCCACGCGTCGAGCACCGAGCGCGAGGTGTCGGGTCGCAGCACGATCGTCCGGTCGGCGGCAGGGAAACTGCGGGTGCGTACCTCGGGACCGACATGTGCTGCGAACAGGGATGGCGCGGATCGGCCGGCCTTGTAGGTCGGTTCGGGCGAGACGTACAATAGCCTGCCCTGCGCGTCGAGCACTTCGAGACGGTTGGCGCGGATCCGCCCGACGGCTTCGAGGTGTGTCATCAGCCTGTCCATGCCGTCCAGCCCGTCCAGGGTTTCCGGGATCAGCACGTTGAGCCACTGCTCGGCCACACGGGTAGCCGATTCGATCTCCTCGTGGATCGCCAGCCGGGTCAGGTGAACCCACACGCTGGCACCGGACAGCAACAGCGCGGCGAGCACGGCGGTCAGCACCAGACTGATCCGCGTGCGCAGGCTGCCCGCGCGCCGGAGACTGGCCGACGGCGGCGGGATCGATGTGGGTTCTCTGTTCAACGGAATCTCCTCGCTTGCGCTCTTGGTCGGCGCGATCGTTGCGGCTTCCAATCCGTTATAGCAAAGCGCATGCCAACCGCGGTGCAACTGCGGCCATGCTCCAGCACGACAATGTGTGCTGCTCAGAAATGGAGCACTTGCTGTCAATCGGAGCATCTGGCAGGCAAAGAAAACGGCCTGTTGTTCGTGGATTGCATATGGCACGACCCTTGCGTTGAGAGGTGTCTGAGCCGGCACCGAAAGGCAGGGTCGGGTCGATGCAGTACGCAGCTAACCGCCAACAATCGATTCAAGGAGGAAGAGATCATGGAGATGAAGCTAAGCGCTTCGCGCTGGCCGCTGACGCTGAGTGCGTTGGTGCTGGCCGTCGCGACGACTGGGAGTGTCGGCGCGAAGGAAGTCACTTACGAGGACATCCTCAACGACGCCACTGTCACCCACCAGATCGTGACCCACGGCCTGGGCACAAAAGGGCAGCGCTACAGCCCGTTGAGCAAGATCAACGTAGACACCGTGAGCAACCTGGTGCCGATGTGGGCGTTCTCCTTCGGCGGCGAGAAGCAGCGGGGACAGCAGTCGCAACCGCTCATCCACGACGGCAGGATGTACGTTACCGCGTCATATAGCCGAATCTTCGCGCTCGACTGGAAAACCGGGGAGAAGCTCTGGAAATACGAGCACCGGCTCCCCGAGGGGATCATGCCGTGCTGTGACGTCATCAACCGTGGCGCGGCGATATACCGCAACGTGGTGATCTTCGGCACGCTCGACGCGATGCTCGTGGGCCTGGACAAGGACACCGGCCGCATTCTGTGGCGCGAGCGCATTGGCGATTATCGCGCGGGTTATTCGCTGACCGCGGCGCCGCAGATCGTCAAAGGAATGGTCATCATCGGTAACTCGGGTGGCGAGTTCGGTGTGGTCGGCGCGGTCCACGCGCTCGATCCGCTGACCGGCAAGCGCATCTGGACGCGTCCGGTAGTCGAAGGGCACATGGGCTACAGCTATGACGCTGAGGGCAACGCAGTAGAAGCCGGCGTCACCGGCACGACGAACGCTAGCTGGCCGGGCGATCTCTGGCGGACCGGTGGCGCGGCTCCCTGGCTGTCGGCCTATTACGACCCCGATGTCGACCTGATTTTCATGGGCACCGGCAACCCAGCGCCGTGGAACTCGTGGCTGCGTCCGGGCGACAACCTGTATTCGGCGGCGACCGTCGCAATCAAGCCCGACACTGGCGAAATCGTCTGGCACTTCCAGTCAACCCCCCACGACGGCTGGGATTACGACGGGGTGAACGAGTTCGTATCCTTCGAGTACGTGGATCCGAGCACCGGGGAGACCGTGAAGGCCGGCGCCAAGGCGGACCGTAACGGCTACTTCTTTGTTAACGACCGTACCAATGGCAAACTGCTGAACGCCTTCCCGTTCGTAAGCAAGATCACCTGGGCCGATGGCTTTGATCTCGAGACCGGGCGTCCGAACTTCGTTGACGAAAACCGCCCCGGCAACCCCTTCCTCGAAGGCGGCGACGGTCAGAAGGGCGAGACGGTCTTCTCGGTGCCGGGTTTCCTCGGCGGCAAGAACCAGATGCCCATGGCGTACAGCCCCGATACCGGCCTGTTCTATGTGCCATCCAACGAGTGGGGCATGGATATCTGGAACGAGCCGGTGTCGTTCAAGCGCGGCGCAGCCTACCTGGGTGCCGGGTTCACGATCACGCCGTTGTATGAGGACTATGTCGGCGTGATGCGGGCGATCGACCCGGTGTCCGGCCAGATCAAGTGGGAGATTCCGAACAATGCGCCGCTGTGGGGCGGTGTGCTTGCCACGGGTGGCAATCTGATCTTCTACGGTACGCCGGAAGGCTTCCTGAAGGCGGTCAATGCGACCACTGGCGAAGAGGTCTGGCAGTTCCAAACCGGTTCAGGTGTGATCGCGCCGCCGGTGACCTGGGACGAGGACGGGGTGCAGTATCTGGCCGTGGTGTCCGGATGGGGCGGTGCCGTGCCGCTGTGGGGAGGCGATGTGGCCAGCCGCGTCAACTTCCTGGAGCAAGGCGGCATGGTCTGGGTGTTCAGACTGTTCGGCACCTGAGGCGGCTTGCTCGGCAGCCGGGTCCGGCCGCCGAGCGCCTCGGCCCGGCCGTTATCGCCGGGCCGAGGCCGAAGCGCGCTTGCAGGCGGTGGCAAAGCGTTCTTCGGCCTCGGTCCCGTGACCGCAACCTCGCACGGCACCCAGCCGGGTGGTGCGGGTGCAGTGCGGGCCGACAGGTTTTCACGCACACAATTGGCAGGAGACTCGAATGAAGTCAGCTTTTTTCAGGGCGTGGATTGCGCTCGCGCTCGTCGGGATCATGACTTCGGTGGCCTTCGCCACCGAGCGCGCGACGCCACGTGAGGCTCGGGCGATGTTCGAACGCGCGGTCGAATACATGGAGAAGCACAGCCCGGAAAAGGCCTTCGCCGCCTTCAATGATCGCGCCGGTGAATTCGTGCGCAAGGATCTCTATGTTTTCGTCATCGATGACGAGGGCGTCTACCACGCAAGTGGCGCCGCGCCCGATGCGCTGGTTGGACTCCATGTGCTGAACACGACCGATGCCGCCGGCAACCCGCTGTTTCGCGAGATGATCGACATCACCCGCGCGCGCCAGGAGGGTATGGTGCGATACATGTGGCTCAATCGCGTCACCAACAGGGTCGAACCCAAGATCAGCTACGTACGCAAGATCGACAGCTACATCGTCGGCGTCGGCTATTCGGCGCCGCGTTCGTCCGCCGAGGAGGCGCGGGAGATGCTCGAGCGCGCCGTCGCCCTCGCCGCCACGGAGGGTGTCCGCGCCGCGGCCGTGGCCTTCAACGATCGACGGGGCGGTTTCGTCCGGGACGATCTGTATGTGTTCATGGTAAATATGGACAGCGGCCGATTCGAGGCCATGGGCATGAACCCTGGCCTGACCGACACCGATGCGGTCGCGCTTCGTGATGCGGCCGGACATGCGCTGGTTGTCGAGATGATCGAAAAACTCCGCAGCGACGACGCAGCGACAGTGGACTATGTCTGGCGCAATCCGGTCACCAACCGGGTCGAAACCAAGCGGTCCTATGTGCGCAGGGTCGGGGACTCGTTGATCGGCGTCGGGCACTACCTGGAGTGATTGCTTTGGAGGCAGATTCATTCGACTGCGTTGTGGTCGATTTGAGGTGTGCTGGCCGGCGTGACAACCCGTCCGGTGACGCCATGCATCTTTCCGCTATCGCTTACGGCGAGTGATTTTCTGCCGCCCTGGGCTGGCGCGATCAGCACGGTCACACTGGCGGGTCGAAGAGCGTCTCCGGAATGTCCTGAGGGTACAAGCGCTCGGCGCCGTCGCCCATGAGAGCGACGATCAGGTGCAGTTGGGCGCGCAGCTCGCTGAGATTGCCCGGCCAGTTGTGTTGCCGCAGGCGCTCGATGGCTTCGTCGCTGACCTGCAGCGGCTGACCCGGCGCGCTGAACTCGTGCACGAACAATCGCACCAGCGCCTCGAAGTCCGGTCGCTCGGAGAGCTTCGGCAGCTGAACGATGACGCCCCGCCGGGCTAGAAACGCGCTGGTATCGGGAGGCGGGGCCGGTCTGCCGTTGCGCAAGCGCAGGGTGTGCGTGGCAATCAGGCCGACCTGGCGGTAACGGCCGAAGGCGGCGAGAAGGCGCCGCTGGACCGATAAGGCAACGCGGGTGAAATCCACGAGTACCAGCGTGAAGGGGCGCGGTTCGGTGCGCAGGCGCAGCACATGCTCAGCGCATTGGGCGTCAGTGCTGAACTCGTCGCAATCGATGGTGATGCAACGCCCCGCGTCGCCGATCGTGCGGTGGTGCAGCTCGCGGCTGACATGTTTCTTCCCCGTCCCTGTGTGGCCGCAGACGAGAACCGGCCGCCCGGCCGCCAGGGCCAACTGCAACGGTGCGAGGAAGGTCTCGTCTATCGCGCCGGGGTGCGAGGCGCGGTTGGCAGGCATGCCAATGGGCCGGCAGTGGTCGCCAGCGGTGGCCGCCGGTGGCTGAAGGCGGGTTTTCGCGATGAACGAGCGGCCGGATACGGCACGCAGGTGCAGCAGTGGCATCTTCGGGTGGCGCGCACGATCCATCAGGTCGCACCACGGCAGCTGCATGAAATCCGCCCATGGACGGCCGGAGGGAGCGGCTGTCTGGAGTATTTCCTGCGCAACGGGATTCACGCCGATCAGGCACGCGTTTTCATCGAAAACCGCGATCGCCTCGAACGGTGTGTCGAGCAGGTCCGCGCGATCATGAAAGTGGAGTGTCAGGAAAGCGTCGTCGAGAGTGACTGAGAGGCGGTTTTCGATCTGGAGCACGGTGGTGCGCAGCAGCGCGCCCGCATGGTGGACGTTTAGCGGCGAATCGGTGGAAAGGTCGAGCGCGCCCTGGATCTCGCCCGTCGGCGCGCGAATCGGGCTCGCGATGCAGGTCAGGAAGCGGTTGCACCACAGGTAGTGTTCGTCGTGATGCACCGTCACCGGACGCGCGAGATGCAGCGCCGTGCCAATCGCATTCATGCCCATGACCGCCTCGCTCCAGCACGCGCCCGGCGCGAGGGCGACGCGTGCGGCACGATCAATGAAGCCCACATCCCCGATGGCGCTCAGAATGACGCCGTGTTCGTCGCTGAGTATGATGGTCGAGGATGGATGGGAAATTGCCTGATAGAGGTTGTCGATGATCGGGCGTGACAGCGTTATCAGTTTTGCGCTGCGCTCGAGCCGTTCGCGTAGCGGGATTCCGGCAGGCGGCGCCAGCGGCAACGTCTGGCCGGGGTCGAGGCCATGCGCACGACTGCGGCTCCACGAAGCATCCAACGTGGGGTCGTGGCGATACATCCTCGGGTCTATGTCCATGGGGCGTTCGCAAGCATGAATCATGCCTTTTCGGTATCCGGTGGTATGACGTTTGAACCTCGCTGCCCGGGCCTGAAGGCTCGGTAGCGCTGTTGCTAAAAATTGAGACGAGCTGTCCCGAATTGGAACATCCGTCAGTCGATCCTTTCCGCCTTGGAGGCGTTTCTGACGGGTGGTCTGGATCTTGCGTGAAGACTCGTGGGCAGGGCAGGCGTGTGACCGAACCGAACAGGAATGATACCAATGGCACGGAGACGCGGATGAGCATGAATGAGTGGCGGCTTTCGAAGCGATTGTTGCTGGGGCTCGGCATGATCATCGGCATGTCGTGGGGGCTGCGGGCGACTGCCGAAACGCCGGTGTTGAGGGTCGGCGTGCTTCAGTACGGCACGGTGAGCTGGGAGCTCGATGCTATGCGTCATCACGGATTCGACGCGCGTGAGGGCGTGCGTGTCGAGGTCGTGCCCTATGCGCTCAATGACACGACCAACGTCGCGTTGCAGGGTGGCGCCGTCGACATCATCGTCAATGACTGGATCTGGGTTTCGCGCCAGCGCTTTGAAGGGCGGATGTTCGTCTTCTCACCCTATTCGCGCGCGGTCGGTGCGCTGATGGTGCGCCCGGATGCGGGCATCGACACGATTGCCGACCTTCAGGGCAAGCGCCTCGGCATCGCCGGGGGGCCGGTGGACAAGAGCTGGCTCATTCTGCGCGCCTTTGCCCGCCGCACCGTTGGCGTCGATGCAGCGGAACTGGTCAGGACGGATTTCGCCGCGCCACCGCTGCTCAACGAGTTGATGCTGTCCGGGCGGCTGCCCGCAGTGCTCAATTTCTGGCACTTCAACGCGAGACTGAAGGCGGCCGGCATGCGGGAGCTGTTCAGCCTCGAGGATATGCTCGCGGCGCTGGGCATCGATACCGCGCTGCCGATGATCGGCTGGGTGTTCCGCGAGGACTATGCCCGCGCCAACCCGCAAGCGATCGAGGGTTTCCTGCGCGCATCGGCCGCCACCAAGCGCCATCTGCGTGATTCGGACGACGCGTGGCTGAGGCTGCGCTCACTGATGCGCGTCGATGACGATGCCGGTTTCGTCGCCCTGCGGGAAGGCTATCGCGCCGGGATTCCGTTGGACGGCGTAGATCCGGAGGCGGCCGCACGCCAGGTCTTCGCTCTGCTCGCGAGCGAGGGGGGCAGAGCGCTGGTCGGGCATGCCGATGCGCTCGCGCCGGGTACTTTCTGGGACGCGGAGCGGGACAACTGATGCGTCGACCCGATGCGAGATCCTTGCTGCACACGCCGACCAGCGCAGAGGCCGGCAAGGACGGCGCCGCTCGCGGAACGCGCGCATCGTCGCTCGATCTGGGCCTGCGCATCGCGTCCCTGGTGGTGTTCGTCGCGTTGTGGCAGGGCGTCGCGGTGTGGCTCGACAGCGGCATGCTGCCCCCGCCGATGGAGGTCCTGCGCCGGGTGGTCGAAGAGAGCGCAGCCTGGGTGTTGCCGCAACATTTGGGAGTCACCCTGTCGCGCGTGGCCGTGAGCTTCGCGCTCGCAATGGTGATCGGTACCGTGATCGGCATCGCGATGGGGCGCTGGCGGCGGCTCGACATGTTCCTGGACGCCTGGCTGGTACTCGGGCTCAACATTCCGGCGCTGGTTACGATCATCCTGTGCTACGTCTGGTTCGGCCTGACCGATGTCGCGGCGATCACGGCCGTCGCGATCAACAAGATACCGACGGTGGTGGTCACCGTCCGCGAGGGCGCCCGCGCGATCGACATCAAGCTGATGGAGGTCGCGCGCGCCTACCGCATCGGGCGCTGGCGGACCTTCACGCGCGTCTATCTGCCGCAGCTGACCCCGTATCTGATGGCCGCCGCGCGGTCCGGTCTCTCGCTGATCTGGAAGATCGTGCTGGTCGTCGAACTGCTCGGTCGCAGCAGTGGCATCGGCTTCCAGCTTAACGTGTTCTTCCAGTTCTTCGACATAACCGGCATCCTGGCCTACACCCTGGTGTTCGCTGCCATCGTGCTCGCCATCGAGGCGCTGGTGATGCGCCCGCTGGAACGGCGGCTGAGCGGTTGGAGGGGCTGAGAGATGCTGGATATCGATATCAAGCGCAAGGTGTATGCCGATCGGGGCGGACGCGCTCATGTCGCGCTGGAGGGGCTCCGGCTGAAGCTTCATGGTGGAGAGTTCGTCTGCCTCGTCGGGCCTTCGGGTTGCGGCAAGAGCACGCTGCTGAGCCTGATCGGCGGGTTGGATGAGGACTACGAGGGCCAGATCGGATTTGCCGGTCCGCACGCGCCGAAAATCGGGCTGATGTTTCAGGAGGCGCGACTGATGCCGTGGCTGACGGTGATCGAAAATGTGCTGTTGGTGGCCGGTGCGGATCCGTCCGCGCGTCGGCGCTCGACCCGGCTTCTCACTGAGATGGAGCTGGGTGACGTGCTCGATGCCTACCCGGGCAGACTGTCTGGTGGCATGCGGCGTCGCGTCGCGCTGGCCCGCGCTTTCGTGGTCGCCCCGCCGCTGCTGTTGATGGACGAGCCGTTCGTGTCGCTTGACGCTCCGACGGCCGAGCGGCTTCGCGGCATGCTTGTTTCGTTGTGGCAGCGCTGTGATGCGACCGTGCTGTTCGTGACTCATGACATTCGAGAGGCGGTGACAATGGCCGACCGCATCTGCTTCCTGTCGGCTGCACCCGGACGCTTGCTGCGCGAGGTCCGGGTCGACCTGCCGCGTCCGCGCAGTTCGTCCGATGACGCCGTACGGCGGCTGGCGGATCAGCTGCTCGCGCAGCACCCCGGGCTGCTCACGGGGCGTGACGAATCCGGAGCGCAGGAATACGAGGTGCGACATGGCTGACGCGGGTCCGAACGGGGTGGCCGTGCTCGTCGTAGATGGGGTGCACAAGGCCTACGGGGCGCGTATGGCCCTGTGTGGCATCGACGTGCAGGTTTGCGAGGGCGAGTTCGTCGCCCTGCTCGGTCCGAACGGTGCCGGCAAGAGCACGCTGTTCCAGTTACTGACCGGTCTGTTCTGTGCGGATGCCGGCTCGGTGTCGGTGTGTGGGCATGACATGCGCCGTCACCCGGTGCGTGCCTTGGGTGCCATCGGTGTGGTATTCCAGCAGGCGACGCTGGACCTGGATCTGTCGGTCGAAGCGAACCTGCGTTTCCATGCGCTGCTGCATGGGCTGTCGCGCCGTGAGGCGACCGTACGCATCCACGACAACCTGTCGCGATTCGGCCTCGGCGAGCGTCAGCGCGACAGGGTGCGAGAGTTGTCGGGGGGGAGCCGGCGAAAGGTCGAGTTGGCCCGCGCGATGGTCCATCGGCCGCGTGTGCTGCTCATGGACGAGGCGACGGTGGGTCTCGACCCCGGCTCGCGACGCCAGCTGCTGGATGAAGTCCTACGCTTGTGCCGGACGCAGGGCGTGAGCGTGTTGTGGGCGACCCATCTGGTCGACGAGGCTGAACGCGCGGATCGCGTCATAGTGCTCGACCGGGGCCGCATCCTGGCGGATGACAGCCCCGCCAGCCTCGTTGCGAGCAACGGGGCCGCCACGCTCGCAGCGGCATTTTTGACAATGACTGGCGGCGAGAGCCTCGCCGGCGTGGCGTGAGACCGAGCGGTCTCCGTCTTTGTTGCAACCACTAGAGGAGAGTTGAAGATGAAGATGAAAAAAGTGATCGGGACGCTGCTCGCGGCAGCGATGCTCGCTGGGCCGCTGGCGGCGGTTCAGGCGCGCGATGGCGCGCTGATCTTCGTGAGCAGCGAGAACGACAACGCGGTGACGGTGTTCGACAAGCAAAACTTCGAGGTGGTGGCGACGGTGCCCACCGGAGAGCGGCCGCGCGACATGAAGTTGTCGCCTGACGGCACCGAACTCTTCGTCATTGCCAGCCATGACGAACGGATTGACGTCATCGACATCGCCAGCCTTGCGGTCGTGCGCAGTATCGACGTGGGCGACGACCCCGAGATGTTCGATTTCAGCAAGGACGGCACGTTGATTTATGTGTCGAACGAGGACGACGCCCAGGTGTCCGTCGTGGACGTCACCCGGAACGAGATCGTCGCGATCATCGAGGTTGGTGAAGAGCCCGAGGGCGTGATGGTGAGTCCGGACGGCAGCCGTGTCTACGTCAGCTCGGAGGTGGCCAACATGGTGCATGTCATCGATACCGGCAGCAACGAGATCCTGGCCAACATCGTCGTCGGAAACCGGCCGCGTCGTTTCGCCGCCACCCCGGATGGCGCCGAAGTGTGGGTGTCGAACGAACTGGGGGGGTCGGTGACCATCATCGACAGTGCCACGAACAGCGTCGCGGATACCATTGTGTTCGATCCCCGGGGCTTCCGTGCTGACGAGGTGACGCCAGTCGGCATCGCCATGACGTCGGACGGAAAGACCGCCTATGTCACCCTCGGTCGTGCCAACCACTTCGCCGTGGTCGATGTCGAGACCCGTGCAGTCCGCGACTACGTGCTGGTTGGCAGCCGCGCTTGGGACGTCACGCTGGATCGCGACGAACGCATGCTCGTGGTCGTAAACGGCCTGTCCGACGATATCTCGATCGTCGATACCGCGACCAACCGCGTGCTGCGCTCGGTACCGGCTGGGCGAGTACCGCACACGGCGGTGATTGTCGAGCGTTGATAGCGCTGCGTCGCGTCCGAAGCCAAACGCTGGACATCGAAATCTCAGGTCCTGGCATCCTTCATACGCCAGGGCCGCAACCGGAGGGTTGTCATGACTTCCTCTCTCAGCCGGCTTGGCCGTCGGTTCCTGTACTGCGCGCTGGCGGGCCTTGCCTTGACGGTGGCCTTTGCCGCTTGCGCTGCCGACACCCTGCGCCTGGGTTACCTGGAGCTGGAGCGTGACAGCCGCTATGACGCGCGCCAACTGGCCTTTCGCACGCTATCACGACCGCTCGGCCCGCCGATCGCCGGCGCAGAGGTCGCATTGCGCGAGTCGCGTTTCGTCGGCCAGGCGCTGAACCTCGACTTTTCACTTCAGCATGCTCGCGGTGCCGATGCCGAGGCTCTGGTCGCCGCACTCGAATCGATGCTCGAAGACGGCATTCGCTATGTCCTGATAGATGCTCCGGGTGCGATCGTCGCCGAGGTGGCGCGCCGCACCCGGGGCCGCAGCTTCGCTCTCTTCAACGTTTCCGCGCCCGATGACGCCCTGCGGCAGGCCGACTGCGAGGCGCATTTGTTTCACACGCTACCCGGCCATTCTATGCAGACCGATGCGATCGCGCAGTTTCTGGTGTCGAAGAAGTGGCGCAACGTGCTGGTGTTGCGCGGACCTCTCGCCGAGGACGCCTTGATCGCCGCTGCCTTCGAGGCTTCGGCACGCCGCTTCGGCCTGCGCATCCAGGCGACGCGCGAGTTCGTATTGTCGAACGATCCCCGCCAACGTGACCAGGGCAACGTGGCGTTGCTGACAGCGGGGCCGGATCACGACGTGATCTTCGTAGCCGATAGCGATGGCGAGTTCGCGCGCGGCGTGCCGTATGCGACCGTCCGTCCGCGGCCCGTGGTCGGCGCGGAGGGTTTGGTTGCCGAGGCCTGGCACTGGGTCTGGCCTCGCCATGGCGCCCCCCAACTCGCGGGTCGCTTCGAGCGGCATGCCAAGCGGCACATGGGTAGTCGCGACTGGGCAGCCTGGGTCGCGGTAAAGGCAGTGATCGAGACCGTGGTGCGGACCGAGAATGCCGACTTCGCCACCCAACTCGCTTACCTTGGCGGTGATGAGATCACGATAGACGGTTTCAAGGGCAACCGGCTGAACTTTCGTGAATGGGACCGGCAATTGCGCCAGCCGATGCTGCTTGCGAGTCACAATGCGGTGATCGGACGGGCCCCGATCGAGGGTTTCCTGCATCCGAGCAACAATATGGATACTTTGGGCTTCGACCGCCAGGACAGTCAATGCGAACGATGAGCGGCTCGATCCCCGCGCGGTTCGTGGCGCGATGGCGCGAGGCTACGGAGAGGCGGAAATGAGCCCTGTGCATGCGTTGCGCGCCCTGCAGGCGGTCATTGGCCGCGAGGTGGCGAAGTTCCTGCGCCAGGGCGGCAGGCTAGCCTCGGCGCTGGTGCGTCCAATGCTCTGGTTGGTGGTTTTCGCGGCAGGGTTCCAGAATGTTTTCGGTGTCTCGATCATTCCCCCCTACGACACCTACATTCCCTATCAGGTTTACATCGTCCCGGGCCTGCTCGGCATGGTGTTGCTGTTCAACGGCATGCAGTCCTCGCTGGCGATGGTGTACGACCGCGAGATGGGGGTGATGCGTTTGCTGCTCACCGCGCCGCTACCGCGGGCCTACCTGCTCTTCGCGAAGCTCGTAGCCGGCACCGCTTTATCGGTGTTGCAGGCCTACGTTTTTCTTTTGGTCGCACTACCCTTTGGTGTCGTCGTGCCCTGGATGGGCTGGCTTTACGCTGCTCCGATGCTGATCCTTGGTGGCATGATGTTGGGCGCACTGGGGCTGCTCCTGTCCGTCTATGTGCGCCAGCTCGAGAATTTTGCCGGAACGATGAATTTCGTGATCTTCCCGATGTTCTTCATCTCGCCCGCGCTGTATCCACTCTGGAAGCTCGAGGAGTCGGGGGCACGAGTGATTCACCTCATCGCGAAGCTCAACCCCTTCACGCACGCGGTCGAGGCGATCCGATTCGCCCTCTACGGGCAGTTTGCGACCGTCTCGGTGCTGGTTGTGTCGGGCTGCCTGGTGATCTTCTTCATGCTCGCCTCGATCGGATACGATCCGCAACGAGGGATACTGAAGAAGGCCGGGCGGCCGAGTTGAATGGCCCATGGAGCACATGTGTGCCATATCGAAACGCATGTGCTCCAGATCGTCAGCTGATGATCAGGGCACCAGGTTGGTCAGGCCGTAGCGTTCGTAGATGCGGGCCACTTCACCCGAGCGCTGAAGCTCGGCCAGTGCCTCGGCCAGTGCCTCGGCCAGTTGCTCGGCCTCGGCGCGAACGGCCATACCGACCGGCCAAGCCGAGACCCGCATCTCGGGTAACCGTAGCGCATCGATGCGATAGCCTTCGGCACCCCGGAGCGCGCCCTCCAGCCGGGTGCGCGTACCGATGATCGCCGCGATCTCGCCGCTTTGGAGTGCACTCGCGGCAGCCTCCATGGTCCGAAAATGAACAACGTTCTGCCTGATCTTGCCGTTGTTCACCTGCAGGAGGAACTCACTGCCGTGGGTGTCGATCTCCGCGCCGATCTTCTGGGTTTCGAAGATCTCGAAAGCCGACGCCAGTGAGCCCTCGAGCGGCGGTATCCGTTCGGGATCACGCGCGATCGCCATCATCTCCAGATGATAGGGGCCGAAGATCGTGACGCGTCGCTGGCGCGCGACGAAGTGCGGGTGCACCGGCACATGCAGCATCACGTCGGCGGGGGCGTGTCCGATATGTTCGGTGCCGCGATAAAAGCCGCGCCAGACCATATTGCGGAGGTCGTCGCCCATATCCTCGTCGGCGACGAACTCGACGATGTCGGCTTCCAGACCCAGGCGCTGGGCCAGGGCCCGGCCGAGCGCGATCTCCACGCCGTCACCGTTTGCCGAGTGGGGTGGAAAGTCCGCGTAGACGGCGATGCGCAGCACGCCTTCGCGCCACAGTTCCAACTGGGCTGCGGCGCTGGTGGGCAGGATGGCTGCCGCGCCGAGTGCACAGCCGGCGAGCAGGAAATGGCGGCGCGAACGAGCTTCATTCAACATGTACGGTCTCCAACCAGGCGCGAATCGCCCACATGGCCTCTTGTGTCAGAATGCCCTCGAAGGGCGGCATGAAGACGGCGCCGTTACGAGTTACCCCGCGACGTGTTTTTGCGATGAAGAACTCGTCATCGAAATCGTCGCCGGGCAGCAGCTTGCGCAGATCGGGGGCGATGCCGCCCGAGACGCCACCCAAACCATGGCAGCGGGCGCAGTTCTGATTATAGGCGGATGAGCCGATGCGAATGGCTTCCTCATGACCACGGAAGGGGTTGACGGTGACCCAGTCGCCGCTCTCCGGCAGTGTGGTCGTATCCACTGCCTGAGGCGTCACGTCGCCATGTGCCGCGACTGCACCCGACACGGCAATCAGTGCGGCCGCGATCGCGCAACGCTTGATTGGATTGAGATAGGTCTCCTTCGGTGTGACTGTTTTCACGGGTTTATTCCTCTGGTTGGTTGCTTTGGTGACATGTTCCGGCTGCGCCGGGATGAGCAGTACCTGCAAGTGGCGTGCCAGTCGGGTGGGATGCGTCGGTCGATACTCGCTCTCATTGAAGGAGCAATGCGTGTTCGGGGGTACGTAGTTGGTGTTGAGCTGGTTTCCATGTCAGGGGAGATCGCATGCCAAGGTATTTGCTCAGGTGTGCAATGGCCCCTGACTAGTTCGGGACGAATTTGCACTCCCAAGATTCCCGCGTGAGGGCAAGAGCTTGGCCGCTACCGTAAAACAAACGCGCGATCGCGCGGTATAACGACCCCATGAACGCATCGATCTTCCAGGGCCAGTCGCTGTCAGAGCTGGCGGTTCGC
>CAYTAY010000014.1:0-1885 GCA_964435845.1 uncultured Azoarcus sp.
GGCCTATGACGTGGTTTGTGTCGAGGCTCATGACTGCTTCGAGCAGAGCATCGCAATGGCGATTGGCGACACGTTCGAATACGCCAAGCTTCGCGCTTACGATTGGGCCGAGTTCGGTGTGACGTGTGGAATCCCAAGGAAGCTGCTCGCCCGAGAGATGGCGCGCATGGCGAAGGCCGTATCGAGCGCGGTGAGCAACGTCGTCGATAGCGTCTCGTGCGTCGACGACGATGAAGCCGCCTACGTCAAAAGAGTCGCCGGCATCGTTACCGAGCGCGTCAAGCAGTTGGAGCGCAATGCGAAACTCGTCCCCGACGTGCCGAACGCTCTCCTGAGCGGCGACCGGAAACCGTGATGCGGGACGGGCAAAAGACAAAACGAGGAGGCAGGATTCATCTCCAAGGCACGGAAGAAATACTTCTCAGCCTTGCTTCAGGAATCTCGCCCAGCGGTTAGCTGGCGCTTCGACCTCCCATCCGCCTGGGGCCGATCTGACCGGCCACCTCGACATAACGGTGCGATTGCCCTGCCCAGAAGCGAGGGGGCGTCGAACTCGGGTCACCATATCGCGAACAGGCCTTCAAAATGCTTTGGGTGTCTCGCGACGCTTGCTGTAGATCCGAGATGGAAGTTCTGCGTCCATCAGCACAAGTCCGACGGAGTCCTAGTCAAGCACAGGCGCTCTCAAACGATTTCTATGCGCCGCGGAGCATCTGGATGCCAAGGCAACGTGAGCGGCTTTGGCTACCCCCGCGAGAACTCGACTGTTCGGGCTGAAGTTCTCCCTTTTCCGTGGACACCTGACCTTACGGATCAAGGAGTCCCAAATGGCCAAAACGCGACTACCGTACGCAGGCACACCCGGATGCATGGCCCGGCTCTCGGCCTGGATTACCGCTTCTGACTCCCCGATGGACGACAACCGATGAAATACGCCGCGATAACTTCCACCATGCTCCTCACAGCCTGCACGACCACTCCGGGCACGGTCTCCGACGGGGGCGCGCTCGCATTACAGGGCCAACTGGTCCACCTCGACCGCATGGCGATGCCGGCGCCAGCGAGCGCACTCTTCCAGTTGCGTGCATTCACTCCGGACGGCGTGGAGGTGATCACCACCCGTGAGGAGTCGCTCGGCGGTCGGCAGGTGCCGATACCTTTCACCATCGCCGCGCCGGCCCGGGACGGCGGCACCGTGGTAAGCGTCAGGGGCGATACGCTGGGCGAATGCAAGATGGCGATCGAACCGGCGCGCCCATTTCGCGCCACCGGAAACGAACCGCCCTGGATCGTGACGATCGACGGCGACACACTCACCCTTGTCACCGAGTACGGCGCGCATACGCGCGCCGTACAGATACTCGACACCCAGCAAAGCGTCGCCGTCACACGCTACCGCGCAGCGGACCGACAACTCGCCCTGATGATGACCGCAAGCCGCAGCATCTGCCGCGACAGCATGACCGGCATGCCGCACCCTTACTCGGTGGATCTGGCCAGCGCTCAGGGTGTGTTGCGCGGTTGTGGCGGCGACCCCATCGAGTTACTTGCCAAGCATGAATGGGAGGTCACCCTGCTTGATGATGTCGTGCCGCTGAGTGGCTCTCGCATCACGCTGCGTTTCTTCCCGGAAGACGGCAGAGTTGCCGGAGGTGCCTCCTGCAACCTCTACAACGCAGCCTTCGAACTCACCGGTGAGAATCTGAGCTTCTCGCGGGCGGCGAGCACGATGATTGCCTGCCCGGAACCGCTGATGGCGCAGGAGCGTGAATTCCATCGCGTACTGGCTGGCATCAACGCCTTTGATATCGACGGCGCGGGCGTGCTCGAGCTGATCGGCAGCGAGGGCCGCTTGTTCGCGCGCCCGCTGCCGATCGAAGACCAG
>CAYTAY010000014.1:1985-29162 GCA_964435845.1 uncultured Azoarcus sp.
TTTTGGCGAGCGATGCTCGCCGCCTGCGAAGCGACGCAGCGAAGCGGAAGCTCCCGGGGGATGGGCTGGACCCCGGAGCGCCTGCAAGAAACCCATCCCCATCCTGTCCTTCAGCTTGAAAGGGAAGGGTCCTGCTTATCACGCCTTGCGAATTCCAAGCACTGCCGAACTGATGCACCGGACAATGGCCATGTCTCAGCAAGAGCGCAGCGCTGCACTAGAGTTGATCGTGTCTCCTCTGCTGATCTTGGCTGCCCTCCAGTGACAGGAACTCACCCGGCTCGGGCAGCGGAGAAGACGGCAGCACCATGTCTTCGGGGCGCAACTGCTCGGTAAAGCCTTCCAGCGAGCCAAGTGTGGCGCAATCCCTTGCGGCGACCGGTTCGCTCATCATGTAGACGAGCACCAGACGGGTGAGCGCCTCGAGTGCATCCCGGTGGGTTCGCTCTCGGCCATGCGAGGCATCTGCACCGAAGCCGATCAACGCGGTGCGGATGTCATTGCCTGCCTCGACCGCGGCGGCGGAATCCGAGCGGTAGTACTTGAACACGTCTCGCCGATGGGCGATGCCATGCTCCGTGGCCAGAGTGATCAGCTTGTGCGAGAGGTGATAATCGAACGGTCCCGACATGTCCTGCATGCAAATGGTCACCGCGTGCTCCGAGGTGTTCTGGCCTGGGGCGGCAATCGAGATATCCAGGCTCACCATCTCGGCGATATCGCCATGCAAGGCGGCGGATGATCCCGAGCCGACTTCCTCGGTGATGGTCAGCAGTGGATGAACGTCCACCGGCAGCGGCAAGCCATGGTCGCGCACCGCCTTGCATGCGGTCAGCAGTGCGGCCACCGCCGCCTTGTCGTCCAGATACAGCGAGTTGATGTAGCCATTGGGCTGGATCTCCGGCTGCGGGTCGAAGGCAATCCAGTCACCGACATTGATGCCAGCGGCCTCGAGATCGGCACGACTGCTCGCGGGGACATCGACCCTGATTTCGACATATTCCCAACCCACCGGCTGGGTGTCGACCTCGCCGCCGAAGGCATGGCCGGAGGTCTTCAGCGGCAGGCAAGTGCCGCGCAGATGGCCTTCGTCGGTGAAGATGGTCAGCCGTGAACCCTCGGCGAGCCGCGCCGACCAGTGGCCGATCGGGGCGATCGCGAGTTTGCCGTTGGACTTGAGCTCGCGCACCATACCGCCAAGCGTATCGAGGTGGGCGACCACCGCACGTGCCGGCTTGGCCTCGCGCCCCTGCAGGGTTGCGCGGATCGCGCCGCGCCGGGTGAGTTCGCAGGGAATGCCCAGCGCCGCCAAGCGATGCGCAGTGTAGCGCACCGCCGCATCGGTGAGACCGACCGGGCTGGGGATCGCCAGCAGTTGCAGCAGAGTTTCTTCGAGGTAGTCGTAATCGATGCCGGGGAGCGTGGCTGGCGTCATATTGTTCTCGTCCTCTTCATGATTGGTGGCCAGCGGTGTTGGGGAAGAGCAGATCGACGAAGCGCTGCGCAGTCGGCTGGGGTTCGTGATTGGCGAGACCGGGGCGCTCGTTGGCCTCGATGATCACGTAGTCCGGCCCGTCTACCTTGGGCACCAGGAAGTCGAGACCAGTCACCGGTATGTCGAGCGTCCGGGCGGCCCGCTCGGCTGCGTCGCGCAGCGCCGGGTGAAGCTGTTCGGTCACATCGTGGATGGTGCCCCCGGTATGCAAGTTGGCGGTGTTGCGCACCGTGATGCGAATGCCCGCCGGCGGCACGTCCTCCAGCACATGGCCCTGCTCCGCAAGACAGCGCCGTGTTTCGTCGTCGACCGCAATGCGTGACTCGCCGCCGGTGGCCGCCTGTCGGCGACGGCTCTGTTTACGGATCAGCGCGGCCACACTCGTGCGCCCGTCGGTCACGATGACCGGCGGTCGTCGGACGGCGGCTGCGACCACCTTATAGTGGATAACGACGATTCGCAGGTCCTCTCCGGCACAATACTGCTCGAGAATGACTCGGTCGCAAAACGCTCGGGCGCGCTCGACCGCGGCCTTGATCTCGTCCTGGGTGCGGAGATTGACGCTGATGCCCTTGCCCTGCTCACCCTCGACCGGCTTGACGACGACCGCACCGACTTCCGCCAGGAATCCGGCAATACCCTCCGTCGAATCCGCATCGGCCTGCAGGGGTACTCGTAACCCTGCCTCGGCGAGCAGCTTCAGGGTCACGCGCTTGTCCTGGCAACGACTCATTGCAATCGCGCTGGTGAGTTCGGAGAGCGATTCGCGGCAAACAATGCTGCGCCCGCCGAGCGTGAGGCGAAAGTAGCCGTTCTCGGCATCGATGACCTCCGCATGAATACCACGCAATCGTGCTTCATCGGTGATCAGGCGGGCATACGGATTCAGCGCATCCAGCCCTTCGCTCGGACCCATGAACAGGTTCTCGTTGATCGCGTTGCGCCGTTTCACCGCGAATGCCGGAATCCGCTGAAAGCCCAGTTTTTCGTAGAGGGCGATCGCCTGCTCGTTGTCATGGAGCACCGACACATCCATCCACGCCCGCCCACGCGCGAGGTAGTGCTCCGCAAGATAACGCACCAGTGCCTCGCCTATGCCCGGGTGCGTCGCCTGCGGCGCCACCGCCAACGCCCACAGGCTGCAGCCGTGCTGCGGGTCGGCAAAAGCCTCTTCATGATCCAGGCCCATTGCAACGCCCACCACATCGCCGCTTGCGCGGTCTTCGGCGAGGGCATAGGTAATGCTGCGGCTTGCGCGTTCCGCCCATACCTTACGGGTGTCGACCGGGACCATGTTGCGTGCGCGATAAAGTGCGTTGATCGCCGCGACGTCAGTGCGAGTACGCAGGCGGCGCACCGTAAAGCCCCGACGCGCAGCGCTGCCGGTACGATAGGCCGACAGATCCAGCCGCAGGGCGTCTGACGGATCGAGAAACAGTTGCTGCGGCGCCTGCGCGACGACGACCTGCGGCTTTTCGACGTAGAACGCGATGTCACGCTGTCCCGTGCGCTCATTGAGGAGTTCTGCCGCGAGCCGGGCCGGATCACGCCAGGTTTGGGCCGGGAGCCATCGACCCCAGCCACATTCGACGACGACTTCGCCGGGCATCGCCCGCATCTCGGGCTGGCCGGGCTGCATATGGAGCGGCCGGCGCCCCGCGCGCATCGCCTGCGCGACATGCTTTCTCATGAGCGTACTCTCCGCCAGGCCATCAATGTGCCGCACCCGAATGGGTCTGCAGCCACCATTCGAGCAGGCCCAACTGCCAGAGCTTGGACCCTCGCAATGGCGTGATGTGGGCGCTGGGGTCGGACAGCAGCATGTCCACATAGTCGCGACGGAAGAGTCCGCGCTCGCGCGCTGCCTGGCTGTTCAGCGCATCGCGCACCCGCTCAAGCACCGAACCCTGCAGATACTTGAGCGCCGGCACCGGGAAGTAGCCCTTGGGCCGGTCGATGACCGCCGCCGGAATCACCTTGCGTGCAGCCTCCTTGAGCACGCCCTTGCCGCCGTGCGCCAGCTTGTGCCGGGCCGGGATACGCGCCGCGAGCTCGACCAGTTCATGATCGAGAAACGGCACCCGTGCCTCGAGCCCAAAGGCCATGGTCATGTTGTCCACCCGTTTGACCGGGTCATCCACCAGCATCACCGTGGTATCCAGACGCAAGGCCTTGTCCACCGGGTCGCTTGCGCCCGCCGTGGCGAAGCGCTCGGCGACGAAGGCGGCAGATTCGTCGCCGGCCAGCCACTCGGGCGACACCACCCGGGTGTATTCGTCGAAGTCGCGGTCACGAAAGGCGGCGAGGTAATCGGCCACCGGTTGCGCGCTGCCGTCGAGCTTGGGATACCAGTGATAGCCGCCAAACACCTCGTCGGCACCCTGCCCGCTTTGCACCACCTTGCTGTGGCGCGACACCGCCTCCGATAGAAGATAGAAGCCGATGCAGTCATGGCTGACCATCGGTTCGCTCATCGCATGCACCGCCTCGGGCAGGCGCGCGAGGAGATCCGACTCGGGCACGAAGATGCGCTCGTGAATGGTGCCGAAGCGGTTGGCGACGATGTCGGCATATTCGAACTCGTTGCCCGTCTCACCACCGACGTCCTCGAAACCGACGTTGTAGGTCCGCAAATCCGTGAGGCCGGCCTCGGCCATCAACCCGACAATGAGGCTTGAATCGACGCCGCCGGAGAGCAAGGCTCCGACCGGCACGTCGGCGACCAGGCGCCGCTTGACCGCCGCACGCAAGCCTTCGAGCAGAATCTCTGTCCATTCCTCGAAACTGCGCCCCGCGTCCTCCGCCGCTTGCGGATAGGCGAGCGACCAGAACGTCTGCTCGCTGCGCTTGCCGTCGGCCTCGATACGCATCAGAGTGCCCGGTGCGAGTTTGCGCACCCCCCTGTACATCGTCATCGGCGCGGGCACGACTGCGTGAAACGACAGGTAGAAATTCAGGGCCTGGGCGTCGATCGCGGTATCGACACCGCCGGCGTCCAGCAGCGCCGGCAGCGAGGATGCGAACCGCAGTCCGCCGGCAATCGGCGCGTAATACAGCGGCTTGATGCCGAGCCGGTCGCGCCCCAGCAACAGCCTGCCACTGTCCCGCTCCCAGATCGCGAAGGCGAACATGCCGTTGAGCCGCTTCACGAAATCCTCACCCCAGGCGTGATACGCCTTGAGCAGGACTTCGGTGTCGCCGTGGGAGTAGAAAACATATCCCAGCCCCTCGAGCTCCTTGCGCAACTCCGGGTGGTTGTAGATCGCCCCGTTGAACACGATGCCCATGCCGAGCGAGGGGTCGAACATCGGTTGTTGAGCGGACTCGGACAAATCCATGATCTTCAGGCGACGATGGCCGAAGGCATGGCCGGCCTGCGCAAAGACGCCACCACTGTCCGGCCCTCGCCGCCGCTGGCGGGCGTTCATCCGCGCCAGTGCTGGCAGATCCGGTTCGCGACCATCGAATCGCAGTTCGCCTGCTATGCCACACATGCATCTTCTCCTTGATTTGGATCGGTTATCATTATAGCAAATACATTTTTGCAAACATTTCAACAGCTTCAGGCGTTCGGCCGCCATGCTGGATCGGTGATTGCGGCTACCCAATCCGCTGCCGCTGCCGCTCGCGCAAAGTCGCTCCTCGGGTAGCCGCAATCGCCAAGCCTCGAACAGGGAATTGGGCCGCAGCCACCGTCGGGCCGCGGATGTCCGGCAAGACCGCTCACACACTTGGAAACCGCCGCCATGTTTACCGGCCCCCACCCCTCGCGCTAAGCTCGAACTCCCGCCCGAGCGCCCCACCCACCCCGCCATGGCATCCGAGTTCGAACTCATCCGTCGCTACTTCACCCTGCCGACCCGAAACACCAGACTGGGCGTGGGTGACGATGCCGCCCTGCTGGTGCCGCGCCCTGGCATGGAACTGGTCGTGACCAACGACATGCTGGTGTCGGGCACGCACTTCTTCGCCGACACCGACCCGGTCGATCTGGGCTGGAAGACACTTGCGGTCAGCGTGTCGGACATCGCCGCGATGGGCGCCGAGCCGCGATGGGCGTTTCTGGCGATCGCGCTGCCGGCTGCGGACGAAGCCTGGATAGCCGCCCTGGCGAGAGGCTTCGCCGAATGCACCGAGCGCTTCGGCATCGACCTGGCCGGCGGCGACACGACCCGCGGCCCGCTGACCCTGTCGGTGACCCTGATCGGAGAAACGACTGCAGACAGTGCGGTGCGTCGTGACGGGGCACAAGCCGGCGACGACATCTGGGTAACCGGCACGCCGGGGCGAGCGGCACTCGGGCTTGCACACCTGCAAGGCGAGCTGACACTGACCACCGAGGCTGCCGATCTCTGCCTCGCTGCCCTGCACCGACCCCAGCCAAGGGTCAACGCCGGCCTGGCCCTCAGGCACATCGCCACTGCGATGCTCGACGTTTCGGACGGTTTGCTGGGTGACCTCGCCCATATCCTCGAACGCTCCGACGTCGGCGCACGCATCGCACTCGATCGCCTGCCAGCAGCACTGGGCGGGGAGTGCGGCGTTGAGGATGATCGGCTTCAACACGCCACCTTGCGTGGCGGAGACGACTACGAGCTGCTGTTCACCGCAGCGGCCAGTCGCGGGCACGACATCAGGCGATTGCCCGCACGCCTGGGCGTACCCTTCACCCGAATCGGCGAAATCACTACCGACACGGGTGCCATCAGCCTGATCGACGCGCAGGGCAACACCACCCCGACCGGCGCGCTCGGGTATGATCACTTCCGCGCATGAAACCGACCATACCCTTTCTGCTCGCCCACCCCGCGCATTTCATCGCACTGGGCTTCGGCTCCGGACTCTCGCCGCGTGCCCCGGGCACGGTTGGCACGCTCCTGGGCTGGGCGCTCTACCCGCTGGTCCGCACGCCGGTTTCGGATACCCTGTTCCTGCTTTTCCTCGCCGCCTTCTTCGCTGCCGGCGTCATCGTCTGCGATCGAACCGGACGGGCGCTGGGGGTAGCCGACCACGGCGCCATCGTCTGGGACGAGATGGTCGCGATCTGGCTGGTGCTGTTCTTCACCCCGGCGACCCTGCTATGGCAGGCGGTGGCTGTGGTCCTGTTCAGGATCTTCGACATACTCAAGCCGCCCCCGATACGCTGGGCAGACCGTCACCTCAAAGGCGGGTTCGGCGTGATGTTCGACGACCTGCTGGCCGCCGGCTTCGCGATAGGGGTGCTTTACCTGTTGTTGCATTTCATCTCCGGTGAAGCGCTGTGAACCCTGACATGAACGAGCTGGCGCTCACGCTCGGTACAGCCCTCTCCGAGCGCGGCATGCGGCTGGCCACAGCCGAATCTTGCACCGGGGGCCGGATCGCGGGCGTCGTCACCGACATCGAGGGCAGCTCCGGCTGGTTCGACCGGGGTTTCGTCACATATTCCAACGAAGCAAAACGCGACATGCTCGGCGTTGCCCCGGCGACGATTGCGGCGCACGGCGCGGTCAGTGAGCAGACCGCGCGTGAGATGGCCGAGGGTGCGCTGTCGCGCAGCCCGGCGGACGTCAGCATCGCGGTCACCGGCATCGCCGGCCCCGGCGGTGCGACCCCGACCAAGCCGGTAGGCACGGTCTGTTTCGCCTGGGCCCGGCGCGACCGGCCCACCCTAAGCGAAACCTGCATCTTCACAGGCGACCGCACTACGGTGCGGACGCATGCCACCGTTCACGCACTGCAGACCCTGCTCGCCCGAGTACGCTCCGGCGAAGGCTGAGACCCGCTCGCGCCGGCTGCGTGCATGCAATCTCTGTGCCATAATCGACAATCGTTTTGAAAGGACACCACGACATGGATGAAAACAAGGCCAAGGCGCTGGCAGCTGCGCTGTCTCAGATCGAAAAGCAGTTCGGCAAGGGTTCGATCATGCGCATGGGCGACGGGCTCGTCGAACGGGACATCCAGACCGTTTCGACCGGCTCCCTCGGCCTGGATATCGCACTCGGTCTCGGCGGCCTGCCACGCGGCCGTGTGGTCGAGGTCTATGGCCCGGAATCGTCCGGCAAAACCACGCTGACGCTTCAGGTGATCGCCGAGATGCAGAAACTCGGCGGCACCGCGGCCTTCATCGACGCGGAGCACGCGCTCGACGTCAGCTACGCCGAGAAACTCGGCGTCAATATCGAGGACCTGCTGATTTCCCAGCCGGACACCGGCGAGCAAGCCCTTGAAATCACCGACATGCTGGTCCGCTCCGGTGGTGTGGAAATCGTGGTCATCGACTCGGTGGCCGCCCTGACGCCAAAAGCCGAGATCGAAGGCGAGATGGGTGACCAGCTACCCGGCCTGCAGGCCCGCCTCATGAGCCAGGCTTTGCGCAAACTCACCGCCAACATCAAGCGCACCAACACTCTGGTGATTTTCATCAACCAGATCCGGATGAAGATCGGCGTGATGTTCGGCAGCCCGGAGACCACTACCGGCGGCAATGCGCTCAAGTTCTATTCATCGGTTCGTCTGGACATCCGCCGTATCGGCACGATCAAGCGGGGCGACGAGGTGGTCGGCTCGGAGACCCGTTGCAAGGTGGTCAAGAACAAGGTGGCGCCCCCCTTCCGAGAGGCTATCTTCGACATCCTGTACGGCGAAGGCATCTCGCGCGAAGGCGAGATCATCGATCTCGGCGTCCAGCACAAAATCGTCGAAAAATCCGGCTCGTGGTATGCCTACAACGGCGACAAGATCGGCCAGGGCAAGGACAACGTGCGTGAGTTCCTGCGCAAGAACCCGGCACTGGCACGCGAGATCGAGAACCGGGTGCGCAACGCCGTCGGCCTCCCCGAAATGCAGGCCATCAGCGCAGAGCCTGCCGAGGCGGCGCCGAGCGACGCCTGACCCCGAGGCATGACGGACACGAGTCTCACCGGGCGGGCCATGCGTCTGCTCGCCAGACGCGAGCACTCGCGTGCCGAGCTTGCACGCAAGCTTGCACCTCACGGCAGCGACGAGGAAGTCGGTGCCGCGCTCGACCGTGTGTCCGAACTGGGACTGCTGTCCGATCAGCGTTTCGCAGAAGCCTGGTTGCGCAGCAAAGGCGCGCGCTTCGGCATGACACGCCTGCGTCGCGATCTCCTGCAGCGCGGCGTCGATTCGGACACCATCGACGACGCACTAAAGGCCGATCCGCTCAAAGACGAACACGAGCGCGCACGTCAGCTCTGGCGCACGCGCTTCAAGGTCACCGCGAGCGACCACAAGGAGTGGGCACGCCAGGCCCGCTTCCTGCAGGGGCGAGGCTTTTCCACCGACGTCATCCGCAAGATCCTGAGGGAGGCGCCCGATGAGTCTGCTTAAGGCGACCGGCCTCAAAAAACGCTATAAGGCGCGCACGGTGGTGCAGGACGTCAGCTTCGAAGTGGGCGGCGGCGAGGTGGTCGGCCTGCTTGGCCCCAACGGCGCCGGCAAGACCACCTGTTTCTACATGATCGTCGGCCTGGTGCGGGCCGATGGCGGCGAGATCCGGCTCGACGGGGCCGACCTCACCCATCTGCCGGTGCATGCCCGCGCCCGCATGGGGCTGTCCTATCTGCCGCAGGAGATGAGTGTATTCCGCAAGCTCAGTGTCGCCGACAATGTACGTGCGGTACTCGAACTGCAGGGCTTGTCACGCGCCGAGGTCGAGTCGCGCCTGAACGCGTTGCTCGATGAGTTGGGCATCGCGCACCTGCGCGACAACGTCTCGGTCTCCCTGTCCGGCGGCGAGCGTCGGCGCTGCGAAATCGCCCGGGCACTGGCCACCAACCCCCGCTTGATCCTGCTCGACGAGCCGTTCGCCGGGGTCGATCCGATTGCGGTGCTCGACATCCAGAAGATCATTCACTACCTGCGCGAACGCGGCATCGGCGTACTGATCACTGACCACAACGTGCGTGAAACGCTTGGCATCTGCGACCGCGCCTACATCATCAGCGAAGGCAGCGTACTGGCGAGCGGCACACCGGACGTCATCGTCGCCAACGAGCAGGTCCGTCGGGTGTACCTCGGCGAGCATTTCAGGCTCTGAGCGCAGTCATCATGAAGCCGACGCTCCAGCTCAAGCTCTCGCAGCACCTCACCCTGACGCCGCAGTTGCAACAGTCGATCCGGCTGCTGCAACTGTCGACGCTGGAGCTCAATCAGGAAATCGAGAACTTCTTGCTCGAAAACCCGATGCTTGAAAGAGTCGAAAGCGAGGACGGAGATACGCCGGCGCAAATGCTGCCGGCGGGCAGCAGCGGCAACGAACCCGAGCCCCCAGCCGAAAACCAGGACCGGAACAATGCACCCGAAACGACGAGCCTCGAGGACTCGGGAGACTGGGGCAATGCGCCTGGCAGCGGTCAGCGCAGTGATGACGACGACAACGATTTCCAGGACACCCAGGCCGCCGATACAAGTCTCCGCGACCACCTGAACCAGCAGTTGAGTCTTTCGTCGATGTCCGACCGTGACCGGACCCTTTGCCGCTTCATCGTCGAGGCGATCGACGACGACGGGTACCTCAATCAGTCGCTCGAAGAGCTGCTTGAACTATTGCAGCCGGAACTCGAGATCGAACTCGGCGACTTGAGCGTGGCTCTGCACCAGGTGCAGGGTCTGGACCCGGCTGGAATTGGTGCGCGATCGCCGCAGGAGTGTCTTGCGCTGCAGTTGCGCGCGCTCGATCCGGGGCCGGTTCGCGATGTCGCGCAGGCGATCATCCATGACCACCTCGGATTGCTGGCCGAACGCAACTTCTCCCGCCTCAAGCGTGTGCTGGGTTGCAGCGAGGACGCGTTGCGTGAAGCGCATGCGATGATCTGTACCCTCGACCCGCACCCTGGATCACGTTATTCGACGCAGGAAACCCGCTACATTCTCCCTGACGTGGTAGTACGCAAGCATCGCGGCGAGTGGGTAGCGAATCTCAACACGGAAGCGATGCCACGGCTGCGCATCAACGCGCTGTACGCCAGCATCCTGCAGCAGAGCCGCGGCATCAGCGGTGCGCTCTCGGGTCAGCTGCAGGAGGCCCGCTGGCTGATCAAGAACGTGCAACAACGCTTCGAGACGATCCTGCGCGTGTCACAGGCCATTGTTGACCAACAACGACAGTTCTTCGAATATGGAGAGGTGGCGATGCGCCCCCTTACGTTGAGGGAAATCGCCGAGCAGCTGGAATTGCACGAATCCACGATCTCGAGGGTCACAACGCAGAAGTATATGGCGACGCCACGGGGCGTCTTCGAACTCAAGTATTTTTTCGGCAGTCATGTCGCCACCGATACAGGTGGGGCGGCTTCCTCCACGGCGATACGTGCGCTTATTCGCCAACTGGTCGATGCCGAAGACAAGAAAAAACCCTTGTCCGACTCCAAGATCGCCGATGTATTGGGCCAGCAGGGTATCGTGGTGGCAAGGCGGACCATCGCCAAATACCGCGAAACACTCAACATACCGCCGGTCAGCCAGCGCAAGACGATATAAATCACAAGGAGCAATCATGAATCTCAAGATCACCGGGCATCACGTCGAGGTTACCGACGCCATTCGCGACTATGTCATCACGAAGCTAGACCGCGTCATCCGGCATTTCGACAATGTCAACAGCATCAACGTGATCCTCTCGGTGGAGAAGCTCAAGCAGAAGGCGGAAGTCACGCTGCACGTACGCGGCAAGGATATCTTCGTCGAGAGCGTCGATGCCGACATGTATGCCGCCATCGACAGCATGACCGACAAGCTTGATCGTCAAGTGATCAAGTACAAGCAGAAGAGCCAGGACCACGGTCACGACGCGCTCAAGCATCATCAGCACGAATCCGAATCCTGAGCCACGGCTCTCCATCGGGCGGGTGCAAACCGCCGGCACGCTGGCTTTTTCACCTGCCCGTTCCCGTGAGCGTGACGGATTTTTACCCCCTAAGGAATAGGATGTGCTTATAATCGCGCACTTTCAACGCAACCCATGCCTTAGAACGGGCCAGATGCCGGCTGCCGGCAGGGCTGGGCCAGGCGTGTGACAAAACCCATGAGCCTCATCGCCGACCTTCTTCCCGCCGCAAACGTGGTGGTCGATCTCGAAGCCAGCAGCAAGAAACGGGTGTTCGAGCAGGCTGGCCTGCTGTTCGAGAACAATCTCGGCTTATCGCGCAGCGAGGTGTTCGACAGCCTGTTTTCGCGCGAAAGACTCGGCTCGACTGGTCTCGGCCAGGGCATCGCAATTCCGCACGGCCGCGTCAAAGGCCTGCAGGAAGCCGCCGGGGCGTTCTTCCGGCTGGCCACCCCGGTGCAGTTCGATGCCCCCGACGGGCGAGCGGTGGACATGCTTTTCGTGCTGCTGGTGCCCGAGCAGGCCAACGAGCAGCATCTGCAACTGCTGTCGGAACTCGCGCAGCGTTTCAGCGATGCGGACTTCCGCGAGCGGGTCGCCAAGGCTGCCGATGCGGAGGCCATCCACACCGCTTTCGTCTCCTGGGGACCCGATGCGTCGGACCAGCGTCGCGCAGCTGTTTGAGACGCACCGCGAACAGCTGGAGTTGACCCACGTCTGCGGTCGGCTCGATCGCGAGATCGCAGTCCCCGAAGAGCGCATCTGGCCTGCCGACCTGGTCGGCCATCTCAACCTGATGCATCCGGAGCGCCTGCAGGTCATCGGCGTCGCCGAGCTCACGTGGGCGCAGCGTCAGTCGCGTGAGAAGATCGCTCATCATCTGCAGGAGATCTTCGCCGCGCGGCCGCCGGCGATCATTCTCGCGGACAACTGCGAGCTGCCTGGCATGCTCCAGACCATTTGCGAGAGCACGCAGGTCGCCCTGTTCCGAACCCCGCTCGCCTCGGCCGGCGTGATCGACCAGTTGCGGCTGGATCTCTCACGCCAGCTCGCCGAAAAAGTCTCGCTGCACGGCGTGTTCATGGACGTGCTCGGCCTCGGCGTATTCATCACCGGCGACTCGGGCGCTGGCAAGTCCGAACTCGCCCTCGAGTTGATCTCGCGCGGCCACGGTCTGGTTGCGGACGACGTGGTGGAGTTCTCGCGCATCGCGCCTGCCGTGCTCGAAGGGCGCTGCCCCGAACTGTTGCAGGACTTCATCGAAGTGCGCGGCCTCGGGGTGCTCAACATCCGCACGATTTTCGGCGAAACCGCCTGCCGCCGCAAGATGCGTTTGCATTTGGTAGTTTATCTGCAGCGGCGTGCGCCCGGCGAGGGCGACCCCGCGCGTTTGCCGATTCACCGGGAAACCCAGACCATTCTCGGTGTCGAAGTCCCGCGCACCATCCTGCCGGTGGCCGCCGGGCGCAATCTCGCGGTGCTGCTGGAAGCGGCGGTCCGCTCACAGATACTGATCCTGCGCGGCATCGACTCGACGCAGGAGTTCATCGAGCGTCAACACAAGGCAATTGAACAACAATCCCGCGAAGGTTGATGTTGCTCCGCACCAAGCCGGCTGCTACCCTCGACGATTGTCTTACCCGCCTGCACCGACGCCCATGACTGCCCCTGCACCGGACTACCTGAAAAAAATCCTCAACGCGCAGGTCTATGACGTCGCCGAAGAGACCCCCCTTGACTACGCGACGAACCTGTCGGCGCGCACCCACAACCGCATTTTCCTCAAGCGCGAGGACATGCAGCCGGTGTTCAGCTTCAAGATCCGCGGCGCCTACAACAAGATGGCCAACCTGTCGCCACAGGCCCTCGAGCGCGGCGTGATCTGCGCCTCGGCAGGCAACCATGCCCAAGGTGTGGCGATGTCGGCCCAGAAGCTCGGTGTGCGTGCAGTCATTGTGATGCCGACCTCCACGCCGCAGATCAAGATCGACGCAGTACGCGCCCGTGGCGGCGAGGTGGTGCTCGCCGGCGACTCCTTTTCCGACGCCTATACGCACGCCAAGGAACTCGAGCAGGACGAGCAGCTCACCTTCGTCCACCCCTTCGACGACCCGGACGTGATCGCCGGGCAGGGCACCATCGGCATGGAAATCCTGCGGGCCCACACCCGACCAATTCATGCAATCTTCTGCTGTGTCGGGGGCGGCGGCCTGATTGCCGGTGTGGCAGCTTACGTCAAGCAACTGCGTCCCGAAACGAGGATCATCGGCGTCGAGGCCGAAGATGCCGACGCGATGACGCGGTCACTCGAGCGTGGCGAGCGGGTGCTGCTCGAGCAAGTCGGCCTTTTCGCCGATGGCGCTGCAGTGAAGCAGGTTGGCGAGGAGACCTTCCGTCTGTGCCGTGACTATGTTGACGAAATGATCGTGGTGGACAACGATGCGATCTGCGCGGCGATCAAGGACGTCTTCGAGGATACCCGCTCGATTCTCGAACCCGCGGGCGCACTCGCGGTGGCCGGAGCCAAGGAATACATCAACCGCTACAAGCTGCGTGACAAGCACCTCGTGGCCATCGCCTCCGGCGCCAACATGAACTTCGACCGCCTGCGCTTCGTCGCCGAGCGCGCCGAACTCGGTGAGCAGCGCGAAGCGGTGCTTGCGGTCACGATCCCGGAGCGGCCCGGCTCGTTCAAGAAGTTCTGCACCGTGCTGGGCAACCGCAACATCACCGAGTTCAACTACCGCTACGCAGACGCTGCCGAGGCCCATATCTTCGTCGGCGTCACGGTACACAACCGGGACGAGGTTGCCCGCCTGGTCGACCTGCTGGAACGCCACGACCTGCCCGCGATCGACCTCACCGACAACGAGATGGCCAAGACCCATGTGCGCTACATGGTCGGTGGCCGTGCGCCCAGGGCGATCAACGAATTGCTCTATCGCTTCGTGTTTCCCGAACGCCCCGGTGCGCTGATGAATTTCCTCTCCAACCTCCGTTCGGACTGGAACATCAGCCTGTTTCACTACCGCAACCACGGCTCGGACTTCGGTCGGGTGCTGGTCGGCATGCAAGTGCCACCCGAAGACAAGATCGCCTTCCAGGACTTTCTCGACCGCCTCGGCTATCAATACGCGGACGAAACGCTCAACCCGAGCTATCGGATGTTTCTCGCCTGACCGCGTCGCCGGTCGCCCCGGCGCCGGCCTCGGTGACGATCCACTGCATCGGCCGGTCGTGCGCCTGCGGCAGTGCGTTGCTCACCCGCCCGATCTCGAAACCGACGCCAACCGCGACCATCTCGGTCTCGGCCAGGGTGCGGTCGAAATAGCCGCCGCCGTAACCGATCCGGTAGCCCGCGGCATCGAAGGCGTTGAGCGGCACCAGCACCACTTGCGGCCTCAACTCCGGCCCTGTCGGCGGGTAAGGGATGCCGTGACGGTCTGGTACCAGCCGGGTAGCCGGAGCCCACGCCCGGAACACCATCGCGCGGTGACGATCAATAACGACCGGGAGCGCCGCCTGCCGCGACGGGTTCGCTGCCAGCCAGCGGCCCATGAAATGCCGCAAATCGGGTTCACCGCGAAAAGGCCAGCAGAATGCGAGACACTGCGGTTGCAGCGCGTCCAGCACCTTTGCGAGATGCACTTCGAGTCGTGCGGTCAGTGCCTCGCGCGCTGTCGCAGTCATCGCCTCGCGGCGGGCTATCGCAGTCCTGCGCAAGTCCTCGCGACTCGTTAAGATATCGTCGTGCATAACCGTTCGGATCATCATGCCCCGTAAACCGCTCCGCCGCCTGTTTTCCGTTGCTGTCAAACCGAGTTTGTGCAGCGGACTGGTCTTGCTGGTCCTACTCACCTGCCTGCCGCTCGCGACAGTCCAAGCGCAGCAGGGCGACGCTCGCATCGTCGCGGCGCGCGAAGCTTTGCGCATCGGCGACCGGTTGCGGCTGGAGGCGCTGGCTGCCACGCCGGAGCCGGGCCACATTCTGGACCACTATGTGCAGTACTGGCTACTGGTCAACCGTCTCGCCCGGCCAGATCCGGTGCCGACGCTGGAGCTCGCACACTTCGTCGACCGTCACCGCGAGAGCGTCGCCGGCGAGCGGCTCTTCGACTACTGGCTGCGTCGGCTTGCCCGCGATGAGGACTGGGCTGCATTCAGGCGTGTGTTCGCCGAGCACCCCAATCCGAACCAGGAAATGCGGTGTCTTGCCTGGTACGGCCGCTTCGCCGAAGGCGAGCGTGCGGCGCTGGACGAAGTCGCGCGTGAATGGCAGGGCTTGCTCATCGCCCTTGACGCCTGCGAACCCGTGCTTCGCGCCGCGGCCACACTCGGCGCCGTCAGCGAGGACGACACCTGGTGGCGTATCCGCCGCCAGATCGACAGCCGCAGCCCGGACAACGCCAGAGCCACCATCGCCTGGTTGCCGCCCAGCCAGAGGCCGGCGATGCGCGATCTGGACCAGGCGCTGGGCTCGCCAGCGGCCTATCTCGACCGGATGCCGGTCAACTTTGCGGTCAGCCGCAGCGGGCGCGAGCTCGCCATCGCCGCCCTGACCCGTCTCGCCCGTCAGGACGCGATGGCGGCCTACGCCCGTTTCGTGCGCATCAACGACCGCCTGGGTCACGACGAGCGCAGTTACGTGTTCACCGTGCTCGCCCACCATGGCGCCCTGTCTCGCCTGCCCCAGGCGGCCGAGTGGTATCGCGCCGCCGGCGACGTGCCGATGACCCAGGCGCAGCGCGAATGGGGGGTGCGGGCCGCACTGCGCGTCGAAAACTGGCGCCAGGTCGAAAGCGCGATCGCCCTCCTCGATACCGACAGCCGCAACAGTCCGGAATGGGTGTACTGGCTGGCACGCGCCCACGAAGCGCAGGGCCGTGCCGACACGGCACGAACGCTGTACACCACGATTGCCGGGCGAAGCGACTTCTACGGTCTGCTCGCGGCCGAAACCCTCGGGGACCGCTTCGCTCCGCCCCCACCGGACGAACCGGTCTCGGCCGAGGATCGCGCCCGGGTCCTCGCGGACGGAGGCATCGCCCGGGCGCTGGCCTTCTACCGTCTGGAGATGACCACCGAGGCGGTGCGCGAATGGATTCGCGCGGTGCGCGGTCGCGATCGCGCGTTTCTGCTCGGCGCCGCGCACCTCGCGCTCGATCACGGTCTTTTCGACCGCGCCATCAACACCGCCGAGCTCGCCGACCCGAACGCAAACTTCTCGATCCGCTTCATCATGCCTTTCCGCGATCTGGTCGAGCCTCATGTGCGCGAGCAAAACCTCGATCTGGCCTGGGTCTATGGCCTGATGCGCCAGGAGAGCCGCTTCATCGTGCCGGCACGCTCGCACGTCGGCGCGCAGGGGCTGATGCAGGTCATGCCCGACACCGGCCGCTGGGTCGCCGGGCAGATCGGCATGCGCGACTTTCACCCGCGCATGCTCAACGATCCGCAGACCAACGTGCTCTTGGGCACCAGCTACATGCGACTGATCATGGGCGGCCTGGACAATCACCCGGTACTCGCTCTGGCCGGCTACAATGCGGGCCCGGGGCGCGCACGCCGCTGGCGCGACGAGCGACCGATCGAAGCCGCGATCTACATCGAGACCATTCCGTTCGACGAGACCCGCGACTACGTCAAGAAAGTGCTCGCCAACGCAGTGGTTTACGGCGCACTGATCGAACAGCGCCCGCAGTCGCTCAAGCGCTGGCTCGGCACGATCGCGGCGGCTCCGGGCGGCTGACTACATTCGGACTCTGGATCGGCCGGAGTCCACTATTGAGGCAGGGCATTCGCAATGAAACGCGTGGTTTTGATCGGCGGTTCCGGCTTTGTTGGCAAGGCAATCGCAAACCGCCTCTTTGAGGCCGGCATCAACGTGCTGGTGCCCACCCGCCGGCGCAGCCGGGTAGCCCACTTGCTGGTGCTGCCGACCATCGAGGTCGTCGAGGCAAACGTATTCGAGGCACAAAGCCTGGAACGGCTCCTTGCCGGCGCTGATGCGGTGGTCAATCTGGTCGGCGTGCTGCATTCGCGCAGCGGTGACCCCTACGGACCCGATTTCGCACAAGCCCATGTCGAGCTGCCCCGCCTGATTGCGCAAGCGTGCGTGAAGGTCGGCGTGCCGCGCCTGATCCACATCAGCGCCCTCGGCGCCGCCGCAGACGGTCCGTCCGAATACCAACGATCCAAGGCAGCAGGCGAGGCCGCGATCATGGCCCATGACGATCTCGGCTGGACGATCCTGCGCCCCTCGGTGATCTTCGGCCGTGACGACAGCTTCCTCAACCTCTTCGCGAATCTCGCCCGCCTGTTCCCGGTCCTGCCTCTGGCCGGTGCAGCTGCGCGTTTTCAGCCGGTCCATGTCGAGGATGTCGCCCGCGTCGTCGAATACTGCCTGGCGCATCCGGAAACCGCGGGCCAGCTCCATGAGCTGGCCGGTCCCACGGTTTATACCCTGCGCGAGCTCGTGACCTATGTCTGCAGCCTGATCGGCAAGCGGCGCATGATCGTGCCGATTCCCGAATCGGCGGCGATGATCCAGGCACGACTGATGGAACTCGCGCCGCAACCGTTGATGAGCCGCGACAACGTGCGCTCGATGCGTGCGGACAACGTCGCCAGCGCAGACCCGATGCCCTTCGGCTTCGAACCCACCGCGCTCGAAACCGTGGCACCCGCCTACATTGGCCAGCGCAGCCTGCGCGCGAACTACTACCCCAGTCGTACCCGGGCGCACCGCAGCGCAGACTGATGCGCATCTACATGGTCGGCGGCGCGGTTCGCGACGCACTGCTCGGGCGACCGGTGCAGGACCATGACTGGGTCGTCGTCGGCGCGACGCCCGAGCAGATGATGTCGCTCGGCTTCAAATCGGTCGGCAAGGATTTCCCGGTTTTTCTGCACCCCGACACTGGCGAGGAGTACGCGCTTGCCCGCACCGAGCGCAAGACCGGTCGGGGCTACGGGGGCTTTACCGTCCATACGTCCCCGGACGTCAGCCTCGAGGAAGACCTGCTGCGGCGCGATCTCACGATCAATGCCATCGCGCGCGACGACAAAGACAGGCTCATCGACCCCTATGGCGGCGTGCGCGACATTGAAACCCGCGTACTGCGCCACGTCGGCCCCGCGTTCGCCGAAGATCCCCTCAGGGTCTTGCGTGTAGCGCGCTTTGCCGCCCGTTTCGCGGGCTTCACGATCGCCCGCGAGACGATGGCCTTGATGAGTGACATGGTGGCATCGGGCGAGCTCGACGAACTCGTGGCCGAGCGACGCTGGCAGGAACTGTCGCGCGGATTGATGGAAGAGGCGCCCTCGCGCATGTTCGCGGTCTTGCGAGACTGTCACGCCCTCGGCACCGTGCTTCCGGAAATTGCCGAGACCCTGTCGGACCCGCAGCGATCGGTCGCGACCTTCGACCTGATCGACGGTTGCGCCGCCAGGGGCAGGCCGCTGGCGGTGCGATGGGCCTGCCTGCTCGCAAGTGCTCTGCCGAGGCACCCCGGCGACGCCGCGACCGACACCGCGACGCGCGCTCAGGCCCTGTCGGAGCGGCTGAAAACCCCCAACGAGTGTCGCGACCTCGCCGTATTGTTCGCCCGCGAACGACACAAACTGCTCGAGGCGCCGACCCAGGGCGCCTCTCACATCGTCGGCGTGCTCACGCGCTGCGACGCCCTGCGCCGACCCGAGCGCTTCGAGGCCCTCCTCGCCTGTGTCGAACACACGGACCGTGCCGAAAAATTGAAGCCCTTGTGGCTCAAGGCTCTGCAGGCTGCGCGTGCGGTCGATGGCGGGCGCATCGCCCGCGAGACAGACGATCGATCCGAGATTCCCGAGCGAATCCTCGCGGCACGCTGTGCTGCGGTGGAGACCGCCCTGGATATCCCGGCGGACCCCGGACAACAATAGCCAGCGCCATCGTGGGAGAATGTCACAGGACTCGCAAAATCAGCCAGGCCACCAAGGACAGCAGCACGGTACTGGTGAAGGGAAAGTGATACGGCCGACCGCGAAAGCTGAAATGCAGATCTCCCGGCAGCCTGCCGAGACGGAACATGCGCGACAAGCTTGAGCGGAAAGCTCCGACCACGAAAACCAGCACAGCGACGACGATGATCCACTGCAACACCGGGCATGCCCCTGCATCCTGGAAAGGCGGTCATTAGAACACAACGAGAGGCTCGGCCATGATCACGCTCTACACCTGGGGAACGCCCAATGGACACAAGATTTCGATTGCGCTCGAGGAGCTCGGCCTGCCTTACGTCGTGCGGCCGATCGACATCACCAAAGGCGAACAACACGCCCCCGACTACCTGCGTCTCAACCCCAACGGCAAAATCCCGGTCATTACCGACGACGAGGGGCCGGGGGGAAAGCCGATCACCCTGAGCGAGTCGGGGGCCATCCTGCTCTATCTCGCCGGCAAGACCAGCCAGCTCATGCCGCAGGAACTGCGCGAACGCCTCGAGGTCATGCAGTGGCTGATGTTCCAGATGGGCAGCGTCGGCCCGATGCTCGGCCAAGCTCATCACTTCCTGCGCTTCGCGCCGGATATCATCCCCTATGCGATGGAACGCTACGCCAAGGAAGCCCTACGCATCTACGGCGTGCTCGAAACCCGGCTCGCAGATCACACGTGGCTGGCCGGCCAGGACTACTCGATCGCCGACATCGCGACCTATCCCTGGATCGCCCGCCATGATTGGCAGGGTATCGACCTCAAGCGCTTCCCGTCGGTGCAGCGCTGGCACGACGCCATCCGCTTGCGCCCCGCTGTCGAACGCGGCATGGCAGTATCGTGACCTGTTGCGCTTGCAGCGAGCGCGAGCCGTCGTAAACTGCGCCTCGTTTCTTGAATTTTTGGAATACCATGAACCGATCCCGCTTTGGCGATCTCGAAGTCATCGCCCGCAGCCCCGCCAACGGTCCGGGCCGAGGCATACCCCTGTTGTTCGTCCATGGCGCCTACACCGCTGCGTGGTGCTGGGACGAGCATTTCCTGCCGTATTTCGCTGGGCTCGGCTACGACAGTTACGCGGTTTCCCTCTCCGGCCACGGGGGCAGTCGCCCGGCTGGCTACCTGGACAGCTTCTCGCTCGCCGATTACGTGGACGATGTCGCCGAGGCTGTACAAAGCCTGCCTGCGCCGCCGGTGCTGATCGGCCATTCCATGGGCGGCATGGTGGTGCAAAAGTATCTGGAGGAGGCAGCCGCGCCAGCCGCGGTGCTGCTTTGCTCGGTGCCACCGCAAGGCCTGATGGGCTCCGCCCTCGGGCTGATGATGAGCAAGCCGGGGCTGCTGACCGACCTCAACCGCATCCTCGGTGGTGGCCGGCCTCACCCGGAGAGTCTGCGCGACGCGCTGTTCCACCAGCCCATTGACGCTGAAATCCTGCTGCGCTACTACCACCGCTGCCAGCCCGAATCACATCGCGCGATCTGGGACATGACGATGTTCAACCTGCCTCATCCTGCACGCATGAACCGGCCAACCCTGCTCGTCGTCGGCGCGGAGCACGACAACCTGATCCCACCCAGCCAGGTCCGGATGAGCGCCGAAACCTACAATGTCGACCCGGTCATCCTGCCCGGCATGGGGCACGGTGTGATGCTCGAGGCTGGCTGGCGACTCGCTGCAGATACGATCGCGCACTGGCTGGCCGATACGCTGGTCTAGCAGCCTGTCGGACTTGAGGCTGATCGGCGCACCCCGACAGACTGCTAGCCGAAGTCCAATCTATCGCCAGAACTTTATTGCAACATTCAGATCGTAAGATCAGGCTTGTAGCACCGCAGGCAGGCCATGGCCGGCCGTCGCGGCAATATGGGAGGATCGGTGTCGAGAGAAGTCGGCACCGGAATGGGAGACGGTTCCGCCGGATCACAAGGAAGGTGGCCATGAACGTTCGCAGCGAGAAAAAGATCGAGGAGACCGATCAGTACGACGACGCGGTGCTGGAAGCAGGGGGTTTGCCGCCAGTCGAGTTGCCCACTGCTGACGACTCGGCGGAACCGGACGAGACCAAGCAAACCAAGCTGGAGGCGGATGCCTTTCTCGAGGCTTTCTACCGCAACCAGGAGTAGGCCGGCTCGCAACATCGGGCCACGAGCCCGCTCTGCCCTCGGCGATCGCCCGGGGTCGAGGGTGCAAATTCAAGTGCTTGCACAGCGTTCAAGCGGTCAACTGTGGTTTCCAGGTTTATAACGCGTGCAAGCGGTCGCCCCGTGAAAAGCCGATCAACGGCGCCGGCATGCCACGTGCTACCGCCAGCACCTTGAACAGTTCGCCCATTTCCTGTGGCGTCGTCAGGCGCTGCACCGCGCGAGCGGCTCGAATGTAGTCCGCGCTCTCCTCCGGCCCGCGTTGCGCAAGCAAGGAGAGGATGTCGCAGTTGAACAGAAAGCTCGCCTGACTCGTGTAACCGAGCACATCGAGGCCGGCATCGAAAGCCGCTTCGGCAACGCTGGTGAAATCCACGAAGGCCGTGATGTCGTTCAGCCCGGGCCACAGCAGTGGGTCCGCGTGCGCCCGGTGGCGGTAGTAACACAGCAAGGAACCACTCGAGCGCGAGGGAAGGTAATACTCGGCGCGCGGATAACCGTAATCGATCATGAGCACCGCACCGCACTCGAGGCGTGCTGCCCAGTCGGTGATCCAGGCGCGTGCCGCGAGGTTGAGCTCGGTCACATAGGCCCCCTGCTCCGGAACCGGCAGGTCGAGCGCCTTCGCAGCCGCCAGCACCGCGGCCTCGGCGGGCCTCTCATCCCAGGCCAGACCGCCCTCGATGCCACGCACCACGCCTCGCTCGAAAATGCCGCCGGGACGCACCGCGAGCAAATGCACCGGCATCACGTCGAGCACCTCGTTGGCTATCACGGCTCCCGAGAAACGCTCCGGACTGCGGTCCAGCCAACGTACGCGCGGCATCAGATGCGGCACCGCATCGGCCAGGGTTTGCTGCTGGCGCGCACGCAACTCGCCCGACACTTCGAGGATTGCATAGATTTCAGGCAGCATGCCGCGAGACTCCAGCGCGCGAAGAACATCGACCGCCAGCAGGCCGGTCCCGGCACCCGCCTCGATGATGTTTCTCGCCGACGCCGCCATCACCTGCTCGATTTGTGTCGCCAGCGCCTGGCCGAAGAGCGGGGTGAGTTCCGGCGCGGTGACGAAGTCCCCCCCCGGGCCGAACTTTCTTGAGCCGCCGCTGTAATAACCCAGGCCCGGCGCATAAAGCGCAAGCTCCATATAGCGCGCGAAACTGAGCCAAGCGCCGTTGTCGTCGATACGTTGTTGCACGAGTTGCACAAGCGCCAGGCTCTGTTCGAGCGCATCAGGCGATGGTTCCGGGAGTTTCATTTGCAACACGGGGCCACGATCGAAAGCCGGTATTCTACCTCCAACACTCAACGGCATCCGGACGAAGCCGTCAGGAGACATGCATGATCCAAGCCCAGGTAATTCTCGTCACCGGTGCCGCGCGCCGTGTGGGGGCCGCCATTGCCCGCATGCTGCACGCTAGTGGCGCGACCATTGCGCTCCACTACCGGAGCTCCGCGGCCGACGCTGAAACGCTGGCCGCGGAACTCAACCGGCTGCGCCCGGACTCCGCATCGCTGGTGAGAGGCGATCTGTCGCAGGTGGGTGTGCCCGAGCGGATCGCCCATCAGGTGCTCGCCGAGCATGGACGAATCGATGGCCTGGTCAATAACGCCTCATCGTTCTTTCCCACGGCAATCGGCGAGATGGACGACAACGCATGGAACGAACTCATGGGTTCGAACCTGCGCGGACCGCTCTTTCTCAGCCAGGCGCTCGCGCCGGAACTGCGCGCGCGGCGTGGCGCCCTTGTGAACATCGTCGACATCCACGCCGAACGCCCATTGAAGGGTTACCCGCTCTACTCGGCGGCCAAGGCAGGACTGCTCGGCCTGACCCGGGCACTCGCGCTCGAACTCGCACCCGAGGTGCGGGTGAATGGCGTCTCGCCAGGGGCTATAGAATGGCCAGAGGACGAACAGTTCCCGCCGGATGAGCGGGAGGCGGTCATCCGCCACACGCTGTTGCAGCGGGTCGGCAGCCCCGCCGATATCGCCGGCGCAGTGCGCTTTCTGATGCTCGAGGCGCCCTATGTGACCGGCCAGATTCTCGCGGTGGACGGTGGGCGTAGCGCTCATCTATAGAAGGACGGCAGGGCATCGCCGAAACCTTTCGTGACGCATCACGCAGAGTGCGGCATCCGCTCATCAGTATAATCCCGGGTTTGCGATCACGAATCGCTTTCGCGCGACGCAACAGGACGCCCCCGTGACTCAGCCAGCCAGCGACAATGCGGTCGAAAGCCGCTTCTCGAACACTTTCCTGCGCCTCAAGAAGAAGATCGAGCGCAGCATGGGTGAAGCGATCGCGGACTTCCAGATGATCGGCGATGGTGACGTCGTCATGGTGTGCGTATCCGGCGGCAAGGACTCCTATACTCTGCTGTCCGGTTTGTTCGCACTGCGCGAACGCGCGCCGGTGGACTTCCGTATCGTCGCGATGAACCTCGATCAGCGCCAGCCAGGTTTCCCTGCGGACGTATTGCCGGCCTGGTTCGAATCGATCGGGGTCGAATACCGCATCGTCACCGAAGACACCTACTCGATCGTCAAGGACAAGATTCCCGAGGGCAAGACCACCTGTTCGCTGTGCTCCAGGCTTCGCCGGGGCATCATCTATCGCACTGCGCGCGAATTGGGCGCAACACGCATCGCGCTTGGCCACCATCGCGACGACATCCTCGAAACGCTGTTCCTCAACATGTTCTTTGGCGGGCGCCTCAAGGCCATGCCACCCAAGCTGGTCAGCGACGACGGCAATCATGTCGTGATCCGACCCCTCGCCTACTGCCAGGAGGCAGACATCGCCCGCTTCGCCCGAGCAATGGACTATCCCATCATCCCCTGCAACCTCTGCGGCTCGCAGGAAAACGCCCAGCGCAAGCAGATCAAGGGCATGTTGCAGGAATGGGCGCGACGCCACCCCGGTCGCATCGAGTCGATTTTCACTTCGCTGGGCAACGTCGTCCCTTCACATCTTGCCGACCACCGCCTGTTCGATTTCAGCTCCCTGACCCAGGGCAGCAAGGTCGAAGAAGGCGACACCGTGTTCGACCAGTCCGCCTCGTACCGCTCACCGGAAAGTGCCGCAGCACCGGGCGTAATCCACATCTCACCTCTCATGAGCTAACGCACCCGGGGGGTTTGGCGCTATTATCCTGGAAAGCTCGGTTGATCGCTCTCTATGACCTCGAATGCCTTACAGAGCTTGGGATGCGCAGCTTCGACGAGGGTCACCCGATAGGTGAGTCCGCTACGTACCCGATTGCACGCCTGGCGCGCCGCCAGACGCACACTCGAACACGTCCAACCGAGGCTTCTAGGATTATCCGAACATCATCGGACCAGCGAGCCAACCTGACGGCATCGACCCCCATCGAAAACATGGCCGACCGAAAAAACCTCTGTGCCCTCGTAGTCGATGTCGTCGGCGGCCCCAACGCCGACGCAAGCGCCACCGGCACGCTGGAGTTCCGTCACGCGATCGATCGCTGTCTGCGACGCATCGATCTCGCGATCGGCGCCAACCGCGGGGTTTCACTCGGTCGCAGCGACCACGGCATCAGTGCGAACTTCGAACGCTGCGATGGCGCGATTCTCGCCGCCTGCGAAATGCTCGAGCGTACCCGTAATCTGCCGCCATTGCGCGGCAAACGCTTTTCAGTACGGGCAGGCATTCATTACGGCAAGGGTGGAGAAGGCATGCAGCCCGGACAAGCGCATGAGGTCGCGCGTCAGCTGGCGACTGCTGCACGCGGCGGTGAGGCACTGGCCACCGACGCGGTGGTGATGCAACTGTCGCCTGCAACCCGACACTTCGCAAAGCCGGAAAGCACCGAACTGCGCGACCTGCCGGCACTCGACTGGCCGCTTTACAGTGTCGCGCGCCAGCCCGACTCCGTGGTCTCGGTGCCGCCCGCCACCCGGCTGGAGCAACGCCTGCGGATCAGGCATCAGGGCGACATCGTTCTGGTCGACGACACGCGTCCAGTGGTTCTTTTCGGACGCGAATTCGGTAACGACGTGGTGATCATGGACCCGCGGGCATCCCGCCAGCATGCCCGCATCGAGCGCAGGCGTGGCGGTTTCGTGCTGATCGACTACAGCACGAACGGCACCTTCGTAGCTGAACAAGAGGCTGGAGAGCGGACCGTCAAGGGTGCCGAATCTCTCCTCGTGGAGCCGGGAAGAATCGGTTGCGGGTTTTCCACCAGCGAGATCGAGCGGGATCTGGTCTTCTTCGAGATCGTCTGAGAACAGGGCACCTGACGGTCAAGCGGAGAGTGCTGCAGCCCCAGTGGGCCGCCCCCTACAGTTATGCTCCCGTGGTGCCCGGGTTATGGTCGGCCTCTGGCAGCCGCATACCGCAACTTATGATATCCAGCGTTTCGGCACGATCCTCCGCTACTCGGGCATCGTCGTCCACAGCGGCGCTGCCTGGATCATCGAGGCCCCTTCCTCGGCTGACTGCAGTCATCGAAGCCCAAAACCCGGCTGGCGGGTCGAGATCGCGCTGATGGCGGCAACTGCCGACTGAGCCATCCGCGCTCACGGTCATCAAGGGTGCGCGAATCTGTCTGTCGTCCCTCGACCTGCCCTCATGCGCCATGATCACGGCCGATGAAGGCGGGGCAGAGCGTTGCTGCGGAGCGGGAATCTTTTCCCGCCGGCGACTGTCCATCGTTTATGAAAAGCTTCTGCAAATCAATACCATACAGATCACATGGACTTTCAGAATGTTCTTTTTGCATCGCACTAAGCTACAATTGAAAGCTCCCCTGCAGCCAAAGAAACCATACCGCTCATGACTCAGCGCCTGCGCGAAATCCCCTATAACTACACCTCCTTCTCGGATCGCGAGATCGTGATCCGCCTGCTAGGCATGGAGGCGTGGCAAACCCTTGAGTCCCTGCGCAACGAACGGGTCACCGGTCGCTCCGCTCGCATGCTCTACGAGGTGCTTGGCGACATCTGGGTCGTGCAGCGCAATCCCTACCTGCAGGACGATCTGCTCGAGAATGCACGCCGCCGCCATGCGCTGGCCGAGGCCCTGCTTCACCGCATCAACGAGGTCGAGCAGCGGCGCCTCGAAAGCGCCGAGGAAGACGCGCAACGGGCCAGCAAGGTGGCAACCCTGGTTAACGCCGCAAGGGTCTGCATCGGCGAGTTTCAGCGCTTCTTCGACGAAACCGCGGCCTTGCGCAAGCGCACGCTCAAGGTGCTGGCGCGCCACACACGGCGCGACAACATCTGTTTCGACGGTCATGCACGGGTGTCGCATGTCACCGATGCCACCGATTGGCGGGTCGAATATCCTTTCGTCGTGCTCTATCCGAACACCGAGGAAGAGCTCGGCCCGCTGGTGCGCGCCTGCATTGAACTCGGGCTGACCATCATCCCGCGGGGCGGCGGCACCGGATACACGGGCGGAGCGATACCGCTGGACGCCAAGTCGGTGGTCATCAACACCGAGAAGCTCATCGATATGGGCGCGGTCGAGGAGACGGTGCTACCGGGCCTCAGCGAGCCTGTCGCGACCATCCGTACCAGCGCCGGCGTGGTGACGGCCCATGTCGCGGAAGCAGCCTCCGCGTCCGGACGCGTGTTTGCAGTCGATCCGACCTCGGCGGAGGCCTCCTGCATCGGCGGCAACATCGCAATGAACGCCGGTGGCAAGAAGGCCGTGCTGTGGGGCACCGCGCTCGACAACCTCGCCTGGTGGAAGATGGTCATGCCC
>CAYTAY010000015.1:0-20266 GCA_964435845.1 uncultured Azoarcus sp.
GCAGCGTTTGTGCGCTCAGTTCGGCGCAATTGCGAAAAATTCACAGGCTCTGAGCCGGCGAGGGTCAACACATGAGCAAACCCAGGATCATGATCCTCTGCGGTCGCAGCGCACGCCATCTCCATGTCGCCAATGTGCTCTGCGAGGCAGCCGAGGCGCTGGCCATCGTGCAGGAAACTGGCGGCGACTGGAGTGTGGGCAAGGTCGTGAAGAAACTCCAGCCGACCAATCTCGCGAGAAAAGCCTGGCGCTGGCTGCGGGATCGACGACGCTACGCCGGCAACCCGGAGGCGAAGTTCTTCTTTCCCGGAAGCGTGCCCGCGCTGACCCGGCCCGACCTCGTCCGCGAGGTGCCGCACATCAACCACCCTGCGGTGGTCGAGCTGGCGCGGCAACTGCAACCGGATCTCATCTGCGTGTTCGGCACATCGCTGATCCGGGGCGAACTCCTCAAACAGGGGCGCCTTGGCATCATCAACCTGCATGGTGGCCTGTCACCCGAGTATCGCGGCGCGGACTGCACCTTCTGGGCGCTTTACAACAGCGAACCCGAGAAAGTCGGTTGCACCCTGCATTTCATCGATTCGGGCATCGACACCGGCGGGCTCATCGCCCATGTGTCCCCTGCCGTCCAGCCGGGCGATGATGAACTGGCGCTGTTCTGGCGTGCCGTAAGAGACAGCGCCGTCGTCTATGCCGAGGCGGTGTCGCGCCTCGCGGCGGGCGAAGCGCTCGGCCTGCCGCAACCGGGCAAGGGCAGGTTGTACCAGGTCAAGGATCGCGGCCTGAAGCACGAGCGTGATCTCGCCCAACGCTTGCCTGCGATGCTCAGCGGCATCGACTTGCCGCCCCGTGTTCGCTGGTTCCTCAAGGAGACTTCATTGGAGCAATCCGCATGAGGGATATTCTGGTCACGCTGGCCATCGTCGGCCTGCTGCCGCTCATACTCTGGCGGACCTATATCGGGGCATTGGTTTGGGCATGGCTCAGCTTCATGAACCCGCACCGGCTGACCTGGGGTTTCGCCTTCTCGATGCCATTCGCCCAGCTGGTTGCGCTGGTGACGCTGGTCAGTCTCGTGTTTTCCAAAGAGAAAAAGGAAATACCGTGGACACGCGAGACCATTTTGCTGCTGCTGTTCATCGCCTGGATCTTTGTTTCCACCGTCTTTTCGAATTACCCGTGGCTGGCGTGGGAGCAATGGAGCAAGGTCTGGCGCATCATGTTGATGACCTACGTCACGATGATGTTGATCAACGACAAGCACCGGATTCATCTGCTCGTTGCCGTTACCGCCGCATCGCTCGCCTTCTACGGGGTAAAGGGTGGCATTTTCGTGCTCACCGGCGGCGCGGGGCACAACGTGCGCGGGCCTGCTGGCACATTCATCGATGACAGAAACTCACTGGGGCTAGCCTTGCTGATGGTCATGCCGCTGCTATGGTATCTGCGCCTGCAGATGACCAAACCATGGGCGCGTACCGCCATGCTCGCCGTAGGTGCGCTGACCCTGATTGCCGTCATCGGCACCAATTCGCGCGGTGCGCTTGTCGGTCTTGCAGCGGTGGGCGTCTTCTTCATCATGAAGGCGCGCAACCGCTTCGGCGTCGTCATGCTCACGATTCCAGTGCTGGCGGTCGTCTTCTATGTGATGCCGGCCGAGTGGTTCGAGCGTATGAGTACGATCCAGACCTATGAGGAAGACGCCTCGGCCATGGGTCGAATCTATGCCTGGAAGAATGCGATTTACCTCGCCAACCATAATTTCTTCGGTGGTGGGCTCCGGGCAGTGACCGGCTTTGGTGGCACGGATTCGCACAGCAACTGGTTTGGCGTCCTCGGGGAAGTCGGTTGGATCGGTCTTTTCATGTACGTCATGCTGCACGTCTACACTTGGATGTCGGCCTCGTGGATCACCCGAAACAGCAAGGGACATGCAGAACTTTCCTGGGCGCATGACCTCGCCCCGATGATCCAGGTGAGCCTCATCGCCTACATGAGCGCGGGCTCTTTCCTGGGCCTTCAGTGGTTCAACCTTTTCTATCACCTGATTGCCATCACGGTGATGACCCGCCTTGTCGTCACACGCCATCTTGCGGGACTGAAGACCGAGCCGGCGCCGGTTCGACCGCCCGCCTCCAAACTTGCTGCGCCACCTCCAACGCACTCCTTGCCTATGGCGCCAGGTGGTCGGCGTTAGCGTCATGTCGAGCCGGCATCAATCGAGGCGATGTGGATGAATCCACTTATCACCGCCCTGATCCTCGCCGTGCTCGCCAGTTGGCTGGCGATCGGTCTCGCCTATCGCAGGCCGCTGCTCGCCCTGTGGCGTGAGCCGGTATTGAGGCAACCGGTGCTTATCATCGAGAGCGACGACTGGGGGCCGGGTGGCGCCGACCACGCCCAAGTGCTCACACGCATTGGCGACCTGCTCGCGCGGCATGCTGATCACACCGGCCGCCCGGCCTGCATGACCCTTGGCGTGGCGCTTGCCGTGCCCGATTGCCAAAGCATCGAGCAAAGCGGCTACGCGCGTTATGTTCGCACCACACTCGCGGATGAGCGGTTCGCCCCTGTTCGCCATGCTTTGCTGACGGGCGCGGATAAGGGCGTGTTCGCGCTCCAACTCCACGGCATGGAGCATCTCTGGCCACCCGCGTTGCTAGAGGCGGCGAAAACCGACACTGCGGTGGCCGCTTGGTTGCGCGAAGGCCGTGGGTGGGACACGGAATCGCTGCCAAGCCCCTTGCAAAGCCGGTGGGTTGACGCATCCGTCTTGCCGTCGCGTGCGCTCGCGCCGGCCGCCATCAATGAGGCGGTGCGCGAAGAGGTGCAGCTTTTTCGTGTCTTGTTCGGCGCACCGCCAGCGGTGGTGGTGCCACCCACCTTTGTCTGGACTGCAACGGTAGAGCGGGCTTGGGCGGAGCAGGGGGTCAAAGTGATCATCACCCCCGGCCGCCGCTTGACCGCACGTGATGCCCAGGGTGCTCCCGCCATGCCGGATCGCGAGGCGCTCAACCATCAGCCAGGCGAAGCGGGTGTCCGCTATCTGGTGCGCGACGTGTATTTCGAGCCCTCACTCGGTCACACTGCGCAAGATGCCTTGAAACAGGTCGAGGCGCGAATCACACTCGGGCGCCCGGCCCTGCTGGAAACCCACCGCTTCAACTTCACGCGCGGAGATGCGTGCTGCGCTGCAAGCATTGCCGAACTGGACAGTCTCCTCGAGCAGGCACGCGCAAGGTGGCCAGCGCTGCGCTTCATGCCAAGCGAGGAGCTGGCCCAGCGCATCGGCTCTCAATCCCCGGAGTGGGTTGAAACGCATCCATTGCCGCGGCTGCGTGTCTTTCTCAAGCGTGCGCGGTGCTTGCCGCGCATCGGCAAACTCGCGCTGTTGAGCGGCCTTGTCTTGCCGGTGCTGTTGCTCGAAAAGCTGCTCGACCGCCGTCCGCCGCCTTCCTCATCCATGCAATCCGGAGTCAGATCGTGACCCAGCAAGGTCGATATCTTGTTTTGACCGAACTATATTTGCCCACCAAAGGCGGCACCGCCGTCTGGTTCGACGAGGTGTATCGCCGCCTCGGGGGCAAGGGCGTGCATATCGTCACTGCCGATGTGCCCGGCGCCGCAGAGCACGACGCCGACCATCCCAACACCGTTCATCGTCTGTCGCTCAAGCGGGTGCCCTGGCTGCGGCCGGAATCCCTGCTGATGTATCTCAGGTTCTTCTTCATGTCGCTGTGGCTTGCCGCCACGCGCCGCTTCGACGCGGTGCACGCCGGCCGCGCCCTGCCGGAAGGGCTGGTCGCCTGGCTGGTGGCACGGCTCACGCTTCACAAGGTGGTCATCTACGCCCACGGGGAAGAGCTCACCGGCTGGGGGCGCGGCAACAAATACAAGGCCATGCGCTTCGCTCTGCGCCATGCCGACAAAGTCATTGCCAACAGCGATTTCACCCGCGACACCCTCATCGGCATGGGCGTGGCGGCGCGAAGCATCGAACTCATCCATCCCGGCGTCGACACCGAACGCTTCCGTCCGGGCCTGCCAACAGCCGATTTGCGCGAGCGTCTTGGCCTGAAGCAAGGCACGCTGTTGCTCCTGTCAGTCGGCCGGCTCAGCCGCCGCAAAGGCTTCGACACTGTCATCCGCTGCCTGCCAGGGCTTGTCGAGTCAGGGCTCGACGTCCATTATGCAATCATAGGCATTGGCGAGGATCAGGCGTATCTGGAGGGGTTGATTGCCGATAGCGGGTGTGGGGAAAGAGTCCATTTACTGGGCCATGTGCCCATGGACGAGCTGCCGCGCTGGTACAACGCCTGCGACCTATTCGTGTTGGCCAATCGCGAGATCGACGGGGATACCGAGGGTTTCGGGATGGTGTTCATCGAGGCCGCTGCTTGCGGGAAGGCTGCTGTGGCAGGTGCTGCTGGTGGTACTGGATCTGCAGTGATTGATGGTTTGACCGGTATGCGTGTCTTGGCGGAGACCGCAGATGAGGTCGGCTCGGCGATGACGAGAATGCTTAACGACAAGTCATTGCGCTCTAGAATGTCAAAGGAGGCATTCAAACGAGCGAGTGAAGAACTTTCATGGGCGAGTGTCGCGCGTCGTACCCGTGAGTTAGCCGTGTAATGGCTTGCTTGCCAAAGCAAGGTGTCTGCCCACCACTGCAAGCGAGCGAACCCCGGAGGACGTCTGCATGACCTTTTGTCAGTTGCGAATGGTTGTTGTTGGTGCTGTTCTTGCGCTTTCGTCGACAGTTGCCTGGGCAAACCAGTGGGGAGCCACCCCGCAAGAGCAGGAAATGTGCCGTGCGTTCATTCCCCGGCCGCCTGCGAATGCTTCGCCTGAATGGGGGCATCTGCATCACTTCTGTGACTGCCTGCGCTTCAGAAATCGCGCGATGGCGTTTCCGCGTGATTCCAATGAGTTCAGATTCAACATCCGGGAATCCGTAGACGGTTGCACCTATGTGATCATTCGCGCGACCCCGCGTTTCCCGCTGTACCCGCTCTTGCTCGTAGAACGTGGCAGCAGTCATCTCCTTGCGCGCAATCACGCCGAGGCCGCAAGCGATTTTGCTGCGGCGATAGAGGCGAATCGACGTTTTCCCAGGGCCTATATCGAGCTGGCTAAAGTGCAGCGGGCGATGAACCGGCAGCGTGATGCGCTGGAAACCCTGACCGAGGGCCTGCGGTATAACCCGGGTCACAGTGGGCTGCAGGCGGCGTATCTGGACAGCGGAGGCGCGCGTCCGTTTCCAGAGCCAGTCGCAACACAGACGGCACCGGACCGTCCGCGCTCAGACCCTTGGCCTTCGCGCCGAGAGGTTCAGGCGCAACGCAGCGACGAGCCGGTGGCAGAGGGTGATGCTTCGGACTCGGCGAGCTCGGTCGATTCCGGTCGAAGCTGCCGCTTTTGTCCTCCTGCTTCGATCGAGGAGCGGTGGAGGGAATCGTTCGAGACCGATCAGTGAGCCTTTTTCGATAGGACGGGGTCCTTTTCCATCCATGACAGAAGTTTTTTATGGAGGTTTTCGGCCACCTCTGGATATTTGGCCGCCAAGTTCGTGGTGCATCCGGGGTCTTCGATCAGGTCATAGAGAGATAAGCGCGTGCCGTTCTCGAGCGGTTGGAAGACGAGCTTCCATCGACCGTCGCGAATCATCCGGTCCTTGGCCGCGAGCGCAGCCAAACGGAAGCTTTGTTTGATCGCCAGCGTTCCCTTGGCCCTATCGGGTACGTCCAGCAACTCCAGTAACTCCGGATAGCTCAGGTGCCCATCGGGCAGCCCCGGTATTTTTGCAACCCAAATTCCGGTTTCGTTGAATGCACAGAGATGCAGGTCGTGTTGCGGATTCTCCATCGCCGCACGAAGCGTCTGCCCATCGCAATCGACCAAGGGGCCTCCGATCAGGTGAAGCAGCGTTGGCAGCACGTCAACGGTGCGTATGACTTGATCCACGCGATGCCCAGATGGGACACTAGGCCCAGAGATAATCAGCGGCACACGGGCACTGAAGTCGCCCACGGCCGAATTCCCTTGACCCCAAGTCTCGTGCTCGAAGAACTCCATGCCATGGTCGCTGTAAAGGACGATCAGGGTATTTTCTAGCAAACCGCAGTCGCCAAGATGCTGGATCATCTTCCCGACCTCATCGTCGAAGTGCGCAACACATCCGTCATAGAGGTCGAGGATCTGGTCGAGGTCGAATTCCTCGCGCGGCTCTCCTTGGCGTCGGATGATTTCGAATGGATCGGTGAGCCGCGCCATAGCGAAGCGCGAACTCCCGTCGTAGGTCGGGTCGGTGAATTTCTCGTACCAAGGCCATTCGGACGCGAAAGGGGGGTGTGTGGTGGAGTAGAACAGATTGAGCAGAAAGGGCTTATCGTGTTCGGTCAGCCGTGTGAGCAGTCGGCGCCCTCGGCGCCCGATGTCGCGCGTGAGTGGTACGCCCCCGAGGTAGAACAGCTCCGGGATGAACACCCGTCCGAAGCGGTTGTGCGTGAATGCGCTAATGAATAGTCGTAGATCCTTTGGCCCCTGGCGCATCAGATATTTCAGGTTCCACTGGTCTTCCGGCAGGTCGGTGATGTCGAAGCCGAACGAGAACTTGCCGAGATCGGCGCCGCACCAGTCGGACAAGGCTGCCGTCACGTAGCCCTGCGCCTTGAGAAGTTGTGGCAGTGTGTCCACCCGGAGCCGGGTGTCCTCGTCAGCCACGAAGTTGTCTCGTATCCCGTGTGTGTGTGGCCACGTCCCGGTGAAGAGCGAAACCAGGCTCGGTGCGGTGCGGGCGCAGGGCACGTAACAGTTGGAAAAGAGTGCTGCGCGCTCGCACAGTGCGTCGATGTTAGGGGTGGTGCTACGGTGGTACCCTAGTTTGCCGAGGCGGTCCGCCCGCAGGGTGTCCGAGCCGATCATCACGATGTGCGGCTTGCCACTTGGTGTCTGCTGCGCGCGGTTGCGTGCCGGTTTCGCCTCTGGTTGCCAGACCGACCAGAAGACGATCGCGGCGTAAGCCAGCGATGCGCCGCCGAGCGTGACCATCAGGTCATACCGCGCGGCGAGCATCAGCTTGATCAGGGCAGTAAGTACCAGAAGACTGACGAGTGCAAGGGCCCCGGTCACCAGAATGCGAACCCTTTGTGCCGTGGCCCAGCGCCATAGTGGGTGGAAGCGGCTCATCCGGTAGCTCATCGAAGCGACCAGCAAGCCGGGGTTGAAGCGAAGCAAACGGATGAACTGGAGCGCCCCGGCTAAGATGACGCCAAGTAGTGCAGCGAGCGTCGCCGCCGGAAAAGACCACTGCCAGCCAAGCAACACGGCGAGCGAGCCATAAAGAAGCAGGCCGCCCCCACCGAGAAACATGAGCAACGCAAAGCACCATAGCGCGAGCCGAGTCAGCGCAAACAGGCCATAGCGCCGGTAGTGGGCAAGAATCTCGTCTTTTATCACCGGGCCGGCCTGGGAAAAGTCCACCAGCGACTTCACCACCAGCGCAGCAGTGCCGGTCGAGGCCACCAGGCCGCATGCCGCGATCGCACTCCAGCGCTGATCACCGGCACCGAACCAGGCCAGCAACGTCCCTGCGAGCGCCGCCAATGCAGTCAGCCACAACATCCAGGTCAAGCGGTCGGCTGGCAGATCCAGCCCGCGCCCACGGTGTCCGGATTCGCGTCGCCCCTGAACTTCGCCCAACGCCGCGGCGGTGCGCATCCAGAAGAACCGTCGACGCGCCCACGAAACCGAAAAGACGCTGTGGAACGAATACTCTGCGAGCTTGCGCCACATGTAGAGCGGCACCTTGCCGTTGCCGTGGATGCGCGAGGTAGAGCGCGTCCGTTGGTAGCTCTTCTTGAGCAGGTAGCCCACCCGGAGCCGTTCGTTATCCACATAGTGGTATTGCACCATGGCTGGCTGGTACTGGCATCGCACCCCTCGGGCCATCGCCCGCAGCACATACTCGCTGTCCTCGCCGCCACCCAGGTCGTGTCCGTGCGGCCCGAGTTCGGTGGAAAACTCACCCGCGAGATCGAATACCGCGCGCCGCATCACCAGATTGCCGCCGCCGGGAATCGGCCCTTTTTCTGCGGTGATGGTCTTCGGGGCGTCGCCCTGTTCGTAACGCGGCACCGGAAGCGGGTAGATCTTGTAAGGGCCTTCATCGTGCACCCACTCCGGTTCGCTGCCATCCCAGTCCGGGAGAATCCTGCCGCAGTACAAGCCGGCATCCGGCCACTGTCGCGCTGCGGCGACAATCGCGTTCAGATACCCCGAATCCACCCGGTGGTCATCGTCCACAAAGGCGATCAACTCGCTCTCTATCGTCGGAATGGCGGCATTCAACGCATGCGATTTCCCCGGCGTGGGCACCTCCAGCACCTCGAGCGGCAGCTTGCCGTCGGCCGGGCAGGCTGCGCGGTAAGCGTGCATACGTTCCACGGTGTCGTCGGTGCACGCGTTGGCCGCGACGAGGATACGTACCCCCCCGGGTGGGCACTGTGCCTCGTTGAGCGATGCGATCACACGCTCGAGCAGTTCGGCCCGGTTGTGGGTGCAGATAAGTATGGTGAGCGATGCAGGCGTATTGGCCGACACAGGGTGTCCTCAGGCCGGCTCGTTGCCGTGTCGCGTACGCCACAAACCATCGAGCGTACCCAAAAAGTGAAAGACGACGATCTCACGGTTGAAGGCTTCGTCCGCTGGTTGAGAGATTCTCGCGATAATGACGCGGCCGATCGCCCGAAGCGTTTGTGAATACAGGTAGAGCGGTATGTTGAAAAGTCGACGATTACCGGTTACGCCTCGGCTGATCGCTATATTGCGGCTCGTCTGATAGCGCCATTTCCGAAAATAGGCCTTTCGAGTCCGAAAAGCCTCAACCTTGTGATGTACTCGCGACCTGCCGAGAAACACCGCCTTGAGGCCCGCTGCGAGAATGCGTTCGAACATCTCACCATCTTCGCCGCTGGCCAGCACCTTGCCTTTGCGACCGCGAGATGTGTCGAAAAGCCCCACCTTGTCGAACACCTCCCGTCGGAACGCCATATTGGCTCCGAACGGTGCCTGAGACGGATTCTCGATCAGGTAGTCATCCTCGCGATCGGTCCTGACTGCGAGGAAGCCGTAGAAGCGTTCGGTCAGCCAGGCCGGCGGTGGTATCTCCCAGATGGGTGCGATATAGCCCCCGCATGCGTCGGCCTGGTGCCGTGACATGCCTTCCACGGTGTGCTCGAGCCAGTCCGGTTCGGGCAGGACGTCGTCGTCCGTGAAAAGAATGATCGCGCCTCGCGCGCAAGAAATGCCGTGGTTGCGCGCGTGCGACAGCCCCTGTGAGAGTTCGAACTCGTATCGAAGGGCGGGCCAATCAGCTTGGGACTCCTGAACGACTAGCTTGGTGTGGTCGCTCGAGTTGTTGTCGACGACGATGAATTCGGCGGACCAGTCCTTCGGTATCTCGAGCTTGCGCAGGGCTGCAAGCGTTTCCCGCAGCGACTCGGCCCGCTGGTAGGTGCAGACGATGATGCTGCATCGTGGTGTTGGCGCGAGGTCGGCCGTAATGGCATCAGCTCGGGGTTGTACGAGCGCGCTCATGGGATCTTCCTGGGCAATAAAAGGGCAAGGTGCATGCTTTTGCTCAGAGTTGATAGCCCTGGCTTGCGGCAATCGGCTCAACCGTGCGCCGCAACAACCAACGCTCGAGCGCATTCACGCCCACCTTGGAACCACCACGCTCGGAACTACCCACCTTGTTACCGAGCACACTCCGGTCAACCTTCGTGCCAAGGTAGGCATCCAGGGCATCGAGGGGTGGGTTCTCACCGACCAGATCCTCATAGCGTACCAGCAGGGCATCGAGCTTCTGGGCGTGGTGCAGGTAACCACTCATCAGCTGGCGCCAATGGGTTCCGAACTGTGTGGGTGTGAATACTGGCCGATCCGGAAAGATGTCGTACCAACTCCGTCCGTAGCGGCAATATGAACGATAGGCTTCCAGCGGGTTGCGGTAGAGCAGCAGAAATCGTGCCTTGGGATACAGCCACCGCAGGTAGTGCGCGTGTTCGGCCGTGAGGCGGACTTCCTTGATGCCCCAGCGTTCGGCCCCGGCGCGGCGGGCCGGTTCGGCGAACAAGGTGTCGAAGAAGGTACGGTGGGCATGGCGCAGATCCTGGAGCCCAGGAAACAGGTTGGCGATCCATTCCCCCGAGAGGTTCTGCGGGGTGCTGCCGTCATAGTAATAGTCCAAGGGTGGCCAGCCCTCGCGGAAGGCCTTCATGCCTGCGGCCAGGGCCTGGATGGTGCCGCACTCATCGTAGGGTTCGCCCCAGATCAGCACGCGCGAGTCGGACATGATCAGGCGCTGCAGCATGGTCGAGCCCGAGCGCCAGCCGGCCGACAACAGAAAGATGGGCGAGTCGTCGTCCGCTTCGTCCGGCTGGGTGTGCGCCTGCAGGATCTCGACACCGCGCGCGATGCTCGGTGTGCGCAGCAAGGCCTGCCGGTGCGCCGCGCGCGCTTGTGCTGGCCCGCGAAAAGCAGTGATGAGACCGTCGAGCAGTTTCATGTCGGATTCCGGTATTCGACCGTGCCCAGGCTCAGCATCAGTTCGCGCAGTGCGTCACGCGCCTGGCCAAAGCTCAGGGTGCCGGCCTTGTACTGGGCGAGAATGGGGCTCACGCGCGGTTGCAACTGACCGGTCAAATGGTTTTTCACCAATCTGGCGTGCCATTGCGACAGGCGATACGAGTATTGCTTGAGCACGCCGTGCAGGGTGCGGAGCACCGGTTGCTTGAGACCAGCCGGGTTGCGCGCCAGCAGGGCGACCATCCCGTCGATGAGTTGCCCCTCGTCGATCAGCCCGTTCTTGTAGCGCACCAGCACGTCCGAGGCCTTTACCTCGGCAAAGCGCGACAGGTAGAGCGTGTCGTTGTCGCGGCGGAAATAGTAGAGCGGCTCGGCAATGTGGCATGCCTCGAAGCGACCCGCGATGCGGATGAAATAGTCGTAGTCCTCGACCAGGAATAGCTCCGGGTCGTAGTCGCCTACGGCCTCGTAGGCCCGGCGCGTGTAGAGGAAGCACGCACCAATGTGGTTGCCCTTTTCCAGCTGCAGCGTGGCGGGCAGGCGGTCGTGCTTCAGGTCGGTTGGCTGGCCCTGTTCATCGACCTCCGAAAACAGGTAGTAATCGGCATATACGAGGTCGCAGTGCCCCTGCTCAAGTATCCCGACCATGCGCTCGATCGCCGTATCGGCAAAGAAATTGTCGTCCGAGGACCACGTGAGATATCGCCCGCGTGCCATCGAAAAGCCGCGGTTCAGCGCGCGCGGAAGGCGCAGGTTCGGGTCGTTGCGCACGTAGCGGATGCGCGGGTCGTCGAAGCCCGCCACCACCTGAGGGGTGTCGTCGGGCGAGTTGTCGTCGACTACTATGAGCTCGAACTCGGTAAAGCGCTGCGCCAGCACGCTGCGGATCGCACCGCCGAGCAGGTGCGCCCGTTTGTAGGTGGGCATTACGATGCTGACGGTGGGCGCGGTGGCGGTCTCGGTCATCGAGGCATCAGCCCGGCATCTTTGAGAAGGCGGCGCACGATGCGCTGGCTGGCGGTGCCGTCGCCATACGGATTCACCTTCGAGGCCATCGCGTGATAGGCATCCGGTTCATCGAGCAGGCGTGAGGCTTCGGCCACGATGGTGTCGGAGTCGGTGCCGATTATTCTCACCGTGCCGGCGGCCACGCCCTCGGGGCGCTCGGTGACCTTGCGCATCACCAGTACCGGCTTGCCCAGGCTGGGCGCTTCTTCCTGCAGGCCGCCGGAGTCGGTCAGCACCATGTAGGACCGCTTCATAAGGTGTACCAAGGGCATGTAGTCCATGGGGTCGGTCAGCAACACGTTGTCCAGGCCGGCCAGGGCGGCATTGACCACCGCGCGCACGTTCGGGTTGCGATGTACCGGATACACCAGCATGATGTCGTCGCGGTATTTCAGGGCCAGTTCGCGCAGCCCCCGGCACAGCGACTCGAAGGGCTCGCCAAAGCTCTCCCGTCGGTGTGCGGTTACCAGCACGATGCGCCGGGAATCGAAGGGCAGATGCTCGAGCACGCTGCCGGCAAAGCTGAAGGGGCGGCTCGACACGTCCAGCAGGGCATCGATCACGGTGTTGCCCGTCACCTCGATCTGCGCTTCCGGTATACCCTCCTTGAGCAAGTGACCCTTGGCCACCTCGGTGTGGGGGAAGAAGAGGTCAGCCACCGCGTCGATCATCTTGCGGTTGGACTCCTCCGGGTAGGGGTTGGCTTTGTCGAAGGTCCGCAGCCCTGCTTCCACATGGCCCACGCGCACGCCGGCATAGAAGGCGGCGAGCGCCGCCGCCATCGACGTGGTGGTGTCGCCCTGCACCAGCACGAGGTCGAAGTGTTCGGCGCGCAGGATGCGGCCCACCTCCTGCAGCACCGCCACCGTGATGTGTTCGAGTGTCTGGTTCTCGCGCATCAATTGCAGATCGTAATCCACGCGGATGCCGAACAGGTCGATCAGCGGCGCCACCATGTCCTTGTGCTGGCCGGTGAGGCAGTTGCGGTTGTCGATCAGGCCGGGGTGACGCTCCAGCTCGGCGATGAGCGGGGCCATCTTGATGGCCTCTGGGCGGGTACCGAAAACCGTGAGTACCTTAAGCATGCTTGATGACCTCCTTTTGCTTGAGCCGCCAGGCGTCCAGGAAATACTTCACCGCCCAGCTGATCTCGGCGCCCGAGATATATTTCGCGCCTTCACCGTAGCTGCCGTTGAAGCCGCCCGACTTGTTCTGGATTTTCTCCAGATAGGCCATGGCGCGGTCGGCCGGCTCGCGCTTGCCCAGGGTGTACCACACGATCGCGTACTGGGCCATGCCGGTGGAGCAGATCCAGCTGACGTCCGGGTAGGCCGGAATGCTGCCGTCTGCGCTCTGTAGCCGCGCTACGTCGGCCATGCCCCGGGCGGCAAGTTCCAGTTCGCCCATTTCGCACAGCGCCTCCATGGCGTAGGCGTGGAAGTGGGTCAGGCGGTTGAAGGGCACCAGGTCAGGGCGCTGCTTGTAGTGTTCCAGCACGAAGTGTGCAGCTTCAGTGTATTTCGGCTCGTCCAGCAGGCGGCCGGCTTCGGCCAGCGGCGGCAGGGCGTAGGTGTGGATGAGGTCGCTCGCGATGTCGGTCCACAGCTCGGTCGAGGGGGTCAGCAGGCGGCCGTCTTCCGCTACCTGGGTGAGCATCCAGTCGCTGGCGCGGCGCAGGGACTCCCGCGCACCGGGCACATCGTCGATTGCTGCGCACAGGCCGCGCATGATCTGAGCGGTGTCGAAGGTGTAGGGTGTGCCGTCCGGCGCGGGAAAGGCGCCGTCGGGCAACTGGATCGACAGCAGCCAGCGCGTGCAGGTGCGCGCAAGCTCGGTCTCGCCCCATTGATAAAGCGTGGGGATGTAGTAACCAGTCACTTCGGGGTAAGGTACCTTCTGTTTGGTGTGCACGATGATGCCCTGGTCAGGCACCATGTTTGCCTTGAACCAGTCCATGGCGCGCTCGTGACTGGGCTTCTTCTTTGGCCAGAAAAGCATCGGCTCAATCCTGTTAATAACTGAGTTATTCGAGTATTACGCGATCGAGTTCATCCAGCAGAGCACAGTCGATGTTGGCGTCTACTTTTCTAGCGAAGTGCATTCCCGATCCCAGTATTTCCGATAGATCGCTGATTGTCAGAGTTTTTGGGTGCGCAAGATGTGCCGTATCCCATTTTATGAAGCGACGATGATCGTTGCTTACATTAAGTGATTGGGTATTCTTAAGTACGGTTTGAAAATAGGACTCATCAGGCACCCATGTCCGTCTATACCACCGGAGGATTTCGGGTTTCACAGTCTCAAAATCCAATAGATAGTGGACGGCCTGTCGTGACATGGTGAACCAAGTGCTACCCTTGTGGCAGACGAAGGAAGTGTCGAAAGGGTGTGCTCTATATCGGACACCCATTTGGGTAGAAACGCCTCGTACACCCCCTTCAATGTGCACGTAATTCTGTCTTGCATTGATGGAGCGCCTTAACCCATACGCTAAATTACGTATGAACTTCGGAATTCGATATGCGTAAGGATTTCTCGGGACGATGAAATATTGGAGATAGTAACGCGCTGCGTAATCATTCCATGTCACTGGAGTTGATCTAATAAATGCGTCGAAAGTTGTCTCTCGGAGTTCGGTTTCGATCTTGTGCAGCGCAGTCGCAGGATAATCATTCTCCGAAATCATCGATACCCAGTCGTAATCGAGTTGGGTCGAGATAAACCGGAGGCTGTGTAATATCGCCTCAAGAAGGCTGAACTCTCCCCACGTGACCGCAATACGGGGCGTGACGACATAAATGCCACTGTCGATGTCTGTAGCTTTGAAATCGGGTAGGTCGCCTTTGGCATCATGATGTACGACCACTGCGGCGTTCGGGCTCCCTGATTTGAGCGTACGAATCAGTCGGTATAGCTGTGATCCCTTGCCGTGCGAAAGGATCAGATAGACGAACTCATGCCGAGCAGCCATGGTCATTCGGGCTCGCGCACCCTGAGACACTGATTCGCTGCAACTGCGGTTAGCTCTTGCTTCACGCCGCTCGGCCACTGAATGACGATCCGCTCCGCAGTCTGATTGGAGCCAAGACCAAAGTGCAGCCTGCTGTGGTTCTGGCTGCGGTGATGGATTCCCCCGTCCTGCACGCGGGTCTGGGTGAGACCGCCGGCCGTCACGAACACGCGGGCGCCAATCCCGTCCCGGTTCGATCGCGTGCCTTCGAGGTCGATCTGCAGCCAGCGATTCTCGTTGCCAGTGTTGCGCAACAGTTGGTAGCGCCCGCCGTCCGAGGGCAGCCCGAGGCTGCGGCCCATGCTGCCGCCGGTGGCGATCAGCAGGTCGATGAAACCGTCACCGTCAAAATCCGCCGTCGTCACGCTGTCGCCCACGCCTGCGCGCGGCAGGGCGACCCCATTGCCCAGGGGCTGCGCCTTGAACTTGCCGCCCCCCTGGTTGATCAGCAACTGGCTGTCGTGCATGCCGACGTCGCCCGAGCCCAGGATGAACAGGTCGAGCAGCATGTCGTTGTTGAAATCGGCCGCGACCACGTTCATGGCGGCGATCGGGGTCTTGTTCACGCCGCGCTTGTCGCTTTCCTCGACGAGCTTGCCGCCCCGGTTCATGAACAGGCGCTGCGGCGCGTGTTCCGGGCGCTCCGCCTCGGCAGACGCCTTGAGGTCGCGGATTTCGCCCGCAGCGTGAACGCCGAGTTGCACATGCACATTGCGCGGTAACTTGCCAGCACCCGCGGAGGGTGGGTACAGTCGCACTTGCCACCGGTCGGGGGCCACGAAGCCGATGCGAAACTCTCCGCGCGGATCATGAGCGGATGTCGCCATGCCGGCAGCGGTCTCTGCCGTCAGCTCGAAATCCAGCGCATCTGGCGACTGTGCCTGACTGCCGAAAGTGATCTGGGCCGGTTCCAGCCAGCCCCGCGGGCGATGGGGCATGAGTGCGACCCGCAGCGGCCCCTGGGCGCGGAATTCAAAGGCGGTCTCGTGCGCGAAGTCCGCCTGATTGACCGAAAAATCCGCAATGACCTGGTCATCGGCGGGTCGTCCGAAGGCGATCCTGCCCGGCGGATTGCGCCGCGCCAGGAACAAGTCCATCCGACCGCTGTTGTCGAAGTCCCCGGCGGCAATATCCTCGAACGCGGTGATCGGCAGCAGATCGAGCTCGGTTGGTGGCTGGCTGGCCGTGCTGAAGATCTGCGCGGTCACGTTCTGGCCAGCCACCCGGCAAACCAGCTCCGGGTGCCCGTCATCGATCAACTGCGTGACGATGCAGAAGGGCACCGAGCGCGAGCGAAAGTTCAGCCATTCCATCGCCTTCTGGAAGCGGCCACCCTGCTGGAGAAAGGTAAAGGGTGGCTCGACATCGTCGAAGCGGGCCTCGGCACCCTGGATGAGGTCAAGCTTGCCGTCGCCATCCAGGTCGAGCCACAAGGGCATGCGGGTGCGGCCTTGCAGATTGATCACCCCCAGGGCTTCGGCGTCGTCGATGAAGCGGTCGCCCTGGTTGATGAATAACCGCTTGGGCTCCTCGCCCACGCCGACGACTGCGCCGGTCAGTTGGATCAGATCCAGCCTGCCGTTGTTGTTGACGTCGGCCCAGGCGGCGCCATGGCTGTCGCCGGCGATTTCGGCCGGGTTGAAATAGCGGTGGGTAACGTCCTCGAAACTGCCGTTGCCGAGGTTGCGGAACAGCTTGGGCTCGTTGAGGTGGTTGGTGACGTAAAGATCCGGCAGACCGTCGCCGTCGAAGTCGCCCCAGGCGGCGCCGAAGGTCATGCCAGTCAGATTGGATAATCCAGCGACTTCGCTGACGTCCTCGAACGCGACAGGGGCGACGTCTGTTTTGGAACAAGCGAGCAGCAAAAACAAGCAGGCTGTAGCGGCGACTTTCAGGAGTGTTCGCATTTAAACTTTACCTCTGGCCCATCGCTATTGGTTTCGGTTCCGATCAAAGATCATCCTTCCTTCGCAACAAATTAAAAAGCGCACAGCGAAAATTGAAACCCTGCGCTGGCTTCTCATTGTTCGTGCGGATTAGGTCCGAGGCGAAATGGAAAAAAGATTGCGCCGCATGCTGAGTCGAAAAAAGGTCGCTACGCGCGTGCAACTTTGCTGCGCGAGAAAGCGACTCATATCGCTCACGATCAGCCAGTAGCGATCGGATCTCCTTAGACCACGTTTCGGCATCTAGGTAGTCGCGGATGCAGATCCCCCCGTCTCCCACCGCTTCTGGGAGCCCCCCCCGCTCACTGGCGATTACCGGTATCCCAAAAGATTGAGCTTCTATAACGACCCTTCCAAAGGCTTCTTCCCAGATGGAGGGGACAACAAGCAGCTTTGTTTTCCCATAAATGGTCTCGATTCTAGGGACTCGGTGCGAGAACTCGATATTTCCAATATGGGCAATCCTGGCTAGAAGCGTACGCTGGTCATCCGCTGTCATTGGCCATGATTCAACGACCATGAAACGTTCGTCAGTGAGTCTCTTGGCAATTTGAAGAAACGTCTCAAGCCCCTTTACTCGATGAGGGTTGATCAGTGTAATGAAGCCACCCTCACCCGCCGGAGCACCCTCCATCGGGTCGAACGAGGGGTATATGACGTGAGGAGTTTTTCCAGTCAGTTCCCGGATTCGTCCAGCCATGAAGCTACTGTTGCAGATAATTGCCGCGCTCGAGCGTGCAATTCTCTCTATCGTGGGAACTGAGTCTTCGGCGTCACGAAAGAAAACAATGGTTGGTACCTTAGCTCTCAATCCGATGGTGGCAACCTCCTCGATCCCATCAAGTTGAGTCCAGATCAAATCCGGCCGCCAATTTCTAATCTTCTGCTTAAGCGCGTTTTGAAAGAATGCATGGAGCTCTACGGGGTAACCACAGTCGATTTCCAAAACGCCATCACGCTCACCAACTGACCTAATGTTGAGATGGTCGTGAGTCTCGCTGTTCGGCATCTTCCATGAGTCAGGTGCGAAGTCACGCGCCCCGATCGATAAGCACTCACATGAAAGGTCGCGACCGAGGACGTTGAGCATGTTGTGCGCTGAGCGAGCTGCACCGCCTAAGAAGAACGGGTAGGGTGGACGTCTGCTCGCATAAAGAATTTTCACTGGAAGCTTATCCAAACTGAGGTTTCTGAATTACGCTTATGTCAAATCGGCTTGCGCGACCACTTGCTTGGGATATCAATAATGCCGATATCAGGGAGTTTTGTGATGTCAGTCCCCCCGGGTTGTACGACAATCGGGATTATATTCTCCGCATCCCAGAGCCTCTGTCTGTATTGGTCAAAGACCACAATGCGCAAGCTGTACGGTCCTGGTCTTAGAGGTATGTGATCTAACGTGCATTCAATTCTCTGCATCCCAACGTGAATGGATGGAATGCTTGCAGAGTTCTGGTTATTAACGCCAATGACAGTGACGAAATCTGAGGTATGGATACCGAGAGTGATTTCTGGTTTTTCAATAACTCTGGTACTACTGAGTTCGATTTCTATGGTTAAAGGATTATGCAGGACTGCAGAATCGATCTTCTTTCCCTCGTTGTCAATTATTCCAACTCGATGAATTTCAATATCACCTGTTGTGCGTTGAGGTCGAATTACGCTTTTATCGGTAATATGCCTTGAGATGTTGCGAGTTTGAGATTCTTCATAAAAACGCGCACATGCGGGGTTAGGTTTATCATCCATTGCGATCTTGCCATGATTAAGTAGTATGACTCGAGAGCAAATTCTCTGAAGCTGGCGGATGTTGTGTCCCACGATTGTTACTGTTCGCCCCTCATGCTTGATCAGGCTTTCCATTCGCTCGATACACTTCTGCTGGAATGCGAGATCACCTACCGCCAGTACCTCGTCAACAATCAATATCTCCGAATCGATGCTGGTTGCAACAGCAAAAGCGAGCTTCACTTGCATCCCCGAGCTATACCGCTTGACCGGGGTATCGATGAATTCCGCCATCTCGGCGAAGTCGACGATCTCATCGAACTTGCGATCGATCTCCTTGCGCGACATGCCGAGGATCGCACCGTTCAGATAGACATTTTCCCGCCCGGTGAAATCGGGAACGAAGCCGGCGCCGACTTCGATCAGGGGTGCGATGCGACCATTGACCCTGACGGTGCCACTGGTTGGGGTGGTGACGCGGGCCAGCGTTTTGAGGAGCGTCGATTTACCCGCCCCATTGTGGCCGATGATGCCGACGACCTCGCCCTGCTCGATGGTGAAGCTGACGTCGTCCAGCGCCTTGAAGAGGGGTGGCGCCTGTACGGGTTTGCGGACCAGGCGTGCGCCGGTATTCAGCAGGGCTTGCTTGAGGCCTTGCAGGGCGCCCAGCCGGTATTCCTTGGTGAGATGGCTGACTTCTATGGCAGGCATTTTGGTTTAACCACAAAGGCACGAAGAAAAGAAAAATGGATGGGGAATCATAGTGACTTGGGTGCTGTCGGGATACGTTTGCGCCAATATCCTGGCTCGCGGTGGCTGTGCATGAGCGCGATGATCAGTACGTAATCGGTCTCAACCGAATAAAGCACTGCGTAAGGAAAGACTCGGGCAAGGCATCGACGAATATCCTCTTCAAGCACCGGCCAGCGGTCAGGCGCATCGGTAATTTGTTGGATGACATGCTCCACTGCGGCGATGAACCTAAGCTCCAGTCCTTTCCGGCATTCCGCGTAATAGTGCGCGGCATCTTCGTACTCGTCCAGCGCCTCCGGGTGAAACTCGAATCTCATCGCGTGACCGATTTCCGAACGCGAGCCAGCGCCTCCTGGCCCGGAATGGTTCCAACCAGGCCAGTTCGGACGTCATCACGGCGAGTGCGCGCTTCGGCAATCCAAAGCTGCCGTATATAGCCATCCTTTAAGGGGTCGAGGCTTTCTACAAGGCGATCGGCAAGCAAAGCCCGCGCCTCGCTGGGGAGCGAAAGTGCTTCCTCGGTGATTTGTTCAATTGTGAGGCTCATGTCTAGGACTCCTTGGGGTGAGGCGGCCGTTGACTTTGACCGAGCCGCTGGTGGGGGTGCCGATTTTCGCCAGCATCTTGTCCATGGCAGGCATTATTGGTTAACCACTAAGGCACTAAGAGAAGAAAAAGAAAGAGTCATGGGCGTTAGTGGACGATGCGTTTGATGCCGTCCTTGAACAGGGGTGTGTTGAAGTTGATCAGGAGGCCGAGGCGCAGGCCGCTCAGTTTCAGGTAGGTGAGCAGTTGTGCGTCGTAGAGGGGCTGCATCTTTTCGACGGCCTTGAGTTCGACTATGAGCTTTTCGTCGATGAGCAAGTCCAGGCGCAGCCCGTTGTCGAGAGTGAGCCCCTTGTAATGGATGGGCAGCGCCACTTGGGACTTGAAGGGGATGCCTCTCTGCTTTAGCTCGTGGCACAGGCAGGTTTCATAGACCGATTCAAGCAAGCCCGGCCCAAGTGCCTTATGCACATGGAAAGCAGCATCGATAACCCCTGCCGCCAGCGTTTCAACATCTGCATCGACGGGAGCAAATGATCGCACTGTGGACTCTGCCTTCATCACTTTGTGTCTTTGTGGTTCATATACCACCGCCGCCAGCGTTTCAACATCTGCATCGACGGGAGCAAATGATCGCACTGTGGACTCTGCCTTCATCACTTTGTGTCTTTGTGGTTCATATACC